>JALOOM010000020.1 GCA_025454395.1 Elainella sp. Prado103
AGGGGCTTTCGAACCAGGATTTGATTGCAAGTCCCTTCGCCCCTAGTGGGAGAAGGGATTTAGGGATGAGGGGAAAAGATTTGTCAGTCAATCAGGTAGTGACTCCTATAATGCTGCCCCTTGCTGACGAACCAGGGATCGCCAAAAGCAGTGCGCCTTGATGTGGTGCCTTGATGTAGTGCCTTGATGTGGTGCCCTGGGGAATGAAGGGAAAAGATTTATTAGCCAATCAGCGTTAAACTCACAAACAGACTGGTTCTAATAGTTTGATACTTGTTTCAATTGACTAGGGCATGGTTTGCTGTTTTGCAGCCCGATGCCTATTCTCTGCGGGATTCATTTACTGCTAAATCACTGGAATCACTGGCCCTTGCCTCACCCTATGAATGACTTTTTGAGTCCTTTTTTGAGTGCTAGTTCGTTCATCCCCCATGGTCATTGCTACCTCTGGAAACCAAGCCTAGTCTGGCTTCATGCTTCCTCAGACACATTGATTGCGACTGCTTACTATTCCATTCCCGTCACGCTGTTCTACTTTGTGCGGAAGCGGCGTGATTTACCCTTCAACTGGATATTTTTGTTATTTGCCGCTTTTATTGTGGCCTGCGGTACCACTCATCTTGCCGAAATTTGGACACTCTGGTATCCAACCTATTGGCTTTCTGGCGGTATTAAAGTCATAACAGCCGGAGTATCAGCATTTACAGCTATTCAGCTTGTGCCCCTAGTTCCTCAAGCCTTAGCATTGCCCAGCCCACAACAATTAGAGCAAACCAATCGGGCTCTACAAGAACAAATCCAGCAACGGGTCAAGGTTGAGGAAAAACTGCGTCATGCTCAAGGTTTATTAGAACAGCGCGTCCAAGAGCGCACGGCTGAATTGATGGCTGCCAATCAGCAACTCCAGCAAGAAATTGAAGAGCGGCAGCGCACTGAAGTGGCTTTGCGCACCAGCATGGAACAACTCGAACTCACCCTGAGTGCAGCCCAAATGGGCAACTGGAGTTGGGAGATGGCGACTGATGTGGCGACGTTATCAGAGCCCGCAGCTAAAATTTTTGATATTTTCCCGCACCTCACGCCCACTTGGACAGAAATTCGTGGCTTGCTGGTTGCAGAAGATCGGGATCGGGCCCAGGCTGCTGTGGCTCAATCGATCGCTAATCATAGCGATTATGCCATCGAGTATCGGGTCATCTGTCAGGATCAGTCCATTCGTTGGGCTTCGGCAAAGGGACGAGCCCAGTATGATAAAGACGGAACACCGATCGGAATGTTAGGTGTAATACAAGATATTACTGAACGAAAACAGGCTGAGGAGGAGCGAGAACAACTTTTAGAACGGGAGAGAATTGCCAGGGAACAAGCTGAAAGAGCCAATCGGGTCAAGGATGAATTTTTGGCGATCCTGTCTCATGAATTGCGCACCCCCTTGAATCCGATTTTGGGCTGGACAAGTCTCTTGCGTTCTGGCCGGTTGGATCGGCAAAAAACGGCTGTGGCGCTAGAAACGATCGAGCGGAATGCCAAACTGCAAACCCAGTTAATTGAAGACTTGTTAGATATCTCGCGGATCTTACAAGGCAAATTAAATCTAGAAATTGCTTCAGTTAATATCACATCCACCTTAGAGGCAGCAATCGAAGCCGTTGCCTTAGCGGCCGAAGCCAAAGGCATTCACCTCGAAAGGGATTTTGTTTTACCTGCGCCTTATGTGATGGGCGATGCCAACCGCCTACAACAGGTCGTATGGAACTTGCTCTCTAACGCTGTGAAATTTACCCCAACGGGTGGGCAAGTGCAGATTCAGTCAACGTTGATCGAACAGCAGGTCAGAATCACCGTATCTGACACTGGGAAAGGGATCGCAGCAGGCTTTCTCCCCCATGTGTTTGATTATTTTCGCCAAGCCGACAGCTCAACCACCCGATCGTTTGGGGGCTTAGGGCTAGGCTTAGCCATCGCACGTCAGATTGTGGAATTACATGGCGGAACGATCCAGGCTGCGAGTGCGGGAGAAGGACAGGGCGCAATCTTTACGGTTCAGTTGCCTCTTAGTCCAATCGCTATGCCAGTCCAGATTGCCCTCCCTACTGCTACCGCTTTGCCAGCCCAATCTATCCTGGCTCAAGTGCGGATTCTGGTTGTAGATGACGAGGTTGATACAAGAGCATTAGCAGCCTATGCCCTGGAACAGTGTGGTGCCCAAGTCCAGTTAGCCGCTTCGGCGCAAGAAGCCTTACAGATCGTTCAACAAGAACCACCCGATTTGTTAATTACTGACATTGGTATGCCCGATATGGATGGCTATGAGTTAATTCATGCAATTCGTCGGCTCCCAGTAGGTGGATCGATCGCTGCAATCGCGCTCACAGCGTATGCCGGGGAGTCCAATCAACAGCAAGCCTTAAAAGCCGGGTTTCAAATGCATCTGTCAAAGCCGATCGAGCCAGCCGATCTGATTCAAGCCGTACTTCATCTGGTTCATCCCAATTCCAAATGAGTTATACCGACTTTCCATAGGGGATCTAGCATGGATTTCACTTCGCGATCGTTGTCTAATACAGTCTGTGCTGCCCATCAGACGGATTCAAGCACAAATGCTCAGAAATGAATTACATCCATGCTAGATATCACCTCACTAGCTGACTACCCAGTCTATGCGTCGTGGCTAGAGCGCGAAGTTGGGCGGTAAAATTACTTGATCGATCACATGCACCACCCCATTTTCTGCCAGAATATCGGGCTGGGTCACGTTGGCCGTATTGACTCGAACTTGCTGGGTTGCACTATCTACTTGCACATCCACTGACTCACCAGCGGCGGTTTCAACGGCACCTGCTTGAAGTTGCTGAGCCGTGACTTGCCCTGGCACAACATGATAAAGCAACAATTGCCGTAATGTTTCTTGATTCTCAGGCAGAAGCAACTGCTGGCGGGTTTCTGCCGGAATGGCCTCAAAGGCTGCATCGGTAGGTGCAAAAACCGTATAAGGTGTAGTTCCCTCTAAAGTTGATTTGAGGTCGGCCGCTTCCAATGCTGATGCTAGGGTGCTCAAGGATGGATTAGTCTCAACAACACTGACAATATCCTCTGCATTGGTCGCTGTCGTGCTATTCGGTGCAGTTGCATTCGGTGAGGTAGTTACAGGAGACTCTGAAACCGGGGATTCTGTAACCGACGAGTCGGGCACTGTAGCCTGAGGTGTTTCGTTACAGGCAGCAACAATGGGTAGGAGCAGCAAACCTGCCATCAGCCCTGTCAGTTTATGTCTTTTAATTGAAAATGCCATGAGATACCTCAAATTATTTCATTACTGATGCTTGATCGCTGTTGCCCGGAAGTGATGGGTTGAGTGATGTACTGAGATGTATTCCAATGTTGCAATGTGAATCGCCTGCCATGAATTACTCAATTTGAATCACTCAATTTGGATCACTCAATTTGGATCGCTTGATATTGCTTGACCTTGATATAGACTACTGATTCCATTGGCTTAACCGGCGTTTCACTACAGCGATCGAAACCCAACGGCTTCAGGACAACGTTAAAAACAAACTGCCGCTTTCACCCTCTGTCTTTAGTTGGACTTTACAGTTAGGCTTTCTTTACAGTTAGGCTTTCTTTACAGTTAGGCTTTACAGTTGGGCTCTACTGCCATCAAGCAGAAGGTAACTGCTGCAAGGTAACTGCAAGGTAGGGCGTGGCGATTTGGCTCTCAACCCAATGCCCCGGAGAAAAGCGGTTTTGGAATGCTACCGTCTGGGATGCAAATGATTACAATAGTGCCTAGTTGAGTAACACCTAGCTCAGCCGAGAGTTAAGAATCGATCTCCGGAAGAGCGATCGGATTCGCTGTATCTGTCTAATTCAGATGGTCGGTAGTCCAGATGGTCGGTAGTCCAGATGGTCGGTAGTCCAGATGGTAGGTAGTCCAGATGGTAGGTAGTCCAGACACAGGCAATTCGGATGATGAGTAGTCCAGATCATGGGCAGTTCAACCAATCCAGGTAATAGGTCGTTCAACCAATCAGTCGTTCAGACGATCGATTCTTCCCTACCTGATACACTCCACTGCCAATCACTCCACAAATGTTCTATCAATGTTCCACAATAGTCCCTAGCTCTAATGCATGACCTCTTCGCCACCGCCTAACCAACCCCCCAAATTGCCATCCCCACCACCAGCTCAGCCACCAGCTCAGCCACCGGCTCAGCCGCCAACTCAGCCGCCAACTCAGCCGCCGAAGACCTTGCTGGGTGCTTTGACGCAGGCTGTGCGGACTGTACAGGCTAAAGTCGATTTTTCAAAACTCCAGTTGAAGCCAAACGCGAGGGTGCCAGAACTCTGGGTGCAGGACGCTGATTCTCCAAAGGCGGAAGTCTATCCACTGCTGGGGGAACGCTATCTATTAGGGCGGAGTTCGAAGTCCTGTGACATTGTGGTTCGGAATCCCGTCGTAAGTCAGGTACATTTATCCCTGACTCGTGATCAGCGGCAAGGGAATACTCCATTTGTGTTAAGAGATGAAAACTCCACCAATGGGATCTATCGGGGCAAACGTCGCTTAACGAAACTCTCACTGCGGCACGGAGATGTACTCACCCTCGGCCCACCGGAATTGGCAGCAGCCGTTCGAATTCAGTATCACAATCCGCCACCTTGGTACGTCAAAACGGCTCGGTATGGGCTATACGGGTTTACTGGGCTCACTGCTTTAACGGCGGTCTGGATTGGACTGGAATGGCAGCGCTTTGCCGTTCGCCCTTTGCCCGCTTCGGTTCAGGGCCCAGTCGTTGTTTATGCCAGAGATGAAGCCACGCCCCTACGAGCGATCGAAACTCGAGCTCATCTGGAACTCAAGAGCTTGAGTGATTTCTCTCCCTATTTGGCTAAGGCCGTGATTGCCTCAGAAGATTCCCGTTTTTACTGGCATCTGGGAGTAGATCCGATCGGGATTTTCCGAGCGCTGGTGACAAATCTCCGAGGGGGTGAAATTCGCGAGGGTGGCAGTACAGTCACTCAACAGTTGGCCCGCAGTATTTTCAGAGAGTATGTGGGTACGGCCGATTCAGCAGGTCGGAAACTGCGAGAAGCGGTTGTGGCCTTGAAGCTGGAGACTTTCTACAGCAAAGACTTTTTGATGTTGACTTACCTGAATCGCGTTTATTTAGGGAATGGCAACTATGGGTTTGAGGATGCTGCCCAATTCTATTTTGGTAAATCTGCAAAGGATCTAACCCTCTCAGAAGCCGCAACCCTAGTGGGAATCTTGCCTGCCCCTAATGCCTTTAACCCAGTGCGGGACTATGATACAGCGGTTGAATTTCGCGATCGAGTGCTCAATCGCATGGTGGTGTTGGGCATGGTCAGTGCGGATGAAGCCCAGCGGGCCAGACGATCGCGTATTGAAATTAACCCCAAGGCGATCAAGGAATTGGAAAGCACGATCGCTCCCTATTTTTATGCAGAGGTATTTGCCGAGATTGAGACTTTGCTAGGCGATCAGCTAGCCCAAGAGGGGAATTTTATCGTCGAAAGTAGTCTAGATCTGAATGTACAAGCTCAGGCCGAAGCTTCCCTGCAAACGGCGATCGCCACAACCGGCAACGTGAAAGGGTTTTCCCAAGGTGCAGTCGTCACCTTAGACTCCGGCACGGGCGGAGTGTTAGCAATGGTGGGCGGGCTGGATTTTCGCGAGAGTCAGTTTAATCGCGCCACACAAGCTTACCGCCAGCCTGGATCGACCTTCAAAGTATTTGCCTATGCTGCGGCATTAGACCAAGACATTTCACCTGGCAATGTCTACTCCTGCGCTCCCCTCAATTGGCAAGGGCAGTTTTTTGAAGGGTGTCGATCGGGGGGTGGCAGTCTCGATATGTATAGCGGCTTAGCCCAATCTGAGAATGTGGTAGCGCTCCGAATTGCCGAGCAGGTAGGGTTGGAGTCCGTCATCCGATTGGCTAAAACCCTGGGAATCACTGCCAAGCTTGACCCGGTGCCGGGGATGGTACTCGGACAAAATGAGGTCACCTTACTGGAATTAACGGGTGCTTATGGAGTCTTGGCCAACGAAGGTGTGCGAAATCGCCCTCACACCATTAATCGGATTTTAGACAGCAGCGATTGTGAGAACTTGAATGATCACCGGACTTGTCGGGTGATCTACGATTATCAACAAGATGCTGAAATCAATCGCCCTGTACTTTCCCCTCAAATTGCGTCAACAATGACGACTCTGTTGCAGGGAGTCACTCAATCTGGAACAGCAAGCAATGCTTTTTTGGGATTGGGGGAAGCAGGCAAAACCGGCACAACCAATGACTATGTCGATTTATGGTTTGTCGGTTACATTCCAAGCCAATCGCTCGTCACGGGCATTTGGTTTGGGAACGACGACAATACCCCCACGCTGGGCACCAGTGCAGATGCTGCTCAACTGTGGGCGGACTATATGCGAAGAATTACGCCTTGATAATCAACCCTGGGCTGACTCTGAAGTGACTCTGAGTTTTCAGCGGCTACTCTGAGCTGAAAACAAGAGATTGAGCTAGGCGATTCACCAAAAATTCACTTTCTCGTGGCATTATGAGGGTGAATCGAAGCTATACAGAATTTAATAATCGCTGCTAAGAGACTGACAACAGAGCATCAAACTATCAGAAGCTTACCAGATCATTGCTGCCAGTAGATTGCTAGCAAAAAGTGCGCTAGAACAATAGAGAGCCAGATGCGCCGTGACCGCTTTGTCCTTGGGTGGATCGGATTGGGTTTCGGGTTGGGTTGTTCGAGCATTCATGCAGTTCGTTGCGAAAAGTTAAACAAAGATGTTTTTCATTTTGCTGCCATTTGCTTATAGATCGGATATGATCACGAGCAAAGCAGTTTTCGGTAGCAGAGTGTAGAGGAATTCAATTGGGTTCCTTCAGTTCTTCTCCGGCCTGCATGCCCCTTGTGTCGAATGGTTTGGAGAGGATCGTGACTATTTACGTTGGCAACCTGTCTTTTCAGGCAACTGAGGATGATTTGCGGGAAGTCTTTGCCGAATACGGGAAGGTAAGCCGAATTAGTTTACCAACCGATCGCGAAACTGGCAGGAAGCGAGGATTCGCATTTGTAGAAATGGAAGATGAAGCCCAGGAGGATCAGGCAATTTCCGAACTTGATGGCGCTGAGTGGCTGGGTCGAGAGATTCGAGTAAATAAAGCGAAACCGCGTGAAGGTGGCGGCGGTGGCGGCGGCGGTGGTCGCCGAAATGGTGGTTTCTAACTCTGGTGCTCTTTAGCAATAGTCAAGCGCTCAAGCAGATTTAATGGATGAGCCCCGATCAGAAAGCGTAAATTGGTAGCCGAGTGAAGAAAACCGGCCATAGTTCAGCCAATTGATGGTTTTGCGATTGATGGGCCTGTTCTGAGGTAGTAGCGTAGATGCTAGCATCTTTGACTCAAAGATAGCATAGTGGTGCTTGCGGTATCTTGGCCGCCACACTGCTATGCGGTTTGGATTGAAGAATCGTTAGAATCGAGACGGCGCTCAGTTGCCGTTTTATCTGCTCGTTTGACTGTATCTATGCTCCGAATGCGTTGGATTTTGATTGCCGTTGCGGTGTTGCTGACCTTAGGGTTAGCTTCTTCCCTATTCGACTCATTGCAGCGACTTTATTTTGGGCTGGCTGTTCTCTCGCCCCTGTTGGCTAGCCTGTTGTTGGTTGTTTTGGTAGGCGCTTTGATTGCGGGGATCGCCGCGCTGGTTTACTACCTACTGATTTTTGGTCGCCCCGTCAAGCCTAAGTCAACCCAGATTCGCCTCCCCACTGAAAAATCTGCTGTGGCAGAGCAATCGTTACGAGCAGTACAACAGCAAGTGAGCCACATCCAGGATGAGGTAGCCCGCAAGGCTTTGTTGGAGCGATCCGAGGCAATTGCCCAGTCTTTAGAGCAGCGGGATTTCACAGTGGTGTTTTTCGGGACTGGCTCAGCCGGAAAAACCTCTCTCATTAACGCCATTCTGCAGGAAATCGGGGGGAGTGATGCAACGCAGCCTCAAGGGGGGAGAGTGGGTGCTGCAATGGGGATTACCATTCATGAGCAAACTTATCGGTTGAGCTTAGAAGGGTTCGATCGAGATATTGTTCTGGTAGATACGCCGGGCATCTTGGAGGCAGGCGCAGCAGGAGCGCAACGAGAGCAACAAGCCAAACAGTGGGCAACTGATGCTGATCTGCTTATTTTTGTGTTGGATAATGACCTGCGGCAGTCGGAGTATCAAGCGCTTCAGATCCTGACTGAAATGGGTAAGCGGCTACTGGTGGTCTTCAACAAAATTGATTGCTATTTAGAGTCGGAAAGGCAACAGATTTTAGCTGCGCTTGATCGCCGCTTACAGGGAATGATTTTGGCAGATGACTTAATCGCAGTTGCTGCTAATCCCCATTTAACGATGCCCTATCCTGAAATCTTGCCACTGTTAGAACGCATGGCAACCGTCTTGCGCGCCGAGGGGGAAAACCTCATTGCCGATAATATTTTGCTGCAATCTCAGAGATTAGGGCAAGAAGCTCGTCAGATGATCGACCAAGAACGCCAGCATCAGGCTGAAAAAATCGTCGATCGGTTTCAGTGGATTGGAGCAGGAGTCGTGGCTGCCACGCCTTTACCCCTTGTTGATCTGGTCGCCACCGCCGCGATCAATGCTCAGATGGTGGTTGAACTGGGACGAGTCTATGGTTGTGAGATGAACCTCGATCGCGGCAAGGAACTGGCCATTTCTTTAGCAAAAACCCTGGTCAGTCTGGGGGTTGTGCGAGGAGCCATCGAAATTTTCTCGATCGCCTTGCAGACAAATGTTGGCACTTTTCTGGTTGGGCGAGCCATCCAGGGTGTCACAGCCGCTTACCTGACTCGAATTGCTGGCAAAAGCTTCATCGAATATTTCCGACAAAACCAGACTTGGGGAGATGGTGGCATGACGGAAGTTGTACAGGAGCAATTTCGGCTCAATCGACGAGATGACTTTGTCAAAGCCTTTTTGCAAGAAGCGCTGGATCGGGTTGTGAAACCACTCGATCGCTAAACGAGGCTATCTTCCGAATTTCCAAGTGATCTTCGAGTCACTTTCGAGTCACTTTCGAGCCACCTTCGAGCTATCCTCAAGTCATCTTTCAGTCTAGTGGTGTAATCCTCGAATTTGCGTGTCTTGTTCTGCGTATCTTGTTCTGCGTTCTGTATTATTTCTCAGGTATTCTTTAAAGAAAAAATTGCCTGACCTCATAAGCCCCCAAGGTCAGGCAGGTCACCTGTAAGGACGCTTTTTGAACCGGAAGAACCTCAAACAACTCAATTGCCCCCTAGTTGTTCAGCCCTTCCGAATCGCGTTCTCCAGAAGTGAGTTCATTGTGTCTTTTGGAACCCCTTAGTCACGTCGAAAAATCCACGGAACTTTCTAATCGCAGCCAATCCCACTCCAGAAAAAATCAGTGAGCCTACGTAGCGCTTTTTGAGGCTTCTGGGGTAGAGCTTTGTAGAGTAGGATCAATCAGGCACCTGAGGTGAGCCATCATGCTGATCCCGATTACCCGAAAAAAATTTGAAGAGCTAATTCCTGTCACCGCCACCGCCAACCAGTATCGCTATTGCTGGGGCAATTTTTCCGATATTCTCCGGCGCGTGCTGATTTCAGTGGCAGGCGTTGTGGTAGTCGCCCTCTTGTCCTACTTTGCAGGGAGCCGGTTTGAGATTGTACTGGCATTTTTGGGTAGCGCCACTGGACTGTACTGGCTCTGGTATCCGGCTTATCAAGCAACTCGGCGGAACCTGGAATCACGAAGATATAAGTACAGCGGCTTTTTATTCGGTGAAGTGCTTGATATTTTTGTGACTGAAACGTTAGTGGGTAAGGAAGAAACGGTCAACAAGCAGGGTGAGCTGGTGATTATCGAGAATCGAGAACGGCGCATCAATCTGGAGGTGGGAGATGACACCGGCTTTGTGGCCACCGTTCAAGCTCCCTTGCTGAAAGTCCATCGATCGATCCGCCGGGGCGATCGGGCTGAACTATTGGTGATGTCGAATCGTCCCGACCTGAGCCGAATCATGCAGGTTTCTGATGTTTATGTTTCGGATGCAGATTTATGGGTGTCGGATTATCCCTATCTGCGCAAAGACATTTTTCTGGAAGTGGGTCGTCGCATTGAGCAACAAGAAGCAGGCTGGGACGATCGAGAACCGCCAGCAGCACGGCAGCAGAACTCCGATCGCTACCCACCCTCTCAAGAACTGCGTCGATTGCCAGGACATCGTCCTAACCGCGATCGAGCCGATTAAGCGTTGGAATTGGGTTCAAAGGATAAAGCTGTAAGCAATTCTGGTTTCCAGCGACTAGGTTTCCAGCGATAGGTTTGCAGGCTAATTTTTCCTGCTGACGAAAATTCAATTCCTTCTTGCTCCAACAAGTCCCGCTGCAAATGATCATCACCATGCCGCAATGGCGATTGAGAGATTTCTCCTTTGGCATTAATGACACGATGCCAAGGCACCTCCAGATCATGGGTAACGCGATAGAGGGCATAGCCCACCAGACGCGCCTGTCCCGGCATATTCGCCAATTCAGCAACCTGACCATAGGTGGCAACTCGCCCCGCTGGGATTTGGCGCACGACTGCATAGATCACTTTATAGGCAGACATCGATCGAACTCCTGATCCTCGCTCGCTTGTCCAACCATCGTCCAATCAAATATAGTCCAGACCTAGATATAGTCCAGACCTAGATATAGTCCAGACCTAGATATAGTCCAGACCTAGATATAGTCCAGACCTAGATATAGTCCAGACCAGCGTAGAAAGTTGAATCCGATCGTTGAGGGCAATTTGATGCCGAGCTAGATTGCTGTTACATGGATTGCTCTCTAGCGAGCCAATGTGATGGGAGAGATGCAGAGTCAGAGTCAGCCTTGGTATGCTTTTGATCGAAGCGTATTGAAGCGTTCTGCCCAGCCATTAGCAAATGCCGTGAAGCCTGATATCCTAACCCAAATTTCTGCCGAATTAAGTACTTTGACAGGTCGAGTACTCATCAAGCCGCCCATCAAACTGCCCATCAAACCGCCCATTAGACTACCCATCAAACTGCCAACCGCGACCCAAAAACGCCTTCAGCGTTGGTCACATCGTCTGGTAAGGCACAGAAACTGGTTATTGAGCGGGGTTGGGGTACTGCTGCTCTGGGTTTGGCTGTGGCAATGGCTCTTGGCGATTACGATCGGGCTAACGGTCACCGTTGCAGTGTATTTAGCGCAGCAGGGCCAGTTGCGATTACCAGGGCGCAGAAGCTGGCAAAAGTTGTGGAAACCAACGAATCGATCGCTCACCTTGTCCTGTCTGGCAGGCGGGTTGGCGCTGGCTTACACCTATCTGGCTACCGCAGTATGGCTAGAATCAGAGCAGCACTGGCTGGTGTCTACCATTCTGCTGCAAGGGCTGGGGATGCTGGCGATCGGAAGTTGGCTCTTGTGGCGCTGTCAATCTGCGGCTCAGGAGGCTGGATCGTCCAAAGCTGTGGGTGAGGCTGGTCGATCTTGGCTGCTCGCACTCTCTGATGCCGATCCGTTACAGCGGTTGATTGCAGTGCGCCAACTGACTCGTCAGGCTCTGTCGGTTCAAACTGCTTCTATGACCGCTGCTGAACTCTCCGACTGTTTTCGTCTCATGCTCGATCGAGAAACGGAATCTGTAGTCTGCAATGCGTTGATTGAAAGCCTGCAAATGCTCGGTTCGACGCGGCAAATCACAGCAACTCAGCTCTCTGGGGCTGAATTTTCCCAGCCATTGGCGCGATCGATGCAACAAGATGAAACACTTATTCATGCCGATCAGGGATAGATCGGTGGGAAGCGGTAAAAGTTGCGTAAAAGTTGCGTAAAAACTCTTGGTGCAGCAAAAAAAATCTGAGGTACGATAACGAACTCGAACGCTACTTTTCGCATCGTAACCGCCCAGACCCATGCAGTTAATTTCCCAAGAGTCCAAATCCGCCGCCCAACCGATCGATCCGTTCTTTCGGGTGGAAGTGCTATCGCAAACCGCCAATCCCCAGCAATTGATCTATGCTGCCATGCACCAAGACTATGCGGAAGCTTTCATTTGGGATGAGCGCGATCGATTTCCAGATGAAGCCAAGGCTGGCGATTTGGTAATTAAGCACCTGCTAGCAGGCAACCGGGGGCACTATGGGCCGTTGGAGCATCCGCAGATCGTCTTGAATTGTGGGTTCTTTCCCCATTCCACCATGCAGCAAATGCGGACTCACAGGGTTGGTGTATCTTTCGATGTGCAATCATTTCGTTATACCGGCCAGCGCATCATCGATGTGGCAGAAGGCAAACGTAATATCGAAGAAGTCTTTTATCTTCGTCCGATCGGTTTCTATAGCGATCGGCAAGGCAAACGCTATGAATATACTGAAGCATTACGCCAGCAAGATCTAGAATGGTGTTTGAAAGGTTGTCATCGCTATACAGAACGGATTCACCAAGGTTTTTCTGAAGAACATGCCCGTGGATTAATTGCCTTTGATGTGCGGCAGCATTGGGTGATGTCTGCCAACGTTCGCTCTTTTATGCATTTACTCGATCTGCGCTGGAAACTTGATGCTCAGCAAGAAGCCCAGCAGTTGTGTGAGTTGATGTGGGTACATTTCGCCAACTGGGCACCGCAGATTGCCGCCTGGTATGAAGCCAACCGCGCCAAAAAAGCTCGCCTCTCGCCCTAAAGTGCGGGAAAAGATCCTGATGGAAAAGATCTGGATGAAAAAGATCTGGATGAAAAAGATCTGGATGAAAAAGATCCTGATGGAAAAGATCCCGATCGCCCCACCCATCTCTTACGCTGATAGTTGCTGATAGTTAAAGATCGGGAAGAGGCAATGGCAATGCGGTTAAGCCTGTGCATGATCGTTAAAGATGAAGCGTCGAATCTACCTCGCTGTTTAGATAGCGTCAAAGGGGTGGTGGATGAAATCATCGTGCTTGATACCGGCTCAACCGATGCAACGCCTGACATTGCCCGATCCTACGGGGCGAAGCTGCATCATTTTGCCTGGTGTCATGATTTTTCGGCCGCCCGCAACAAGGCATTGAAGTTTGTCACTGGCGACTGGGTGCTGGTGCTGGATGCAGATGAAGTACTGGTGGAGACGATCGTTCCCGTGCTCCGGCAGGCAATGCGGCAGCCCCATACGCTGGTGGTTAACCTGGTACGGCAAGAGATCGGCGCAACCCAATCTCCCTACTCGTTGGTTTCTCGCCTGTTTCGCCATCATCCTGACCTCTACTTTGCTCGTCCCTATCACGCCATGGTGGATGACAGTGTAGGGCTGCTGCGGCAACAAGAACCAGATTGGCAGATTATCAACTGCCCGGATGTGGCGATCCAGCATTATGGCTACCAGTCTAGCGCGATCACCAGCCGCGACAAGCTGCGTAAAGCTCAAACTACCATGGAGGGCTTTTATACGGCTCATCCTCAGGATCCCTATGTATGCAGCAAGTTAGGGGCGCTTTACACCGAAACAGGTGATGGGCAGCGTGGCATTCGGGTCTTGGAACAGGGACTTCGATCGCTAGAGGCTGAAGACTCAGAAGGTCGATCGATCCGCACTCCCGATCCTCAAGATGCGCCGGTACGCTATGAGCTGCACTACCATCTCGGTATTGCCTACAGCCGATCGCAACAGATCGATCGCGCTATCCATCATTACCAGCAGGCCATGGCTCAACCAATCCTCGATCGCCTCAAATTAGGGGCATACAATAATCTCGGCAGTTTGTTGATCGCCCAGAATCGGCTGCCGGAAGCTCAGCAGTCCTTCCAAACCTGCGTCACGATCGATCCCAAATTTGCGATCGGGCAGTTTAACCTGGGTGCCACCCTGAAGGCAATGGGGCAGTTTGAGGCGGCAATCCAGCATTATCAACGAGCCATTCAACTCCAGCCCACCTATGCCGAAGCTTACCAAAACTTAGGAGTGGTCTTGTTGAAACTGGGTCGAGTCACAGAGAGCCTGGCAGCATTTCGGCGGGCGATCGAACTCCATGAAGCGACCCATTCGACTGAGGCGCAACGGTTGCAAAATAGTTTGCGAGATCTGGGGTTTCCGATATAACCTGCAAGCTTTGCTGGAACTTGGGAATCAAAGCAAATGAGCAACTCAGCGTAGGCTGAAACCATTCCACCAGAATTGGCAGTTGCTATCATCAGGCAGATTCCTCTCAGGTACAGCCTCCCTATTCTTCCGCAAGCCGAGGCGATGGTAGGGATAACACCTGCTGCACCCAATCTAAATCGACATCCGACAGGTAATCGACAACCCAGTTAGCCGATCGATGCATCATGTGAAATGGATAGGAATTGGCTACCCCCACCACAGCAATTCCGGCCGCTTTAGCCGCTTGAATCCCCGCAAACGTATCCTCGATCGCCAAGCAGTTACCAGGTTGAAGTTGCAAGTCGGGAAAGCGCTGATTCAACCGTTCGATCGCTAACAAGTAGCCCATTGGATCGGGCTTACTGGTGGGAATATCATCGCCTGCCACAATTACCGCAAAATAATCGCTCAGTTCTAAGCGGTTTAGCACCAAGTCAATCTCCGAGCGGATTGCCCCACTCACCACAGCCATGGGTAACTGAATCGATCGGGCTTTGAAAATGAGATCGGTTAAACCAGGATAGGATGGGATCTGCTCGATCACCGCAAGCTGTTGGGCATAGGCCTGGGCTTTGCGGGCAATCAGCCCATTGAGATAATCTTCAGTAACAACTCGTCCTCGCCGAACGAGCAGGTCAGTTAAGCAAGCTCGATCGCTCCGCCCCAGACATAGCTCTCGGAATTCTTCTGGCTTGGGACGTAAGTTTTCTTCGATCAGGAGTTGTTCGATCAGCTTTTGATGGAGCGGTTCATCATTGATAATGACCCCATTGAAATCGAACAAAACCGCCTTTAGAGCCATGCTGAGCCACTCAACCAGAACAAACGATAGATCGCAAAATCTGAACTCATACTTCGATCTGTTGAGAATTATACCGTTTTATCCCTTCTGCCCAAAGAGTGCCTTGGTATCCCTTACGACAATGACCTTAGCAACGACATTAGCAACGACATTAGAGCTCTCTCATGCTTTCTAGGGCTACTCCTGGCAAGCTAGAAATAACAGCATCAACTCCTGAATGAATCGAGAGATCCGATAAAAGGCTGAAGCAAGTTGCCAGATGAAGCTGTATATGTAGGTCTAGCATAGGGCTAGCATAATATGTGAGTCATGATATGAGGGCAATGACCTGGGGATCTGGCATGATATGCAGGGTGGCATCAAGATTCATGGGCATCGGGATTCATGGGCATCAGGATTCAAACCGTTAAAAGCAATTCTAAAGCGATATGAATTGATGGGTAAGCCACAGATTCCAGAAGAACCGAAGATTGCAATACCATCAGACAGCGATCGGATTGCTAAAGAACGGTTAGCTCAACTGATTAAAGACCTCAGGGGAGACAGCACGCAACGAGAATTCGCTCGGCGATTAGGGACATCCTATACGGCTGTGCAAGATTGGGAAAAGCAAATTCGTTTGCCTGGAGAGAAAAACCTGAAACGAATTGCTGAGGCGCAGGGATGGACGCTACAAAAGCTGAGGCAACATATTTTCTTTCCTGATGGTCAGGTTCAAGGCATGGAGACTCAAGATCTACTGGCACAGATTGTGGCACAAACTGGCGGTTTGTCTCCAGAGCAGATCGAGCAGTTAATGAATCACCTTGCTGCCCAGTTAAGCGCAGTCCGAACGAAGAAGGAGAAGTTGATGAGGAGTTGCCTCAATACCAAGCAAAAGCATAATTTACACCTACTGCTGCGAGCATCACTCCGAGCCCATAGTCCTAGAGCAGCCATGCTCGAACATGAGGTGAGCCCTGAACTCTTTACAGATATTTTTCTCAGGGACGATCACAGTCGAGTGGTGACGTATGCAGATCTAGAAAATCTCAGTAGTTTGTGCTGTCGAGTACTCAGGTGGCAAGGTGAACAGTTACCCAAAATTGACTGCACCCAAACCTACTTGGGGCAAACCGATCGCTTATTCAATGATTTACTCGCCGAAGGACATCGGGCGGAAATTGATTAGGGATAAGATAGCAAATTCCCCACTGAGGATAATGGGAATCTAGCTGGAGCCTGCCCTGACATTCCCTAGAGTTACCATCTGCATTTTGCACCAGAATGGATGGGGATGGGGATGGAGATGGTTGATTAAGCGTGTCACGCAGTTTCTGGTAATTTTCAAGACTGACTATAAAATCTGAGATCTTGAATCCAATGGCGTGGATCGCAAACAATTCAAATCCGGCTAGATTCATTGATAAAATCCGCTCAGATTCAAGATCGATAATTAAAGCAGGGTAAGGTTTTTGGTCAAGAGAAGCCCGGAGACAGAAAAAATAGGCTTTCAAGTGGGCTTCTGCTTTTGTACGACAAACTTGCTGATAGATATACTGCTGTTTGCGAGTTTTTGAATTAACGATCGCAAAGGTGTAGCAAGTCGAATCCTGATGTTGGATCGGGAAGAATTTCACCATCCAACCATCCGAGCAGATAGTTTCCAAATAGAGAGTATTCATGGGGCTGCGAGTTACTTTCTTGAGGCGAAGTCGGTAGTGACTGGTTCATGAGATGAGCACAACAGCAAGCAACCTTTGGGGAAGCCATCATTTGGAAACACAACTCTTGCCAGAAATACGGATATGCCGCCAGAGAGTATCTCTCCCACAGTCCCAAAAACTAGACAATGGAATTCTGTCAGCTTTGATTAAGAATGGATTGAAAAGTTGGATTAGAAGGCCTAAATCTTTCACAGGAACTCCGAGAGTAGATGCCCAACTGAAGGAGTGGTAGCATATCTTGTAATTTACCTTCTATTTATACCAGGCTTCCTTTTTTTTGACCATCACACTTAATTTTAATAGTTACTCAATTTATGCGTGGTTATTGAAGTTTAGCGATCCTCTATTACGATCGGCACGAAAGATAGTGTTTTTCGTCACCTCCGTAAGCTCAATTAACTTGAGTCATCTCCATCTCTTCGAGGTGCTCCAGATTGCGTATATCAGTTCATGACCTCCTGAACAGTTTTATGAGAAATTTCTCATTGACTCCAGAAATCAAACAAAGTTCATTGAATTGAAAAAAGTTTCTAAAGCGCAGTTTATCTGGCTATTCGATCGATTTGAAGCGGATCAGGCAGTCAGCCAAGCATTACGGATGATGCCGTATAACTCCTTTCAGACAAGGCTTGAACTGATTTATGAGAAGTTTCTCATGATTCGACATTTCTAATTTGTCAGTATTGAAGATTGTTGACATATTTAACTTGTCATTATTAGATATTGATGAAGCCACGGTTCTTCATAGTCAGAATTCGCTTTCACAAAGAAAGCCTCTGTAGAAGCTCCTTCGTATGAGTTAGCGAAAATTCAGGTAACTAGAATTAGTGATTTCTTCACTGGTTCAAAAGTTTTAATACTTGAAGAAAACAAGAGAAATCTCACCGTGTATTTTGGATGCCAGCATTGTGACTAAAGGGGTTTTGCAACATTTATTCGAAATACTAGAGGCATTAGTTTGATGTTTTTAGTAGTGGAAATTCTTGGCAAAATCTGACTCCCTAATTGATTGAAATCCGATCGCTCAACCGATCGGCTGACATAGCTTAGAAGTCCCTGATCGATATCCGCGATCGGTTATCTTACGCTGTCAAAATCTGCCTGAATTCAGTTTGAAATCCAGGTAGAAGCTCACTTTGAACATTTTTACCCTAGATTCTTGGAGTGAATGGAATATGGTCGCCCTCAATTTCAATGAGCAAGTTTTAGTAGGAAATATCTTTAATGGTCAAAACCTCAATGGTTCAACTTTTTTCAAAACCAGTCTTACTGATGTTCAATTTGTAAATACCTTTTTAAGAGGTACCAATTTTATTGAATCTGTTTGGTTAAATGTGAACGCATCTGGAGCAGTCTTTGCAGCCAATGCTAGCTTTACAACAGCAGATTTATCCCTGGCTCAATTGCAAAATGTGAATTTTAGTGGTGCCAATCTGCGGGGAGCCAATCTATTTAAGGTCAGCACATCCAATGTTAATTTCTCTAATGCCAACCTCACAGATGCCATTTTGACTGAGGCCAATCTCGGTGGTGAACAATCTGAACGCCCCATCTTCACAGGCGCAAATTTAACCCGAGCGAATCTATCTCTGGCAAATTTGAAGGCTGCGGATTTAACAGGCGCAACACTGACCAATGCCAACCTGTCAGGTGCGACCCTTGAAGCAGTTATCTTGCAAGATGTCGTTGCAACTGGGGCAGATTTCAGAAACACCAACTTCACTGATATTTTCCTGCTGAATGTCAACTTTAACCGCGCGAATTTTGAAGGGCTCTCCATTAGTGATGTCAACTCTTCGATTCCAGAAGGTGTGCCGCTGACGACTCTGCCCACGGATTTTAACCTCAGTTTCCGGGGTGCTGATTTGAGCAACCTGGTTGCTGATGATGTCAATTTTGCTGGGGCTGATTTTCGATCGCTCCCCAATGCCATTACTGAATTAGACGGTGCCAGTTTTGTGGCTTCTACCCTTTCTGGAGCAGACTTTAGAGGAGTTGCTGCGCAGAATGTCAGCTTTGAAGGGGCTGATTTAACTGGAGCAAACTTTGAAGGAGCTAATTTAGCCGGTGCCAGCCTCAAAGGAGCCGATCTGACCAATGCTGACCTCACGGGTGTGGATCTCACAGGTGCAGATCTCACTGAAGCGATTTTGATCGGTGCTCAACTCGACGATGCCATCCTGAATGGTGCCAACTTGAGTAAGGCGAACCTCACCAATGCCCTCTTAGCAGACGGTGCGGATGCAAATACGATCGGCGCTAACCTCACAGGGATTACATTTGTCGATGGAATTGCCAATAATGCCAACTTCACGGCGGCGCTCCTGATCAATGCAGATTTGAGCAAAGCTAACTTTACCGGGGCCAATCTGACTGGAGCTGACCTGACGGGGGCCATCACCGTAGACACCATTTTCTAGGAGCCTGGACGTTCTTTCTAAGAGTCTAGCCAAGAATCTAGAAATTCTATTGAGTACAACTCCGATCGATCGTCAAGTAGGTTTTGCCTATGGGACGATCGATCGGTTTTTGTTGACCCGATTTTAGGCGGGCAGGATCGGGCGATCAATCTCCCTGTCCCTTTCAAGCTTTAATAGTCTTCAGAAATAGTCTTCAGAAATAGTCTTCAGGTTTTGATCCACCGACCGGATCAGAAAAACACCCGATCGCGGACTGGGAAGGAGAAGGAATGCAGCAAAAAAATGTCAATCTAAAAAATGTCAATCTAAAAAATGTCAATCTAAAAAATGTCAATCTAGCAGAGGTGATTGGCATTGATTTAGGTGGCACTGCCATCAAACTGGGGCGATTTGACCAGGATGGCAACAGTCTTCAGTCCTTAACTTTGCCAACTCCCCAACCAGCAACTCCTGAAGCAGTTTTGGCGGCGATCATTGCAGCGATCGATCAGCTTGATCCAGAACAACAAGCCGTGGCGATCGGCGTGGGAACACCTGGGCCCACTGATGCAGCCGGTCGGATCGCCCGAGTTGCCATTAATTTGGCAGGCTGGCGGGATATTCCCCTGGCAGATTGGCTAGAAGCCAAAACCGGACGAGCCACTGTGCTAGCCAATGATGCCAACTGTGCCGGTATGGGCGAATATTGGCGTGGTGCCGGTCAGCATTTTCAGGATTTGATTTTGCTCACCTTAGGCACAGGCGTAGGCGGAGCTGTGATTCTGGATGGCAAGCTTTTCGTCGGCCGGGACGGCACAGCCGGAGAACTGGGACTGATCACCCTGAATCCAGACGGGCCAGAGTGTAATAGTGGCAATCAGGGTTCCTTAGAGCAATATGCCTCCGTGCGGGCGATCCGACGGCAGACGGGTTTAGAACCCGATCAATTGGCAATCAAAGCGCAACAGGGCGATCCAGAGGCACTGGCATTTTGGCAAAACTACGGCCGCAACTTAGCAGCCGGGTTAGCCAGTTTAGTCTATGTTTTGACACCGGAAGCGATCCTGCTAGGGGGCGGAGTCAGTGCCAGTGCTGAGTTTTTCTTGCCGACGCTGAAAGCCGAGTTAGATCGCCGCGTGTTGCCCAGTTCTCGATCGGGGCTACAAATCTTAATCGCAGCACTGGGGAATCAGGCTGGTATGGTAGGAGCCGCAAAACTAGCCTGGCAGAGGTATGAGGAACAATTACATTGACCCTATCCCTCACCACCTGATTGACTGACAAAACTCAAACTACCCTCACCCCAACCCCTCTCCCAGAGCGGGCGAGGGGCTTTCGAACCAGGATTTGATTGCAAGTCCCTTCGCCTCGAAATTGCCCTAGCGCTATCTCAGCATTGCTCTAGAACGTCAGCGATGATGCGATCGAGATGATGCGATCGAGAAACTGGCACATGCTTGGCATAGAACACCCATTGGGACAGTTAAATTCAAATTATCAAGGCACTTAGGTTGATAGCTCTCAGGTCAATCGTTTTGAGCCGCAGCCCGATTTAGAACCGACAGTCACTTATTCACCTGCTGCTGTGCTTGATTGCTGGTACTGGCTGATGGCTGAAAGACGCAAAGTATATTAAGTACCCGTTCAGCATGGCCTATTCAGCATCGCTAATTCAGCAGGTTGCGCAACGTTGCACCCGAACCTATTGAAATCTAAGTTGAATAAGTTGAAAACGCACTCGGTTAATCTCTTGTCTCTGGACAGTTTTCAGAGGTTACCAGTGATTGCTCGATCGGAGGGGAGTGAAATGAAACGATTAATTGACTGGACGATTTTGCCAACAGCTCTAGCAGCCACTTTTGCTACCATTACGATGGCGGCTGCTCAAACAGTACAAACTCCGTTATCCTCAGCCGTAACAGTGACAGGAAGTTCGGGACAGGTGCAAAGCGAATGTGGGTTTAACGCAGGCTCGCCCTCCCAGGTTGTCGTCGTAAACCAACCCACAGCCCTGCGATTTAGTGTCCAGGGTGAGGGGCAACCGACCCTGTGGATTCAAGGCCCGGTCAGCCGCTGTGTCATGACTCCTGGTTCCTCGATCGAAGTACCTGGCATGTGGGAACAGGGCACCTACTCAATTTTTGTCGGCAATCAGAGCCAGGGTAGTTATGCCTATACCCTCTCGATTCGACAAGAGTAGAAATTTGAGTGGTTGCCCAGTTTAGGGTGCTCATCGAGACTACCGATTTATTGAGACTACCGATTCATCGAGACTGCTAATAAAAACTATTCCCGATCCTGGAGTTCGAAGGTGATTTTGATCCGCTTGTCCTTAGGCGGGTTTTTTTCGTATTTGGCGATCGCTTCCATCAGCTCTTGTTCAGGGGATTTTTCTTCCTCCTTATCGCCATCTTTCTTCTGATCATCTTTTTTCTTTTCCCCTTTCTTGTCTCCTTTTTTATCGGCTTCCTCTTCCTCCGACCCAAACGCATTAGTCGCGCCAAGGGTTACCAGTCCTAACATGGCCAATACCAGGAACTCCATAGGTTCTTCCTCCTACTCCTGAGCATGTTGTTAACTGCAATGAACGATCTTCTAAATGAACGATCTCCTGACCGCTACGAACAACTTCACTGTCCCGGTCTACTCTTCCGTAATGCTTGACCAAGGAAACCTATGCAACCCGATCGTATGATACCACTTAATGATACTTAGATGCTATCAAAATGTTTAGTGATTAAAGATACTTTTATATGGTATCTAAGGAGAGTTGATTGGGGGATCGATGGTAAACAGAAGATGCAACGCATCCCGACATCGCTGCCAAGATCACCAAGGTGGAGCGGCAAACACAGCTTTTTGCTGTTTAGCGCTGTTACAATCCAGCTAAATTGGAGTCCTCTTGAACTTCGACTGGAAGTTCCCTACTTACTTGCTAACCTATGAGCCAGCCGATCCTGCAAATTTGTGACCTAGAAGTGCAATTTCACACGAATGAGGTGCCCATTCGAGCCGTTGATCGAATTTCGTTAGAGGTGAAGCGAGGTCAAACGATTGGCATTGTGGGTGAATCGGGATCGGGGAAGTCGGTGACGGCTTTGGCTGTGATGGGGTTAGTGCCGAGCCCCCCTGGGCAGGTGGTTGGGGGTGAAATCTGGTTTTGGCAATCTGAGAATGCCGAGCCCGTCAATTTGCTAGCCCTTTCGCAGGAGCAACTCCGCCAGTATCGCGGGGGGCAAATTTCGATGATTTTTCAGGAGCCGATGAGTTCGCTGAATCCGGTCTATACCTGCGGCTATCAAATCATTGAAGCGATCCAACAACACTGCCCCAGCCTCTCGATCGCCGAAGCACGACGGCAGGCAGTGAGTCTGTTGCAAGAAGTGAAGCTGTTGCCTGGTGATTCAGAACTGCAACAACGCTGTCTGGAAGAATGGCAGAAAGCCAATCCGGAGGGTGAGCTAGGCGATCGGGAACTGATGCAACAGGTGAATCGCCAAAAACAGGCTTTCCTCGATCGCTATCCCCATGAATTATCTGGCGGCCAGATTCAGCGGATTATGATCGCGATCGCCATTTGCTGTAATCCAGCAGTGCTGATTGCCGATGAGCCCACTACAGCTTTAGATGTCACGGTGCAAGCCACCATTCTAGATTTGCTGCGGGAGTTGCGCGATCGACGAGGTATGTCGATTTTGTTTATTACCCATGATCTGGGCATCATTGCGGAAATTGCCGACCAAGTTGCTGTGATGTATCGGGGTCGCATTGTCGAATCTAACTCCGTTTGGGAAATTTTTGCCAATCCCCAGCACCCCTACACCAAAGGATTATTGGCTTGTCGGCCCCAATTGGATCGGCGGATGCGGCAACTTCCAACAGTTGCTGATTTTATGGAGGTCAGTTTTGATCCAACGGGTCAGCCATTGATTCAAGAAAAGCCATTGAGTTTAGAACAAGCCCTTCGCTTTAACACAGAAATGAGTGGAGATGATGCCGATCGACGGTGTCAGCAACTCCTGCAGCAAGATCCTTTACTCACGGTTGAGCAACTGCAAGTGGGGTTTCCGATTCGGAATGTGTTTGGGCGGACTCAGCGGTATGTCATGGCGGTCAATGGCGTTTCGTTTCAAGTTTATCCGGGCGAAACCTTGGGGCTAGTGGGTGAGTCGGGTTGTGGCAAGTCTACCCTGGCCCGCACATTGCTAAGACTGATTCAAGAAATGGGTGGCAAAATCCAGTTTGATGGACGAGAGATCACCCATCTCAATCCCCAACAACTGCGGCAATTACGCCGAGAAATGCAAATTATTTTTCAAGATCCGTTTAGCTCCCTCGATCCCCGTTTGTCGATCGGAGCGGCGGTGATGGAACCCTTAAAGATTCATCAGGTGGGTAGCAGTGAACGGGAGCGGCTCGAACGGATGTCTTACCTGCTCGATCGAGTCGGCATCGATCCATCCTGTAGTCGGCGGTTTCCCCATGAGTTTTCGGGCGGGCAACGGCAGCGGATCTGTATCGCACGGGCTCTGGCCTTGAATCCTAAGTTTATGATCTGCGATGAGTCGGTTTCAGCTCTGGATGTGTCGGTGCAGGCGCAGGTGTTGAACTTACTCAAAGAGTTACAAACCGAATTCAATCTCACCTACATTTTCATCTCTCATGATTTGAGCGTGGTCAAATTTATGAGCGATCGAATTATGGTGATGAATCGCGGCAAGATTGAAGAAATCGGATCTGCCGAACAGATTTACCGCCAACCCCAACAAGACTATACCCGCCAGCTCATTGCAGCGGTGCCGACCGGCAACCTGGCAACCATTCGCGATCGGCAGACTCAACGGGGATTTGCCGTGGGTTAGGTTTAAACTACCGTCGTACTGCAATATCGGTTTTGTCGGGGCTACCTGTTGGCGTTTGATCTAGAGCTGGGTCAGAGTCCGGGGCTCGGATAGCGGTGAATTGCCGATCGGATGGCGGGAGTTCGCAGAAGCGACCCACCTTCGAGAGTTGCCAACCACAGATTTTGCAATAGCGGGCATCCAGATCGTGGGTTTCTTGTCCGCAGTTGGTGCAGAGGGTCTCCACCTGATTCGAAGTTTTGACCAATTGCTTGATCAACTCCCCGATCTGCCAGGGAATTAGAGCAATCCCCGTTAAAATCATTAATACAGCAAGCAGTCGCCCCACTTCAGAGGCAGGTGTAATGTCGCCATAACCTACGGTCGTCATGGTGGCGACCGAAAAGTAGACGGCATCTAGAAAGGTAGCAAATTCATCAGAATTGATCGGATGTTCAACCTGATAAATCAGACCCGAATAAATAAAAATAATCGTAAAAATCGTGAAGAGAATGCGGGCAAAAATGGCACTGTCTTGGCGGGTCACATAGCCAAAAACCGTTCTGCCTTCAAAAAAGCGGATGAGCCGTAGAATTCTAAACCAGCGAAAGATGCGAATGAAGCGAATATCCAGCGCTGTAAATAAGAATGGCAGGATGGCAACGAGATCGATCAGGGAATAGGGGTTTAAACAAAAGCGCAACCGATGTTCTGCACTCCACAATCGCAGCCCATACTCGATCGTGAATAGCACCAGAATGAGGTTGTTCAGCCCATCCAGTCCCATGCGGATCACATCCGGCAGAGGGTAGGTTTCTGCCACAAAGGTTGCGGAGGACAGCAGCACTAATCCAGTCACGAGCAGATTGATGGCTCGACCGATCGGCGTTTCAATATCCTCAAAATAAAATCGCACTTGCTGCCGCCACTTGAGGCTTAGCGATTCAGCCATTCAAGTTCGATCCCCAATCTGCGTAAACTCCACTTCGCCAAAGATAGCAGAGGGATGGGCATAGTGTTTGAATTCCATTAAGTTGTGGAACGGATCCTGCAGGAAAAAGGTGCGATGTTCCAGCAGGGAGCCGACAAACCGGGTTTTAGGAGATTGATAAAATTGCAACCCGTAATGTTGAGAGCGGGCAATGAGAGCGTCCCAATCGGCCAACTCAGTGAACACCAGCCCAAAATGACGCGGATAAATGCCAGTTTGGATCGGTAGGGGTTGCTCGACTAGATGAGCCACCAGTTGATGCCCATAGAGGTTAAGAATCACAGACTTAGCATTTTCTCGTCCAATCCGACAGCCCAACCCTTCTCCATAGTAAGTTTTGGCCGCAGCAATGTCGGTGACCGGAAAGGCTAGGTGAAATAGCACTTGCCCCATCAGGGGTTGCCCTATAAGGGCTGGATCGGTTGAGATCTGGCTCACTGGCGGCTGCATAGTAGCTCGGTCGGTAGCGATCAGGAGAACCTAGGCGTTGCACAGGCCTAAAATACACTTTAGAAGTGTGCTTTTATGCTAGCAATCTCCAACTCGATTCAACTGTTCGCCCTTCACGATTTGATTCGGATCACCTGCCTATCGTCGCGCCGCATTCTAAAGCATCCCTGGCCGCCTAAAGCGAAAGCCACCTGAAGCGAAGTCCAAACTGTAGCCCAGCCCCCGTAGGATTTAGGAGCGAGCCGGAATGATTTTGGCTGGAATGCCGACGGCAGTAGCACCAGGGGGCACATCCGTCAGAACAACGGCATTGGCTCCAATTTTGGCATGGGCTCCGATCGTAACAGGGCGAATAATTTTGGCTCCTGCGCCCACATCAACATGTCCTTCCAGGCAGACCCCATCGACAATAGTGACCTGTTGAGCAATCAGGCAATTTGCTCCCATTTTGACTGCTGGCCCAAGCACCACCCCATTGGGATGAATCAACAGTAAACCACCCCCCAATTGGCAATTTAGAGGAATATCAGCGCCCGCGACCACACTCCAAAATCGGTACTCCAGCACCCGATATTTACTGATCAGGTTGCCCAAGATGCCTCCTTTCGACTTCCATTGCTGGTAAGAGCGGATGGATTTAATTAATTGTCGGCTGGGATCCCACCAAGCGCGTAGCTTCTCCCGATCCCAATCGGGCTCTGTGGCGGAGATGGGTTCGGAGGTTTCGACCAAATCGAAGCCAATTGTCGTTGCAGGCGCGAGAACATCCATAAATTTGCTCAAGTTAGCTCAACAGTCTGAATGACTACAGGGATTCACTTCTCTCAATTATTCCCGGCAGTTGTTGAACAAATGGCAAGTTTCGCTTGAAGCTTTGATGTAGATGTGAGGATGCAGACCGCCCATCCATCTCGCCCTGCAGGGCAAACTGGCTTAAACCCTCAAAATGTTACGGGGATCGAATTCATCTCGATCGCGACGGGTAGCATGGGTGATATCAGGGAATTCGGGCTGGCAGCGGGGACGAAATACGCATTGGTCGCATTGCTGGAGGAGTTTGCCGGACTGGGGGAGTTGTTCTCCTTGTTCGTAGGCTGCTATCCACCGATCGATCTGTGCCAGTTGTGTTCCTAAAGACTCCTGAATCTGGCGATGCCAAGTCCGGTTATAGGAAAACTGAAGAGACTGGGGTGATTGCCCTGATTGCCCTGATTGCCCTGATTGCCCTGATTGCCCATTACCCGCAACAAACCAATAGGTCATGCTGACTTGTTCCGGCTGGAACTGACTGGTTTCGACCAGGAGATATAAGTAGAGCTGCGTTTGCCAATGGTGTTTCAGCCGATCGATCGACTCAGGCCGGGGGTAGGTTTTCCAGTCAATGATGTCAGCCCGATCGGCCGTCAAAATCAGCAAATCATAAATAGCCGTCAGAATATGACCTTGGTAGGACAGGGTACGACGATGCTCGCTGTACCGTCTGGTGTCAGGCTGCGGCTGAAATAGCTGAGGATGACTGTGGATCAGTTGCTCAACAGCTCCAAGCATCTGAGCTTCTACAGGATTGATTGGATCGGTCGCTGGATCGGTCGCTGGCTCATTAGGTAGCTGCTCATTAGATACCGGCTGATTGGAAGCTTGCTGACTCGGTAAGACAGGGGGGGCATTGCAGATAAATTCTATTAATCCCAGTTCATGGCGTTGCAGCAACCGATGAAACCAGGTGCCCCAGTCTAACCGCTCTTGTTGCTCAGTCGGGATAGGAACCGCCAGCCGATCGAGGTAGAGGTATTGGAATTTACGGGCGCAGGAAGCTGTATTGAGAAGTCCCTGAGAAATCTGCATTCCATCTATCTCATTTTGGTGAGCACAAACAGATTACCCTCATTTCCCCGACCAATGCGCAAGTCTTGATCGAGATAGGTGATCTCAAGCCAACCTCGCTGCTCGGTAGCAGTAATTCGAAAGTCAATGGCTGGAAAGCGTCTCCCAGATTCAATTTCCTGAATGAAGGCTTCGGGCGATCGATAACCGATCAACCGTTGTGAACCCACAATACCCCGCTGAAATCGCACCTTGACTCGACAGGGAGAAACAGGTTCAAACCCGGCGACCACGCTCACCATCCCTTCTAAATAGGGAATGCCATACACCTCAGCAATGTTGTAGAGCATTCCGGTCTCAGCACGAATGAATTGATAGATCTGCCCTAATTTCAAGAAGGGGATCTGATCAATTCGCAGTAATTCCTCGCTCGTGGTGTAGAGCAGTCGCCAGTTGCCGTCTAACCAATCCAGCGCTGAAAGAGGATTGGGAGTCGGGTTGCGCTCCTCAAGCTGTACGATCGCAGCTAAAATAGCCTGTCGATCGGTTTCTGTTGCCAGTAAGCCGCGGTTCTTCCCAGCCAGCAGTTCCAGTAATGCGGTTTTTCCTAGCATATTGTTCTCCTTCCTAGCAGCGATCGGAGCTTGACAAATTCGGAGCCCTATCAATTAAGAATGACTCAGAACTGGCTGGACTGCTTAAGTCGATTCACAATAATCTCGTCCGGCATAATCTCGTCCGGGCTTGTCTGGGCAGGTCGTCGAACCGAGTCCCAGCTCCATCCCAGCTCCATCCCAGCTCAGTCCTAACTCAATCACCCAATTTCCAAGCAACCCGTCGCTGCCCAGTCATTTTCGATCGGGCTGAACCTGAACTCACCCGGAATAGTATTGACACAAAATAACGGATAAGCTAGTAATAACCAGGTAAAGGTGCAGCTTTGACTGTCAGCGATTTGAGCGTTGTCGATTTGGCTGTTATCGATTTGACTGTTATCGATCCGTTTGGGAATGAATCAGTTGAGCAATAAAATCGACCCAGTCATGCATTTTTCACCGGCTACTATTTATTGATTTCTGAGCATTACCTGACACCATTTCCTATGCATAATCCTGCATTACACGAAGTTCCTCGTAGCAAACCGGCCTCTCCTATTCCCTTACAACGGGATGCCTCAATCCTGGATTGGTTGGAAGGCACTGGGCGATTGTTGGCACGGGAAACCACTGATTTCGACTTCCCTGAGGAAGAAGAAGAAATTAACGAATTGATGGCCGTCGATGACGGATCTTTTGATATTGATGACGATGATGACTCCCTCGATCTGGATGACTAGAAAAGTTGACTCGGAAAGTTGGCTAGAAATTTGATCCAATTGGGGTGTTTTATGGCATCATTCCAGCACTGGTTCGGATCCTCAGAATATTAAAAAGTTTTTTGATTTCTGGGAAGCAGGCTGGTAGGCTTTGTAGTGTGGTGTGGAGTGTGAATCTAAGACTGTGGATGCCAAATTAACACCAGACCGAAAGACTCCGTTTGTTCCGCAACAGGCGGTGGGGTTGTCTGGATATCGTCTTTACTTAACATTAGGGGCTGGCTTAACCACTGCGGCACTGGTGCTGGATTGGCTTGGGGGTCGATCCCTCACCGCCGGATTCGGCATGACTTTGCCCCTGATCGTCAGTGCAATCGTAGCGGGTGGGCTGGGGTTTTGGGTGGTGCCTCTGCTCCGGGCTCTCAAGGCCGGTCAGGTGATTCGGCAGGAAGGCCCACAAGCCCATCTTAAAAAAGCTGGCACGCCAACCATGGGGGGCATTTTCTTTGTGCCTGCTGCGATCACGGTGGCATTATTGTGGACGGGGTTTGCACAAAATGTTGTGGCGGTTTCAGCCCTCACTGTGGCCTATGGGGCGATCGGTTGGTTGGATGATTGGCAGATTCTCAGCAAGAAGTCGAACAAAGGGATCTCTCCCAAGCTCAAACTAGCTTTGCAAATCCTGTTCGGTGGTTTGTTTTGTAGTTGGTTGCTCTGGAGTCAACCCGCCGAAATTACGACGATCGTCTTTCCTTTTGGATTGAAGCTGTCTCTCGGTTTCCTGTTTTTGCCATTGGCCTGGTTTGTACTGGTAGCTGAAAGTAATGCCACCAATCTGACCGATGGGCTGGATGGGTTGGCAGGCGGCACCGTAGCGATCGCCCTCTTAGGTTTAGCCGCATTGGTCGCGCCTAGTTCGCCTGAACTGATGGTTTTTGCAGCTTGCCTGAGTGGTGGTTGCCTGGGCTTTTTGACCCACAATCACAATCCTGCCCGCGTTTTCATGGGCGATACAGGCTCTTTAGCGCTAGGTGGAGCCTTAGCTGGAGTTGCCCTACTGACCCATTCTTTGTTTGGCTTGCTAATTTTGAGTGGGCTATTTGTCGCAGAAACCCTCTCGGTGATTGCTCAGGTGGGCTATTATAAAGCCACCAAAGATGCCAATGGGATTGGTAAGCGCCTGCTGAAAATGGCTCCCTTGCACCATCATCTTGAGTTGACTGGCTGGTCTGAAACCCAGGTCGTCTCTCGCTTTTATTTTACTGCTGCCCTTCTAGCCATTCTTTGTCTCATCCTGCTCTAGCTAATTGCTTCGCTGGTTGAGTCTTGTCTTGAATAGGCATTTCTAGCCGTACCTGCCATTGCTGATCTCTGAAGTTGATTGGTTTCTTGGAAGACTTCTGTTCATCTTCTATGGTTGAAATTGGGCTTTGAATAGTTGACGGCCCTTCCAACCTAGCGATAGGGTAAAACTACCAACTGATTGATGTCAGTATCTTCATGAGTGCAGGTAGTTAAAACCAATGGTGAAGCGATTGCTAATGGTGGGTGCGCTTTTGCTATTGGCGCATGGGTTAAAAGGTGCTGCTGAAGAGATTGGTGAGTTTGACATCAGCAATGCCACAGCTTCGCTGATACCGGCGGGTCAATCAGAGCCCTCTGAGTATCCATCCCGTTTATCCAGTTTAATTTTGCCATTGCCGCCGCTGGTTCTGCCAGATTTACTGCTGCCCCCCTACAATTTTCCATCTTTTGAGAGTGAGCGGCTGGATCAAGAGCTGCAACTTTATTTGCAGTATCTCAGAACCCATGGTAAGCCTGACATTTTGATTATGGGTAGTTCCCGATCGCTCCAAGGGATTGATCCGGCTGCTTTGGAAACAGCTTTGGCAGAGCAAGGATACGCCAACTTAAAGGTTTACAATTTTGGGATCAACGGTGCGACTGCCCAGGTGATGAATCTGCTAGTGCAGGAAATTTTGACACCTGAACAACTCCCTCGGTTGATCATTTGGGGTGATGGTTCCCGTGCTTTCAACAGTGGCCGCCCCGATCGCACTTATCAGCAAATTGTCACTTCGCCAGGGTATCAACGGCTTGCCAGCGGCGATCGACCTATTCCTGCCCGCACAACCGATTGGGAGATTCCCACTTTTGTTACAACTGCGAATAAAGAGTTAGCCAATTCAGCCGTGGCAGCCGTAGCTGAAACTGCGATTGAGACTGATTTGACTCCCCAGGGTTTTCAGGTTGTGACGGACGAATATGACCCAGTTCGCTACTTTCAGCAGTTTCCGCGCGTTCCAGGGGACTATGATGCAGACTATGATAATTTCAGTCTACTGGGTGAGCAGATTTCCGCGACTGTCAACCTGGCTAATTTTGCCAAACAGCATGGGATTACGCTCGTTTTCGTAAATTTACCGCTGACCGATGATTATCTAGATGCAATTCGGCGATCCTATGAGTCGCAGTTTCAACGACATATGTGGCAGATCGCCAATCAGCAGGGGTTCCTTTTTCGGGATTTGAGCCGAGTTCCTGATCTGATCAAAAATAATTATTTTGCTGATCCAAGCCATATTAATCAGCATGGGGCCAGGGCGGTTGCTTTTCATCTGGCCCAAGATCAAACCCTGCCCTGGTGGGTAGTTGCCAATAGAACCAGTCCAACCGAGCGTTAGTTGCTGCCGAGTCACTCGATCGAGTAGTCAAGCGTCTTCTCTCAAATTCCTTCGCCTTCTCGCCATCGCATACTCCGAATCGATGTCAGTAAGGATACACTCAGATCAGAGTTTGATTTGCAAGGACTATGTTAACCACCCATTCGTTAGCTGCATCTCTCGCTACGCTGGATGATCGGCTCTCCCACCGCTACATCGAATTGGATCCCTTGGGATATTTTATTATTTATGTCGATCGAGAAGCAGGGTTGATCGGAGCCAAACACTATAGCAATGTCATTAATGACCAAGGGTTAGCTTGCGATCCAGAAACGGGCGAGCCCCTGCCTTGTCATGGCAAATTAGAACGGCAGCCGATCGCAACCTACACGGCAAGAACGGCCAAAGAGCTTTGTATCAAGATTTTTGAAGAAACCACACCTGTACCCATGACCCGTTTGGATCATGCTGCCTATCTGGGACGGGAATTTGTCCGGGCTGAACTGGCACTATTGAGCGGTCAAGACTACATCCAGGATTAGGCACAACCGCTATGACAAGTCAGGCTGCCTACATTCTGGCTCTCGATCTCGGAACAACCGGCAATCGCGCAATTTTGTTCGATCGATCGGGGCAGATGGTGTCTCAAGCCTACCGCGAACTGACCCAATATTATCCTCAACCCGGTTGGGTCGAGCATGATCCGCGCCAGATTTGGCAAGATACAACTTGGGCCATGCAGTCGGTCATTGCCAAGGCGCAGATTTCACCGCAACAAATTGCTGCGATCGGGATGGCAGTCCAACGGGAAACATGCCTCTTGTGGGATGCCACGACTGGGCGACCCCTCCATAATGCCATTGTCTGGCAGGATCGCCGCACAGCCCCCCAGTGCCAACAATTGGCTGAAGCCGGATACGCCCCAGAAATCTATCAACGCACAGGGCTCACCCTGGATGCCTACTTTTCGGCAACCAAGTTGCGGTGGCTCTTGGATCAAGTGCAACAAAACGATCCCTTGATCGATTGGCAGCAGGTCAGGGCCGGTACGATCGATACCTGGATCCTCTGGAATTTAACGCGGGGTCAGGTTCATGCCACCGATCATAGTAATGCTAGCCGCACATTATTAATGAATCTGCCAAGCTGTACCTGGGATGATTGGCTGCTCGATCGCTTCCAAGTACCCCGTGCCATGTTGCCGACAATTCAGCCAAGCCTGGGATTGTTTGGGGTCACCGATGTAGACTTTCTCAACGCTGACATTCCGATTATGGCCATGTTGGGGGATCAGCAGGCAGCCCTGTTTGCTCATGGTTGCAATCAGCCAGGTTTATTGAAATGTACTTATGGTACGGGCTGTTTTTTAGTCGCCCATACCGGCTCACAAATTCCCCGCTCCCATTATCAACTGTTGTCTACGATCGCCTGGACGACCACAACAACTACCGAGCACCCGATCGTTGGCTATGCCCTGGAAGGCAGCATGTTTACAACGGGAGCTTGTATTCAGTGGTTGCGGGACGGTCTACAGATGATCACAACGGCAGCCGATACGGAAGCACTAGCATTACAAGCGGGGAGCAATGGCGGGGTCTATTTTGTGCCTGCCCTCAGTGGGTTAGGGACTCCCCACTGGGATATGACCGCAAGAGGGGCCTTTCTGGGAATTACGGCTGGTGTGCGGCGGGAGCATTTCGTGCGGGCTGTGCTGGAGTCGATCGCCTATCAGGTGAAAGAAGTGGTGCAGGCAGTACAGGAGGATATGGGAACCTCGGTTGCGGTGCTAAAAGTCGATGGTGGCGCTTGCCACAATAATTTTCTGATGCAATTTCAGGCAGATGTGTTGGGGATTCCGGTCGAACGGCCGGCTTTTTTGGAGGCTACGGCGCAGGGGGCGGCTTTTGCTGCTGGGTTGGCGATCGGCTTTTGGCAAGATTATGATGCGCTGATCCAGACCCGCCAGATCGATCGCTGCTTTGAACCGAGTAGGCAGTCGGCTGAGGCAATCCAGCAGTTTGATCGTTGGCAAGAGGCAGTGCGACGAGCCAAACACTGGGCAGTTCAGTCATAAGAATTCATGCCTACACCCGATCGGGTCAAAGTGGGAAATCCCTACTTCCCGGTGATTTGCAATTTAGAATAGAGTGGCGTATGAAAGAAACAATTGGTTGAAGTTGACCTCAGCCAACTCAAGTCAAACCCTGATGCCTGCGCTGATCCACTCCTGTTTTCATCCGTTAGACCTATGCTCACACCCGACGATCCGCTATACCGCGTTGAAGATGCTCAGCAAATTCTCCAGATTGCGATAGCTCGACAAGTAGAAGCTGGGGAACTGAGTCGATCGCAGTTATTCGAGATTGCGGCTGAATTGAACATTGACACTGCCGATATTGTGGCCGCCGAACAGGAATGGCGCCTTCGGACGGGAGAGTTAGCCGAACAACAAGTATTTGATCAGATGCGGCATCATCAATTTCGCTCCCGCCTGATTCGGTTTGCGATCTTCGTTGGTGGGCTAGTAGTCCTGAATCTGTTGTTGGGAAGTTCTTGGATTGGCTCGGCGATTTACTACCTCTCCCTTTTACTCGGTGGCATCAGTGGCATCAGATTAACTTTAGCAGCCTGGAAAACCTACGGATTGAGTGAAGAGGACTACCGACAGGCATTCCAGCGCTGGCGACAACGACAGCAATTAAAACGATCGCTCACCAGTTGGGTCAATCGTCGTTTAGGGCTTCAGTGAACCTTCAGCAAATCTTCAGTAAACCTTTCAGTAAACAATGAACCGCCGCATTCATTCTGTATGATGCCACGTTCTGCCGAATGATTGCTGTTTCAATTAAGCAATGCAAAATCAGCAACGCAGAATCAGCAACGCAGAATCAGCAATGCCTTACTGGCTTGAGCGGCGTTCTCGGAATTCAACTTCATGCTCCCGGATCGTCACGTCATACTTACCAAAGAAGTCATGCCCTAACAGCCCAATCTCTAGTTCTGGGCCAGCGATCGCCACTAGCAGATTATTTGCCCTTGCCCCGCCGAGTTCCATCGCCTGCACATAGCCCAAAGGAAATGCCACATTCTTTTGGCTAGCGGTATCAACCTGGGCTTGAGCCACTGCCACGACTCCAAGCGCGTTGGCCATTTGGCGAGTGATTAACGTGCCGCTAGCACCTGTATCGACAATCATTTCAAACGGCTGACTGCCATTAAAGAGCACTTGCACCACAGGGGTATTTCCAGCTCGACGGACGATCGGCGCGTGGAAAACTCGCGCTTGCGACTCAGTCGATTTAGCAGCCTGAGCCGGGTTAGCAACTGGCAACACTGGCGGCGGAGCAGGAGGAGCAAGGCGAGCAGGCTGTGCCTGAGCTAAGGTCGAAGGCAATACAATGACACCATCCGGATTTTGTAACTGGGTAGGGCGACCGGCTTGTTTTTGGGCATGGGCAAGATGCTGGCGATACTCCCCTAATTTCTGTTGCGCTTGGCGATGGTGACTATTGGATGTTGGTACAGCTTTCATCAAATCGATCGCTTGTTGCCAACGGTTAGCTACGAGCTTCCAATCATCGCCAGACTGGGCCGATCGCCCCATCGTATAAGCACTGGAGGCTCGGCCGATCGCAACTTGGTAGGGATCGGCCGCTGAGGCATGAGTGGCAGCAGAATTTGAGGTTGAGGCGATTGCTTGCCCAGGTTTACTAGGAGCTGGCGTGCCGGAAACCCGCTCTTTGGGGGTTGGGCTATCGCTAGAGGGCAGATTATCATCACTAGAGGGCACATTGCGGTCAGTTTTACTGCTGGCTTCTAAATTTGGCAATTGACAAGCGGAGAGAAACCCCAACAGACCTATGCTCAGAAGCCCAGGAGTGATCCAATTCGGAAACCGCCGTAGCATCATTACCAGCTTGCTCCCACAAAAACGATAAATCCAACCCACGAATCTAGTCTTAATTCACTCAGCACAGCACAGCAGTCAATGCGCCTTCTTCAGTTTGCCCCCAAAGTTGGATAGAAGTCACAGCAATATTGCCTGAGAAACAAACTTCCACATCCGAACCTGGATCACGAAGCCGCTTACCATATTCTCCGACATATTTTAATCCGGTCGTTTCAGACGCATGATACGCCGCAGGCAGAGGTTGAGTACAAAGCGAGCAAAAAGTCAGGTGTGGTACCGGATCCGCCGCTTGCAGATGGGGAAGGTTCACATTCCAGAAGCTGCCAACCGGAATCAGTGATCGCTGAAGTTGGTCAATCACCTGGGTAGTCAGGGTAGATGCTCGTTCCCAATCGATCGGACGACGCTGGTGGATGTAGTGAGAAATGGCGATTCCAGGAATGCGATAAAGTGCCGCTTCTCGGACTGCCGCCACCGTGCCAGAAATATAAACATCTGCGCCTAAGTTGCCTCCGGCATTGATGCCCGACAGAACCAGGGTAGGTTGAAGTTGCAGATGGCTGAGGGCGATCCGAACGCAGTCTACCGGGGTGCCATCTACAGCATATTCCCGGTCTGAGCGCTGTTCAATTGGGATGGGGCGATGGGTGGTGACTTGATGACTACAGCCCGAATGATGGTGCAATGGAGCCACAATGATTGCAGGTTGACCGATCGCTTGTTGCAATGCCCGGAGTCCAGGAGCATCAATTCCATCATCGTTAGTCAAAAGAATGGTCATGCGATCACACTACTGATAGATCAATAAGATCAGCAGAGTTGCCGAATGGCGAACCTGTCAATTCCATCCTAACGGTTGATTTCAACCTCGCGCATTACGTCTACGTAGATTTTGCTGAGGTTTTGCTGAGATTGAACCGTGATTTGTTTTTGGGGGTTAAGCGAACTTCCAGACAGATTTCACGCTTGCCCAGTGATCTAACCCTGGCAGATCACTTGCCGCATCGATCGCATATTGGTGGGTAAATCGAGCCGAATGCCTTCTTGAATAATTTGGGTGGGAATGGGCAAAGTTGGAGTTGCCTTCACTCCATAAGTCAGGAGGGTGCCCCGGTGGAGATCTTGCAGCTTCAGTTCGGCAGAGAAATCCTGAAAACTGCCTTGCTCAAACTCAAACTGAATCCGATCGCGCTTCAAACCTGGGATTTCAAATACCTTGAGATAAATTTCAACTTGAGCGGTAAAACAGAGCAGCGACTTGCTAGCCACTTGGTATAGCCGTTGATAGGGTTGATCGATCGAGAGGGAGGAAGAGAGCAGGACACTCTGCGTCAAGCTGGGGAAATATTCAACCCAGCGCGCGTAATGAGTGACCTGTCGCCAGACTGCTGATCGTTCTAAGGGGAGGTACATCTGAGCCGTGACTGCCCCACCCCATGCAGAATGAGGGCGAGTATGCAGCAAGATTTCATGACTCAATAAGGCAGCTTGGTCAGCTTTATTTCCCACAAGATCGATCGGATCCACGAGCGCTAAGGTCATATCAATAATCTCTATCGGGCAAGATTGCCCTAAAGGACAGGTGAATTAGCAGTACAGGGCTCAAGTCTGGCTAGTCATCAGGAGAGGGAAAACCATGGGCAGATCGAAAGAAGCCATTGAGGAGAAAACTACTAGGAGTGGAAAACCATGGGATGAGAAAACCATGGGATGAGAAAAAAATAGACCAAAACCCGGACGAATTGTGAGAACTTCTATGGGCTTCTACAGGCTTCTATGTGCTTCTACGGATCTTTCCTCCTAGTTGTAAGAGGTTGTGGTTGAAGATACAACGGGTGAAGTTGGACTTCCTGTAAAGATCCAGACAAATTTTTCCATAGTGGGTTCCAAAGTCACTCACCTAGAAGGAGACCCTGTGCAAGGCAAGTCTGTGTCAGAATGGGTCTGCGATTACCGATCGTTGATGCTGCCTATTAGGTTTTAGGGGCGATGGATCGAGTTTATTCTGGTTTGTTTTAAGTGACTCACGAGGAGGAGCATGTGAAGCAATCCCCAAACTTCGGGATCCAAATTTTCCTTTATATTGCGGGTATTCTGCTCGTCATGTTGGCAATTTTGCTGCTGTTTCAGGCATTTGGCTATTTAACCAATATTCCCCAATCAGCAATCTGGGCTTTAGTGCTGCTGGCGATCGGAACGGGTATTTTGGCCGCTCTCCGGAGTCGCTAGGGCTGTCTTTTCCGTCCGTGATCAAGATTAAACGCTCTCGTGACCTATCTATTCAGCCATCGCTCGCCAATTTCTATCGGGATTCATCCCCTGTCAGTCTCGTCAGTTCATCTTGCCAGTCAGTCTCGTTAGGGATCACGCAGTGTCAATTGGCTAACACAGCTATGAAAAACTTTTTGGGGATTGGCTTCAGTCTTTTTTCGTTGAGATCAACCCATGACTCGTAAATTGCTCCGACCGACTACACAACTTTTCTTACTCACTTTGGCTGTAACGATCGCAGTTTGGGTGTTGCGAGGATTAGGACTCTTGACCTTTGTTCCTGGGGGGCTCATTTGGTTATTGATTGTGATGTCGATCGGTACAGGCGTGGTGAATGGGTTGATGGGAACCCGCCGATAAGGCACACTGGGCAAAGATTGGCAGGTGCAGACGCTATGATCATCCTCTCTCCTCAAGAAATTGCCCAATATCGTTCCGAGCTGTCCGGCAATGAGACGGCCCTTCAAGCTTTAGATATGATTGAAGACTGTGAAGGAAATTTAGAAGATGCTGCTATCTCTTTGGCGCTTCAGGTTGGGCAAGAACCCGATCGATCGGATCAATGGCTCGATGGGATGGCTAAGCGTTGGCGGGTTTTCCTATGTCAGATTGGCATCCGAGAGGCTCTTATGCAGGGGTCGATCGCGAGTTCAGTTGCCCTGTTAGCTCAAGAAACTTCTATTCCAGCTCTGCTAGCCACCCCGGTTGTGCTTTATGTAGTCAAAACTGGGATTAGCGATTTCTGCAAACCTTTGCAAGAAAAACTCTAATACCTGCAAAGCGATGAATCAGGTATGAATCAGGCACTTAAACCGCTAGAAAATGATCTGCTACGGGCTCATGTTTGGGTTTCTGGCAAGGTTCAGGGGGTCGGCTATCGCGCTTCGACCTGGGATATGGCCCAGTTACTCAAACTGAATGGCTGGGTGCGCAATTTACCTGATGGCCGGGTGGAAGCTGTCTTTGAGGGGAAATCCAGTCGCGTTGCAGAAATGCTGCATTGGTGTCATCAAGGCCCGCCTGCGGCTGTGGTGCGAGAAGTTGCTGTGGAATATGAGCAACCCCAGGGGCTACAAACTTTTGACGTGACTCGTATCCGATAAATCGCTAGACAAAACTATTTGCTAGATAAAACTATTTGCTAGATAAAACTATTTACAGATCCGGACAAACCTATCAACCGCACCTCAGAGGGATCAGCACTCGCGATCGGAGCATTGACCAGTCTGACCCCGAAGTGCATTGATCGAATTATCTCCTACCGGATCTGCCGAATCCCTGAACCATTCGATCGCTGCATGGACTGATCCGGAAGTAACCTGCTTGTAGCAGGATCAACTTGTAGCAGACTCAACTTGTAGCAGACTCAACAGAGCCTCTCTGACTTCATCTCCATTCGCGATCCCGCTATCAGTCAGTTTGGTGAAGGCGATCGAACTCTCCAACTGCTAAGGTTAAGTCTAATCTTTGCCACCTATTTGATCTTTGTCATGATCTTTGCCACCCATTTGCCACCCATTTGATCTTTGCCAGAGTTGATCATTCTGAATCCTTTCATCCCCCTCTAAATTTGATATGCAGCCTCAAGATACTGCCTCCGCTCAAACTCGCCAAACTCGCCAACAATTTGTTTCTCCTGAAGATTATCTTTCCTATGAATTGGGCAAAGCGGTACGAGAATTGCCGCCGCTCTATACGCGCTTACTGGCAGGCACCGTTACTGCACTGGTGCTAGGGGCGATCGGTTGGGCTTATTTCAGTCAAGTGGATGAGGTAGCCACCGCTCAAGGTGAGTTAATTCCTTCGGCTCAGGTGCGACCTGTCCGCGCTCTAGAAGGGGGAATCATTAGCGAAATTCGGGTGAAAGAGGGCGATCGGGTGCAGCAGGGTGATGTGCTTTTGGTGCAAGATCCAGCTCTCAATCAGGCAGAGGTCGATCGGTTACAGAATCTGGCAACCTCCATTCAGCAAGATCTGACCCGTCTCCAGGCTGAAAAAACAGGTCAAACGACTGCTGGGAATGCCCTACAAGACCAATTGTTAGCAGCTCGCTTACAAGAATTTGATACCCGTCAGGCAGCCGCTACGGCAGAGGCACAACGGCAGTTATCCGCTATTGAAGAATCTAAGGTGCAGTTCACTAAGTTGCAGGGTAACTTTACCAATGCCCAAACTGCCCTAAAAAATGCTCAAGAACGCGAAGCTAGCTTACGAGAATTGGTGGATGGGGCGATCCCCCGTTTTGATTATCTGGAAGCCAAAGATCGGTTGACAGAAGCTGAGGATCGAGTCGCTTCTTTGCAACAGGAAATAGCGGCTCAACAGCAAACGATTCGGCAAGCAGAACAAGCCTACCAAGCTGCCCAACAGACTGCCAATCGTCTCAGCTCAGAACGTCAGACCGAAATTCTCAGCCAAATGCGGCAACGCCAGGAAGAACTGACCAATATTGAGGGTCAACTCTCCCAAGCCCGGTTGCGTACAGCCGGCCAGACGATCACCGCGCCGGTTGCAGGCAAAATTTACGATATTCAAACCACGATGGGAGAGCGAACCGTTTCGCCAGGGCAAGAACTGATGTCGATCTTGCCAGAGGATGAAACCTTAATGCTTGAAGTGAAAGTGCTCAACCGAGACATTGGTTTTGTCACCGAAGGAATGCGAGCAAAGGTGAAATTGGCAACCTTCCCGTTTCAAGAGTTTGGCACGATCAATGGTGAGGTAGAGCAGGTCAGCCCCAATGCCACAGTCGATCGTGATTTGGGCCCTGTCTTTGAAACCAAAATTAGATTAGATCGCAAAGAAATTAACGTTAACGGTCAGCCAGTGGAACTAACACCCGGTATGGCAGCAACGGCAGAGATCGTCACCCGGCAACGATCGGTCTTGACCTTCTTACTCGAACCCATTACTCGTCGCTTTAGTGAGGCCTTCTCAACGCGATAATTGAGCAACCCCCCGATTGGAAGGAGGCGGGAAGTGAATTGGAAATGCGTTGACGGATCCCCCTCTACGGTAAGCTGATTAAATGGCCTGATTGATTCGGGTTATTAGCATTAACATTCTGTAACATTTTGTCGATATCGATCGCACTTTAGCAATGGTTTCTAGTCCTCCTCGTTCCATCCGCATTGGTTCTCGCAAAAGTCAGCTAGCGCTCGTGCAAACTCACTGGGTGCAAGAACAGCTTCAGCAGCACTTCGCCGATCGTAAGTTTGAAGTTCACACCATGAGCACGCAGGGTGACAAGATCCTGGATGTGGCGCTGGCAAAGATTGGTGATAAAGGACTATTTACGAAAGAGTTGGAAGTTGGGATGCTGCAAGGAGACATTGACTTTGCAGTTCACTCATTAAAAGATTTACCGACCCATCTGCCTGAAGGCTTGATTTTGGGCTGCGTCACTGAGCGTGAAGATCCAGCAGATGCCCTCGTGGTCCATGAGCGGCATCGAGATCAGCAGTTAGAGACTCTGCCTGCAGGGACAGTGATTGGCACTTCGTCGCTGCGTCGTCTGGCTCAGTTGCGTTATCACTATCCCCACCTCACCTTCAAAGATATTCGCGGCAACCTGAACACCCGGCTGCAAAAGCTAGATGCTGGAGAATATGACGCAATCATTTTAGCGGTCGCAGGGCTGCGTCGTTTGAATATGGCTGATCGCATCCATCAGGTTATTTCTGCCGAAGTGTCACTCCATGCAGTGGGTCAGGGGGCTTTGGGGATTGAATGTCGGGCGGAAGATAGCGAAATTCTCTCCCTGTTGAAGGCTTTGGAGCATCCTCCCACTGCTTATCGCTGCTATGCGGAGCGATCGTTCCTCCGAGAGCTGGAAGGGGGCTGTCAGGTACCGATCGGCGTGAATACCACGATCGAAGGAGACACCCTCAAGCTCACTGGCATGGTTGCTAGCTTGGATGGGCAAAAACTGGTTAAAGACAGTGTAGAAGGTGCTACTGAAACCGCAGAAGCTCTTGGTATTCAGTTAGCCCATCAGCTTCGGGAGCAGGGAGCTGCAGAAATTTTAGAGGCTATTTTTGCCGAAATTCAACGCGGTTCATGACCTGTGAGCAAAGCCGCTAGTCGTTTGAGTGGGCGACCTCAGGTGAAAAATCTGCCGTTTGCCCCTGTGGCTTGACTCACTCAAGTGGCTCGACTCACTCAAATAAACTTGGAGTTTGGGTCTCAATGAGTTTAGGTATTAATGAGTCTGCGCATCCTGGAATACCCACCCATAATCCTCACGCTTTAAATTTATTAAATTTAAATTTCTTCAGAAACTGCGTAGAGGCGATCGGAGATGAGGAGGGCTCGCAGGGAGCGATAAAGATCCTCTTCTGAGCAACCTTCTAGCTGGTCATTTTTGAGAGTGATGAGACCTGCGGCAAGTTCGTTTGCCCGTTTTTTGTATGTATTGTTGGCACTCAGCAGATCTAAAAAAACTTCCCGTTCGATTTGTGAACGATGAGCATCTTCACTGAGGGGAGTACTGTAAGCGATCGGATCAACCTCATATTTCAAGAGGAAAATCAGCGCATTACAGAGGGTTTTGAGCTGATGTTGTAAAGTTCGGATATCTAGCTCTAGCCGATCGAAGCCGACTGATCCTTCAATCCGAAGTTCAACAATAGGCTGGGTTTCAGGTTGAATTTTGGGTAAAGCCTGTTCGATCAGGGCAACTGCTCTTGCCTCAACCTCTTCAGTCGTTTCTTGACCCGTGGTTTCAAGCCGTAACCGCACGATCGATCGTTGCTGGTAGTCTCGCTTTAACTCGGCGTGAATGTCTGCCTGATCGAGGGTGACCAAGTAAACGCCACGGTCATAGATTGATTCTTCGATACTGTTGGCTTCAACCGAGCCTGGATTAAAAATCCAACCCTCCAGGGAATAGTTTTTATGGATATGGCCTAAAGCGAGATAGTCCACACCGGCTTGCCGCAAGGGCAACACATCACTGTAGCGCAACGCACCTTGATAACGAGCGATCTGCCCTTCCATGCCATGGTGAAACATTAGAATGTTAAATCCAGGACTAGGCGGCAAATCTTGCATTGCCTCTGTAATTTGCTCGATCGCCTTGGGGGCTGATGTACCATACCAGCTTGACCCTAGCACGCGCACTCCGCACTCCAGATCGATATAGCCCCCCGATCGACCATTCCAAGCTGTGTAAAATGGTTCACCTGCCACTACATTGCCCGGTTCCAGTAGGATCAGCAGTCCCCAATCAGCCAAGTAGCGCAGCCAATTGGTCTTTGTGCCGTAGGGGCGATTATCGTGATTTCCTTCGATCGCTAAAACCGGAATTCCGGCTTTTTGTAACTCCTGTAAGCAGTATTGCGCCTGGTTCAAGGTAGCTGGCTGAATAGTGCGATGCTCAAATAAATCTCCAGCAATCAGGACAAAGTCAACCTGTTCCCCGACAGCATATCGCTCTAAGGCATCGTGGAAAGCATAGAAGAAATCTTGTGTTCTGGTTTTGTTATCGTAGCGATCGAATCCCAGATGAACATCAGCGACATGCAAAAATTTTGTCATTGCCCAAGCACATCTTCAGTACAAGTGAACCAAGGCAATTGTAAGCGGTGATCGCTCAAGCGTCTAGTGAAGGGTCAAATGGGTTGAGAATCAGATGACCTATCTCCCAACCTCAGTCAATTCACAAGCCAATTCACAACAATTAGACTGGAGTGGCCGTAGAAGTTGCTAGCTCTTCTAAGCGCTCCTGCTGATCTTGAGAAATGCAAGACTGAATCACAACTTCCAAATCCCCTTCCAGAACGGGGGTCAGCGTAAAATTCTGCCCTAGCCGATGGTCGGTGACCCGATTATCTTTATAGTTGTAGGTTCGAATTTTTTCCGATCGAGCCCCTGTCCCAACTTGGGATCGGCGCATAGAGGTTACTGCTTCCTGCTGTTCTCGTAATTTAATTTCGTAGAGTTTGGCCCGCAAGATTTGCATAGCTCGTTCTCGGTTTTGCAACTGGGAGCGCTCTTCTGTACAAAAGATGCGAATTCCAGTGGGTTTGTGGAACAGGTCAACGGCTGTTTCCACCTTATTGACGTTCTGTCCACCCGCTCCACCAGATCGCGCTGTAGTTAACTCAATATCCTTCGGATCAATCTCGACCTCAACCTCCTCAACTTCAGGCATGACAGCGACTGTAGCCGTTGAAGTATGAACTCGCCCTCCTGCTTCTGTCGCAGGTACACGCTGTACTCGATGCACGCCAGCTTCAAACTTGAGCTTGCTGTAGACTTGATCCCCCTGAATCTCCAGAATTGCTTCTTTAAATCCACCGATATCTGCTGCTGATTCACTCAACAGTTTTACCCGCCAGCCTTGCCCTTCGGCATAGCGTGAATACATACGGACTAGATCACCTGCCCAAATACCTGCCTCATCGCCGCCTGTCCCTGCCCGCACCTCTAGCATGATGTTTTTGTCATCATTGGGATCCCGTGGCAACAACAAAATTTTTAATCGCTGTTCGAGATCGCTGCTCTTAAGTTCCAGTTCTTCAATTTCAGCAACAGCTAACTCCTTGAGCTCTGGATCGCTGCCCGCATCTTTGGCAACTTGACGTGCTTCCTCTAGACCCTGCTGGGCTTTCTTCCAATGGTCGTAGGCTTCCACAGTCGTTTCTAGGGAGGAGCGAGCTTTGGCTAAGCGCTGGAATTCTCCCGGATCGGTCGCAACATCCGGATCGGCAAGCCGACGGGTCAGTTCATGAAAGGTTTGTTCAACCGATCGCAATTTGTCTAAAAGATATGCTTCAGCCATACAACAATTTATCGACCTTAAGAGTTAGCAAGCGTTGACCTTGCAAGATCAAAAACGGCAGTCAATTAAATAACTGACTGCAATCCAGATATCGCGAGAAACGATGCTATTTCTTTTTAGGATCTGGGGTGCCTTGCCCCCCCTCCATCATGCCGTACTTACGCAGGAAGCGTTCTACTCGACCCTCGGTGTCAATAATCTTTTGAGTTCCTGTGAAGAAGGGATGATTACCAGACCAAACATCAACATGTAATTCTGGCTTGGTGGAGCCTACTGTCATCACCACTTCACCATTACAATAAACTTTTGCTTCCGGATACCACTCTGGATGAAGACCTGCTTTTGCCATGATTGCCAAGACCAATATTACAAACTAAACAATGCCAACCCGTGCCAGTCAGTAATTGAGCGAGTGAGGGGCACCTGCTCAATTTTATCGTTTCGAGAACTGGGGCGCTTTCCGAGCCTTGTGTAAACCGTATTTTTTCCGTTCCTTCGCACGCGGATCACGAGTCAGATAACCCTCTACTTTCAGAGGCTTACGATTGTCAGGATCAAGTTGACATAAGGCTCTTGCCACACCAAGGCGAATAGAGTCAGCTTGCCCGGTTAAACCACCGCCATTCACATTCACCAAGATGTCGTACTCTGATTCCAGACCCAGGGTCTCTAATGGCGCTTTTGTAACTGCCAAATAGCGAGGATTAAACTGAAGATATAAGTCGCCCGGTTTGCCATTGATGGTCAGTTGCCCATTGCCGGGGACTAATCGGACTCGAGCGACAGAAGATTTCCGTCGTCCGGTTCCCCAATACATTACTCGCTCATTTTTTTCAGTGGCTTGCATTAGTTACCTCCTCCAGGGACAGTATTAATCTCCATAACTTGCGGTTTTTGAGCCTGATGAGGATGCTCAGTTCCAGCATAAACTTTCAGCTTTGTGAAAAGTTGACGACCCAAAGTGTTCTTAGGCAACATCCCTTTCACAGCTTGCTCAACAATGCGTTCAGGTAGACGTGCTTGAAGCTGAGTAAAGGTTTCAGTCTTCATGCCACCTGGACGACCTGAATGGCGGCGGTATAGTTTCTGGCTACTTTTCTTACCTGTGACAAGCACTTTCTCTGCGTTGATCACAATCACAAAATCACCTGTATCTAGATGAGGCGTGAAGGTAGGTTTATTTTTGCCACGGAGCACCATAGCAATTTCACTGGCTAGTCGCCCTAGCCGTTGATTGGCGGCATCCACTACAAACCAATTGCGCTCAATGGCATCTTGGGGAGGAAGATAGGTTTTATTCATGATTCAGATGTTCTCTCAAACAAAAATATAAGAAGAGGGAATCAGGTAGGACAAGCATACACGGAGCTACTAGATCTGAAATCTAAGTGGGGCTGGCTATCAAACCACAGTTCAGAAGAAATCGGGAAATCGGGGTAACCCACTCGCAATAAACACAGTCCTTGTGGAGGAGCAGCATACTTGACTAAATCGCGTCGCTGTTGCTGCCAGATTTCAGTAAAGGATTCAGGCGATCGATCGCCTCGGCCTACTTCAATCAACATCCCAACTAACAGCCGTACCATCCCATATAGAAAGCCACTGGCCTGTAGTTCAATCTCAATGAAAGAGCCTCGACGAGTACATTCAGCAACTTGAACATCAACCCAGGAGTGAGGACGACCAGAACCAGCCCGATGAAATGCGGCTAGATGATGGCGACCAACGAGTGGATCCAGACCTGCCTGAATTAAATTGACATCCATCGGGGCGTGATAATAGTGCCAGCAAAATGGACGAACAAATAAATTAGGACAGGCATCAGTGTAAATGGTATATCGATAGCGTCGCCAAAGGGCTGAGAAACGAGCGTGCCAGGATGGCTCAACTCCTGCTGAAGCTCGGATCAGAACATCTGGGGGTAAGCGGCTATTTAAAATATCAGCCCACCGATGGGCAGGAATATGCCTAGGTGCATCAAAATGAGCTACCTGCGCTGCAGCATGAACTCCCGAATCTGTCCTTCCAGCACCATGAAGGGTAATGAAGTATCCAGCAGCTTCATGGATTGCTCGCTCAATCTCCTCCTGTACAGTCCGATGATGAGACTGCCTCTGCCAGCCATGAAAGTGCGTTCCCAGATACTGAATCACTAAGACAATTCGCTGAACGGATCGTTCTGAGCCGCTTTGCACAGTACCGAATGGGTGGGCTGGAAGACTGACAGACATAAGGGGCAATTAAGTCAACTCGATGATTGCCATTTCAGCATTATCGCCTTTACGATTGACCGTCCGGACAATCCTTGTGTAACCACCGGCTCGGTTGCCATATCGCTCTGGAGCCTGTTCAAACAAAGCATGGACGAGTTGCTTATCATAGATATATCCCATAGCTTGACGGCGAGCAGCCAGGGAGCCATCTTTGGCCAATGTAATCATTCGATCCGCTTCCGAGCGAACGGCTTTTGCTCGGATTTTAGTTGTTGTAATTCGTCCATGGCGAATTAACTCAGTAGTTAAGGCTCTCAGGAGCGCTTTTCGCTGATCAGCAGGTTTCCCCAGTTGAGGAACGCGACAACAATGACGCATAGTTCTAGGTCTCGATTTAACTTAGTTCAACAAAGTAATGAGCTGACAGTGGAATTGGCTAAATCCAAATGGCTTCTAGCTAGGCCGTGAAGATTTATCATGGGGTAATGTGATCCCCAATCGATCTTGTAGAGCTTGAATGACTTCTTCCGCAGACTTAGCTCCAAAGTTCTTGATTTCTAACAGATCTTCCTGGGTATAGTCCAACAAATCAGCAACGGAATTGATTTGTGCCCGCTTTAGACAGTTGTATGCTCGAACCGAAAGCTGAAGTTCTTCGATCGGAATTTGATTCGCCGGATCTTCGTCTGGTTCAATATCATCTCCAATGGGTGCGAAATCAATTTCACGCAAGGGATTAAATAACCCAACCAGAATATCGGCAGCTTGGCTCAATGACTCCTGAGGAGTTAAGCTCCCATTAGTCCAAATTTCTAGAATGAGCCGATCCTTCTCAACCGAGCCACCAACGCGGGCATCTTCCACAGTGTAATTCACTTTACGAACTGGCATAAAGATGGAATCAATCTGCAAGAAGTCTAGAGCAGTTGTTTCATCTCGACTCCTATCAATTGCCCGGTAACCGATGCCTTTTTCAATCCGAAACTCCATTTCCAGCGTAGAGCCCGCAGCTATGGTGGCAATATACTGGTCTGGATCAATGACCTGCACTTCAGGTGGCAGATCAAAATAACTTGCTGTCACAGTCAAGGGGCCCTCAACCCGCAACCGACCAATTTGGGGTTGGGAAGAGTAGCTTTTGAGTACGACCTCCTTCATGTTCAGTAAGATATCAAGTACGTCTTCCCTAACACCCGGAACAGTCATAAACTCATGCGTCACGCCGGCAATCCGCACAGCCGTCACAGATGCCCCTTCTAAATTGGACAGTAGAACTCGCCGTAAAGCATTGCCTACTGTAATCCCTTGTCCTCGATCAAGAGGCTCTAGAACAAACTTACTGTACGAGCTGCGGTCATCGCCAGTATCGGATTCTACACACTCAACCTGAAACTGTGCCACAGTCAAACCTCCCTTCTCCTTCGCCCTGGAAAGCAAACTCTTTTTTCAATCAACACTCTGCTAAACGATCCCTTACAGATTAATGACAGATGCCAAAAAAGATCGGCTCAGAGAGGCTAATTCGTTAAACTCGACGACGCTTTGGAGGGCGGCAGCCATTATGAGGGATAGGAGTAACATCACGAATGAGTGTAATCTCTAAACCAGCCGCTTGTAGTGCTCGAATTGCAGTTTCGCGACCCGAGCCAGGGCCACTGACCATGACTTCAATTTGACGCATACCTTGCTCAGTAGCACGGCGAGCCGCGTTCTCAGCAGCAGTTTGAGCAGCATAAGGAGTTCCCTTCTTAGCGCCCTTAAATCCACTCGCTCCCGAAGAGGACCAAGAAATCGTCTCACCGTTTGCATCCGTGATCGTAACGATCGTGTTATTAAAAGTGGATTGGATATGCGCCACCCCATTGGGTACATTGCGCTTTTGCTTTTTCGCCCCTGTTTTCCGGGTTGGTTGTCGTGCCATACTCTGTTGTCTCTCAACTAAACTTAAAACTGCTGCTCGCTCAGAAACCTAATACTCAGGACAACTAAGCGCTTTCTGAGATTCGCTCGCCTTAAGACAGGCAAAAACAGCGACTAGGGCGACCCATCTCGCTGTCCGTCCCAGAGATCTGCTGTCGTGCCTACTTCTTACCAGGAGCCTTCTTCTTACCTGCAACGGTACGACGGCCACCCCGTCGGGTTCGAGCATTAGTTCTGGTACGCTGCCCACGAACAGGCAATCCCAACCGATGCCGCCGACCGCGATAGGTACCAATATCCATCAATCGCTTGATGTTCATGGATTCCCAGCGTCGCAAATCCCCTTCAATCTGATAGTCACCCTCCACCGCTTCGCGCAGCTTCGCAATATCAGAATCACTCAAGTCCTTAACTCGCGTATCAGGGTTAACACCTGTCTTGGCTAGAACCTGCTTTGATCGAGTTAAACCAATCCCATAAATGTACGTCAGACCGATCTCAACACGTTTATCACGTGGAAGGTCTACTCCGGCTATCCGCGCCACTTTCGTATCTCCAACTTACTTGGGCTAAAATTCAAAAATGAGAGCTCAAAGTCAATTGAATACCCTTCCTATTCTGCAAAAGATGCAGAAAGGCAGTTCACTTAACCTTGACGCTGCTTGTGCTTCGGATTAGAACAGATCACCATTACTCTGCCTTTGCGCCGAATCACACGACACTTTTCACACATCCTTTTGACCGATGCCCGGACTTTCATGTCCAATTAACCAATGACTACAAACTTAATATAGTATCAAATCAGATTTAAAACGTCAATCTGAACGACTAATTATATGTGAAATTCAAAACAAGTGATCGCTGGCAGATCACTATTTCTTGCGAAGCCGGTAAGTAATCCGACCTTTCGTCAAATCATAGGGAGTCAATTCTACCTTGACCCGATCGCCTGGCAGAATTTTGATGTAATTTCGACGAATTTTACCGGAGATATGGGCAAGCACATTGAACCCATTATCCAGATCAACCCGAAACATGGCATTCGGTAGAGAGTCGGTAACTGTACCTTCCATCTCAATCAAATCTTGTTTAGACAAGTGAATCTCCTTACAATTCAATCAGTTCTAGACTCGCTGAGTTAAATAAACCTCTTCATCTGAAAACAGTCAACTAGGCTAAAGTTTCAGGTAAGCGCAATGCCTCTAGGCTAACAAACCTTTGAGAAATCGGGCGAGGCGAATCCAGCGTCAACCGTTGCTTACCTGGGTATATTTAAGGTGAGCCAATACCTGAAACCAAATGAGCGAGTTGCTGGTTGACTTGCTCGATCGATTGTTTCCCATCAATAGATACTAACTGCTGCCGAGCTTGATAGAAATTGATTAAGGGAGCGGTTTGCTCATGGTAGATCTCTAGACGATTGCAGATAACAGATTCAGTATCATCCTTCCGACCTCGCCCCAGCAAACGCGCCACCAATACTTCGTCAGGCACCTCAAAATTGACAACATAGTCACAAGATTGATTCATCTTGTGAAGCAGATTGTCAAGAAAAGTTGCTTGTGCTACGGTGCGCGGAAATCCATCTAAAATCCAGCCTGAAACTGCATCCGACTGATTGAGACGCTCCTGAACCAGATCGAGAATCAATTGATCAGGAACCAGTTCACCCTGATCCATATAAGCTTGAGCTTTTCGACCTAACTCAGTTTTCTCAGCTACTGCTTGTCTCAAAATATCACCAGTCGATATATGAGGAATGCCGTGAGCCTGAGCCAAGACTTGTGCTTGAGTTCCTTTCCCCGCTCCAGGAGCACCTAGAAAAATCAGTCGAGCCACTATTGCTTCACCATCCCTTCATAACGCTGAGAAATCACATATGTCTGGATCTGTTTTGCTGTGTCGATCGCAACCCCTACCAGAATCAGTAGAGAGGTTGCACCGAGCCCCTGAAAGGTTCTCACTGTCGTAATGCTCTCAACCGCAGTGGGAATCACAGCAACCAAGCCTAAGAAAATAGCCCCAAGAAATGTTAAACGATTGAGCACCCGCTCGATATATTCACTGGTTGCCTTACCAGGACGGATTCCAGGAATACTAGCCCCCATCTTTTTGAGATTCTGCGACATATCCACAGGGTTAACGATGAGGGAGGCATAGAAATAACTGAAGAACAAGATTAATGTTAGATAGACGACGATGTATAGCCAGTGTCCTGGGCTAAGATATCGAATAATCTGGTTCAAGGTTTCATTATTCGGAACAAATTGCACGACCGAAGCGGGCAGAAACAGCACCATCGAAGCGAAAATGATTGGCATCACTCCACCCTGATTGAGGCGTAAGGGAAGATAACTACTTCTTTCGAGATATTGTCGTCGTCCAACTTGTCTTCGCGCTGAGATAATGGGAATCCGCCTTGTCCCCTCTTGCACAAAAACAATCCCTACAATCATAGCCAAGAACACGAGCAAAAGGATGACAACCCCTGTGACAACTCCTCGATCGCCCGTTTGAGCCAATTGGATCGTTTGTCCGAGGGAGCGAGGAAGGGTAGAGACAATACTAATAAAGATTAGTAGAGAAGCTCCATTGCCGATACCGCGTTCCGTGATCAACTCACCTACCCACATCACAAACATTGAGCCAGCCGTAAGAGCTAAAACAGTCTGTGCAATAAATGTAGTCCCCGGCGTTTCAGCGTAATTACTAACAAACAGTGCAATTCCAAAACTTTGAAAAATAGCCCAGCCAAGCGCGACATATCGGGTGATCTGCGAAATCTTTCGCCGACCAGCCTCCCCTTCATTCTTCTGCAAGTTTTCAAGGCTTGGAATAGCCTGAGCCATCAACTGCATGATGATGGAAGCATTAATGTACGGCAGGATCCCTAAGGCAAAGATCCCTAAAGCAGAAATGCCGCCGCCTGCCAAGATATCTAAAATACCGATTAAATTGCCTAAACCACTATTTTGTAAGCCTTGTTGAAAAGCAACCCGATCAATCCCCGGAACCGGGATATAGATGCCTAATCTAATGAGCAGCAACATCCCAATAGTGACAAGCAGCCGACCTCGAAGTCCAGCTGCTTGAGCCATCTGTACAAATGTTTCCTGAGCTGTCGGACTTTTATCTCGACTAACGACCATAATTTACCCTCTAGGCAGCCGCAACGCAGAGTAATTGAAGTAAAACTTCCTAAATTTATTTTTAACTAAATTTCACTCCCAGTGAGAGTCAAAGTTTGAGGGCGCTCTCAGACCTATCACTCAGGGGAGACCATGCTCAAAGCTCTGACTATCACCAAACCCTATTGTCCTACAAATTCACAGGTGCCACCAGCAGCCTCAATTTTTTGCTGAGCAGTTGCCGTAAAGGCAGCGGCTTGAACTTTCAGCGCAACCAAAACTTCGCCATCACCTAAAACTTTGAGTGGGCCATCATCAGCCGTAACAATTCCCGCCTCCATTAAGGAGGTTAAATTCACTTCCGTGTTGGGGGCAAATTCGCTCAAATCATGCACATTGATAATAGTGAACCGCCGTTGATTAACAACTGGAAAGTGCTTAAGTTTCGGAATGCGACGATAAAGGGGCATCTGTCCACCTTCAAAGCCAGGACGAGTCGGGCGACCCGATCGAGACTTTTGACCTCGCATACCGAATCCACAACTAGCCCCCTGCCCTGCTGAAATACCCCGGCCAACTCTTTTCCGCCGTTTTTGGGAGCCTGACTTTGGAACCGCATCTTGCAATCTCATGACTAGCCTCTTAAATCTTCAATAACGAATAAATCTGAATCGTGATCCTCTAGAACCTGCCACCTTCTAGAAGACGACTCAGCCAATCCAGCAGATCAGGCATAGAGGTTTTCGATCGGTACACCGCGCTCCTCAGCCACTTCAGAGAAAGTTCGGAGAGATGACAACGCATTAGCCGCTGCTCTGGCATTGTTCAATGGATTACCGGAACCCAACTGTTTCGCCAAAATATTTTTTACGCCAGCCAGTTCCAACACCGTTCGAACCGCTCCTCCTGCGATTACCCCAGTTCCTGGCGCAGCAGGGCGCATCATCACCTTAGCACCACCACCAGCACCATTGACTGGATGCGGAATGGAGTTAGCTTTTGTTAGCGGCACATCAACAAGATGCTTCTTGCCATCGGCGACTCCTTTCCGAACCGCTCCAATCACATCGCTAGCTTTACCAACGCCGACACCCACCTGTCCCCGTTCATTGCCTACAACAACAATGGCCCGGAAACTTAGTTTTTTACCGCCCTTCACAACTTTAGTGACACGACGAATTTGTACTACTCTCTCTTGCCAGTCAGTTTCCTTTTCTTTCGCTTTACCCTTGCGACGATTCGCCATTTTGCCTTCCCTAAAATGCTCTACTGGTTTATCTCAAAGCAGGACAGTTAGAAGCTGAGTCCGCCTTCACGAGCAGCGTCAGCTAAAGCTTTAACACGTCCGTGGTAAAGATTGCCACCTCGATCAAACACAACCTGTTGGATGCCCTTTGCAAGTGCACGCTCAGCTAAAAGCTTACCCACCTTTGCAGAAGCTTCAGCATTGCTGCCCGAGGCAAGTTCTGAACGCAGATCTGGCTCTAGTGTGGATGCTGAAACCAACGTACAATGTCCACTATCATCGATTACCTGAGCATAAATGTGCTGGTTGGAACGAAAAACCGCCAGGCGAGGACGATTGGAAGTTCCTACTACCTTGCGTCGAATCCGACCATGGCGACGCCGCGTTGAATCCTTGCGTGTCAATTTCATAATTACTTCTTACCTGTCTTACCCGCTTTACGTCTAACCACTTCGCCAGCATAGCGAATTCCCTTCCCTTTGTAGGGTTCTGGTGGACGTACAGCCCGAATCCGAGCAGCAAGATTGCCCACCAATTCTTTATTGATGCCACTAACAATTACGTTTGTGTTGTTTTCGACAGCAAGCTGAATCCCATCAGGAGGTTCGATTTGCACAGGATGGCTATAGCCAACACTTAGGACTAGATTCTGTCCCTGAACTTGAGCCCGGTAGCCTACCCCCTGGATTTCTAGACGGCGCTGAAATCCTTGAGATACTCCTTCCACCATGTTGGCAACCAATGTGCGGCAAAGACCATGGCGTTGCCGTGCTGCCCGCGATTCGTTACGACGGTTTACCAGGAGGGTTCCATCTTCTTGAACAACTTCTACCTCCGGCGGCAAAACTCGCTCTAGCTCACCCTTTGGACCTTTTACAGCAACCTGTTGATGGTTGATTGTCACCGTCACATTATTTGGAATGGGAATTGGGCGTTTACCAATACGAGACATGATTTTTTCTCCTAGATATAATCATCTGTCGTTTCTCTATAAGTCAGCCTGATAAGAATTGATGGCTTATAACGACAACGATTCTCTCTACTACCAGACGTAGCAAAGGACTTCGCCCCCCAGCCCTTGTCGCCGAGCATCGCGATCCGTCATGATACCGCTTGAGGTTGAGATAATCGCAATACCAATCCCGCCCAAAACCCGAGGCAACTCTTTGCGATTGGAGTAAACGCGCAGCCCAGGTTTACTGACACGTTTCAACGCACTGATGATAGGGCGACGATTCTTCCCTTGATATTTCAGCGAGATTACCAGAATCTGTCTGACTCCATCCGCCTTCTCACTATATTCTGAGATAAACCCCTCCTCTTGCAGTACCTTCGCGATACTACGGGTCATCTTAGTTGATGGCACCTCAGTGGTTTGATGCCGCGCTAAGTTCGCATTTCGAATGCGCGTCAGCATATCTGCAATTGTGTCGTTAGCCGCCATAGCTTCCTCTTATTGAAACTGCCTCAATTTTCCCGAAACGGCATACCCAGCTCTTTCAAGAGCGCCCGTCCCTCTTCATCTGTGTTTGCAGTTGTGATGATGGAAATATCCATCCCCCGAATTTGATCAATGCTGTCGTACTCAACTTCCGGGAAGATCAACTGTTCACGAACTCCCAGTGTGTAATTTCCCCGCCCATCAAAGCTTTTAGGACTGATTCCTCGAAAATCTCGAATTCGAGGAAGTGCCAGATTGATTAAACGATTGAGAAAGGCATACATCCGATCAGAGCGCAGCGTTACCATAATCCCGACTGGCATTCCTTGACGAATCTTAAAGCCAGCGATCGCTTTACGAGCTCTGGTTACAACAGGCTTTTGTCCTGTGATGAGTGCGATCTCATTCAGAGAAGATTCCAGTGCCTTCGCATTTTGTGAGGCCTCTCCTAATCCACGGTTGACCGTAACTTTGACGAGTTTTGGCACCTGGTGGATATTTTCATACTTGAACTGTTCAATCAGTTTGGGGACAACCTTGTCGTTGTAAAGAGTCTTTAGACTATCTGTCATTACCAATTACTCCTTAAAATTTCCCTGGGCTTGGTCAGGGCTGAACTAGATTACGGCTGATACTAGTCAATAATTTCGCCCGTTTTCTTCAGCATGCGCACCTTTCGCCCATCGCTGTTAAAGGTGTAACAAACCCGACTCGCTACTTTTTGCTTGGTGGAGTACAGCATGACGTTGGAACTGTGAATTGGTGCTTCAACGGTTGTGATCTGCCCTGATTCACCTTCTTGCTGAGGCTTCACATGCTTGGTTTTAACGTTGACTCCTTGCACAATCACCTTACTAGTTTCAGGGAAAGTTCGTAGTACCTCGCCAACTTTACCTTTCTCGCTGCCTGCGATAATTTGAACGGTATCGCCCTTCTTAACATGCAATTTGTATCGAACTTTAGTGTTTTTTGCTTTTTGTGCCATTTCAAAGTACCTCCGGAGCCAGAGAGACGATCTTAGTAAAATTCTTGTCTCGTAATTCCCGTGCCACCGGCCCAAATACCCGTGTACCTTTGGGATTCCCTTCTGCATTGATAATGACGGCCGCATTGTCATCAAAACGGATACTCATTCCGCTTTCCCGGCGCAATCCCTTCTTAGTACGCACGACAACCGCACGTACTACATCTGACTTTTTGACCCCCATGTTCGGGATCGCATCTTTTACAACCGCAATAATGACATCGCCCACATTGGCATAGCGGCGATTTCCCCCCAGCACTCGAATGCACATCAGCTTGCGGGCACCGCTATTATCGGCCACATTGAGATAGGTTTCCTGCTGAATCATACTTAGACTCCCTGGACAATCTTCTTTGACTTCTTAGGCTTCAGGGAGATGGCTCAGAACATCCACCACTTCCCAACGCTTCGTACGACTCAAGGGACGAGTTTCTTGAATGCGAACTCGATCGCCAACCTTGCACTTGTTTTCCTCATCATGCGCTTTATAACGCTTAGTCCGCACCATAATCTTGTGATACTTCGGATGGGGAGCACGGTTCTCAACGGCGACCACAACGGTTTTCTCCATTTTGTCACTAACGACTAAACCGACACGTTGCTTAACTGCCATAATTTACTTCTCCACTTCCGTATGCTCGGACTTAAGCTGGCGCTCTCGTTCTAAGGTCATTAGCTGAGCGAGACGATGCCGCAAATGTTTGAACTGATGGGGCTTGTCTAATTGACGAGTTGCCTTTTGGAACCGCAGTTGAAAGAGTTCTTTCTTGGTCTCAAGAATGCGATCGTTTATCTCTTGATCACTCAGCTCGCGGATTTCATCAATTTTCGGTAGAGGCATAACCTACACTTCCTCCACAATTTGGCGTGCAATGAACTTAGTTTTAATGGGCAACTTGTACTGAGCCAAGCGCATTGCCTCACGAGCTGTCGCCTCTGGTACACCCGCAATCTCAAACAGAACCCGTCCAGGCTTAACTACTGCGACCCAAAACTCTGGGTTCCCTTTACCGGAGCCCATCCGGGTTTCAGCCGGGCGCATTGTAATGGGCTTGTCTGGAAAGATTCGGATCCAAATCTTGCCACCTCGACGAATATAGCGGGTCATGGCTCGCCGACTAGCCTCAATCTGCCGAGAGGTAATCCAACAGGGCTCTAGAGCTTGTAGCGCAAAATCACCAAAATTAATTTCATTGCCAGCGGTCGCCATGCCTTTCATGCGTCCCCGCTGCTGCTTGCGAAATTTAGTTCTTCTAGGACTTAACATGGCTATCCTTATCCTTCGTTAGAGCGGTCTTCGTATTGCTGGCGGCGACGTTGCTGGCGACGACGAGGTTGAGTATTATTCGGCTGATTTGTTAATTCTTGGCCTGGAATAATTTCGCCTCGGAATACCCACACCTTGATGCCTAAAATGCCATAAATGGTCTGGGCCGTGCGATAGGCATAGTCAATGTCAGCTCGCAACGTGTGAAGCGGGACTTTGCCTTCCCGGGTATACTCCGTACGCGCAATTTCTGCTCCATTCAACCGACCACTGATTTGAATCTTGATACCTTCAATACCAGCTTTTTGAGCGCGTTGGATTGCCTGACGCACAACTCGTCGGAAAGAAACCCGGCGCTCCAGATCTCGTACAACATTTTCAGCAATTAGAGCAGCATCTGCATCAATCCGAGCTACTTCAACGACATTGATGCGAATCTGGCGATTATTATCCTTGAGCACCTTTTGCAGATTTGCTCTCAGTTCTTCAATACCTTGTCCACCCCGTCCAACAACCACGCCTGGACGAGAAGTATGAATTTCCAAATCGATCTGATCAGCTTTACGCTCGATCCGTACCTTCGCAATCCCAGGGCTATCTAAACTCTTCAGCTTGTAAGGGTTAGTCGCTAAGAAATTGCGGATGGTGTAATCCTCTTGCAGTAGCTTAGGATAGCGACCGGCATCAGCGAACCAACGAGACTGATGTTCTTGCGTAATTCCGAGTCGAAACCCAACTGGGTGAATCTTTTGTCCCACGATACGTCCCCTAGATAAAGGCAGTTAAAGATACTCAAACAAACAAAGCGGATTAATCTTCGTCTCCAGCCCCAGGTGCAACTGCGATCGTGATGTGGCAGGTTGGCTTGCGGATCTGATAAGCCCGCCCTTGAGCACGAGGGCGGAACCGTTTCAACACTGGGCCTTGGTCTGCAAAGGCTTGAGTAATCACTAACTCTGAGGGGGTATAGCCAGCATTGTGTTCCGCATTCGCCACAGCCGAACGCAGTACCTTCAAGATCGGCTCACAAGCTTTGTAAGGCATAAACTCTAGAATGATCAATGCCTCCCGATAAGAGCGCCCTCGAATCTGATCGAGCACTCGGCGTACCTTAAAAGGTGACATCCGGATGTAGCGAGCAATCGCTTTAATTTCTTCTCCACTAGCAGCAATAGCCATATTTCTCTCCTTAAGCGATTCGCCTTCAGCTAACATCAGCTTGCCGATCGCCAATCATAATTTCTACTTCTTATCGACGAGCTTTTTTGTCACTCTTCGCATGCCCTCTAAAGGTGCGAGTCGGGGCGAATTCGCCCAGTTTATGCCCTACCATCTGCTCAGAAACATACACGGGAACATGTTGCCGTCCATTATGAACAGCAATAGTGTGCCCAATCATCTGAGGCAAAATTGTGGAGGCTCGAGACCAGGTTTTAATGACCTGCTTATCTCCCTTAGCATTAAGCGCCTCAACTTTACTAAGTAAATGATCGGCGACAAATGGACCTTTCTTGAGTGAGCGAGACATAGTTTCGGCTAACCTTTAACCTTTGTTCAAGACAAGTTCAAGATAAATAGAATCCAGGCAATACACAGTTCTATCCTTAGGACTCTCTACCGCCGCGACCGCGCTTCGAGGTTCGACGACGACGACGGACAATCAAGGCGTTGCTTGCTTTCCGCTTTTTACGAGTCTTAGCACCCAAAGCGGGTTTACCCCAGGGAGTGACTGGGCCTGAACGCCCAATAGGTGCACGCCCCTCACCACCACCATGGGGGTGATCCACAGGGTTCATGACACTGCCTCTTACTTCCGGGCGGCGACCTTTCCAACGCTTCCGCCCTGCTTTTCCAAGTTTTGTATTGCGAGCTTCAATATTGCCCACCTGCCCGATCGTGGCGTAACACTCTCGCCGTATCATTCGCACCTCAGTTGAAGGGAGCTTCAGAGTAACAAAGTTACCTTCCTTTGCAACAACCTGAGCTGAAGCCCCAGCAGCGCGGACGATCTGACCTCCTTTACCTGGCACAAGTTCAATGTTATGAACAGTAGTCCCTAGAGGCATATTGGCTAAGGGTAAAGCATTGCCAACCTCGAAGGGGGAATCTGGCCCAGAAATTACGGTCGCACCTACGGCTAAACCTGCCGGATGGAGAATATACCGTTTTTCTCCATCTTGGTAATGTAATAGGGCAATTCGGGCATTGCGGTTGGGATCGTACTCAATCGATGCCACTTTCGCAGGAATATTATGCTTGTTCCGGCGAAAATCAATAATGCGATAGAGGCGCTTGTGCCCCCCCCCGCGATGACGGCAGGTGACAATGCCACGGTTATTACGCCCTTTAACGCGATGCGCAGAGCGAGTTAGAGATTTTTCCGGCTCGGTACGAGTCACTTCAGAGAAATCAGTGACTACTCGCTCACGAGTACCAGGAGTATAAGGACGGTAGTATCGAATGCCCATAATTATCTATGCTCCGAAGACACAACTAGACTTCAGGAAACAGGGTGATCGAATCCCCTGGAGCCAAAGTGACCACCGCCCGCTTGTAGTGAGGACGATGCCCCGCGAATCGCCCCATGCGGCGATCCTTTTTAGGTGGATTGGCAGTATTTACACTGACAACCTTGACATCAAACAACTGCTCGATGGCCGCCTTAATTTGGGGCTTCGTTGCTTGAGGCACGACTTCAAAAGTGTACTTATTTTCTTCAAGTTGAATCGTTGCTTTTTCAGTCACCAAAGGGCGACGGATCAAGTCAGGCAACTTGCGTGGATCGAGTTGATTAGTCACTGTAGACCTCCTGGATAGTGGCAAGGGCAGATCGAGTAACAACAACCTGATCGGCCGCAAGGATATCGAAAATGTTGAGATTGCCAGCAGAAATCATCTTTAACCAGCTAATATTGCGTGCTGACAGATAAACATTGTCATCTCGCTGTCCAACAATCAGCAGCACTTTGGACTCTGGTTCAACCCCCCAACGAGTCATCGCCTGAACCAACTCCTTAGTTTTGGGACGAGGCAGATTCTCAGCAAATTCCTCAACCACGATCAAATCACTCGATCGGCTTTGCAGTGCGGTTCGGAGAGCCAGACGACGCTCCTTCTTATTCATTTTGACAGAGAAATCTCTGGGTTTAGGGCCAAAGATGACACCGCCACCTTTCCATAGAGGAGAACGAATCGAACCAGCACGAGCCCGCCCTGTGCCTTTCTGCCTCCAAGGTTTTCGCCCCCCTCCTCGCACTTCAGCGCGGGTCTTGGTAGAAACAGTCCCTTGGCGAGCATTATTCATCTGACGCACTAAGGCGCGGTGAACAATATGAGCTGCACTCTCTTCTTTCGCGACGCGCAGATCAAGGGAGGCTTGCCCGACCTCCGTTCCTTGCCAATCTTTTACTACGCACTCAACCATGACTTACTATCCCTTCACCTCATGGGTGGCAAAATACTCAGAAACAAAACCTTGGTGTCAAACCTCTGATGAATCTAGAGTTTGATGAGAGAATCATTAACCTTTTGCTCGTCCAACTGTTTTAGCAGGAACGATATTCAGTAGCGCGCCCGGCTTGCCAGGTAATGCGCCCTTAATTAACAGCAGGTTCCGCTCAGCATCCACTCTGACAACCGTCAGCTTCCGCACTGTTACTTGAGTACTGCCGAGTTGTCCGGCCATGCGCTTGCCAGGATAAACCCGACCCGGCGTGGTTCCCGCTCCAGTCGATCCAGGTAGCCGGTGGTTTTTAGAACCGTGAGCCATCGGACCACGCTTGAAATTGTGACGCTTTTGATAGCCAGCGAAACCACGACCAATACTTGTACCGATCACATCAACAACTTGCGTTGCCGAAAAAATATCAGCTTTAATTTGTTGCCCTATCTCAAACGCAGCAGAATCTTCAAGGCGATATTCTTGCAAGTGACGTAATGGCTCCGCGCCTGACTTACTGAGGTGCCCCAATTCAGGCTTAGTCAGTGCCTTAGCTGCCACCTCTCCATAACCAAGCTGCACCGCTGTATAACCATCGGTTTGCTTCGTCTTGATTTGAGTCACAGTACAGGGCCCTGCCTGAACCACAGTGACAGGAATGGCAACCCCTGTTTCATCAAAAATCTGGGTCATGCCGAGCTTTGTGCCAAGAATCCCAATAGACACAGTTTTGGTCTCCCTTGTTCTACTGTTTGCACCTTTTCCACACTGATAAAGCCGCAAGCGCGATCCAGCTTTACCAAACCCAGTTCCAAAATCAATTCACAGCAACATCAGCGAAGAGGCCAAGCTCGCTCAAAAATCGAGTCAGCCAACCCAAGAATGTGCAATCTGTGATCTCAAACTGAGAATTAACAAAACCAACTCCGAGTAATATCCGGAGCAGCATAAGCCCTAGGACTTAGATAGAGAGATGCAAAACTCGATCCAGTATCCTGCGCCGAAGAGCAAAACAAATATGTTCAAATCAACCTGAGTAATCTACCTTCAGAGAAGCTGATCGCTTTCGAAATTGCTCCGCAACTCGAAGACCGAAAGATGATCTGATTTCATGCAATTTCTGATTTCATACAATTGCTTTAGCTCAGACTATTTCAGCCTATCAACTTGACCCCAAGGTACCCAGCCCAATTTTGGCAACAGCTATTCATGATAGACCAAACTAATTGAGGTTGTCTAGTCCTAATTTTGTTTTTGTCGCTTGAGAGATGTTGCTTGAGAGAGATCGATAGGATGGCGAGAGCATTGAAGCCCTTGATTAAGCCAATAAGATGATTGGGTTAACTTATACGCGGCCTCAGTAAAATCGATCGGCTTCTCGGCTGAATTGGTCTATTTTCGACTTGAATCGGGTCAACCTCCCCCACTACAATCTAGGCTGGAGTGGATGATCAAGTATTGCAGTTCTTCTAAAGCCGAGGACAAGAATTTTATGGCACTGATCACAACCGGCAAGCAGTTTATTCGCAGCCTAGAATCCTCAGGGGCAGTGGGGGTATATGTCCCTTTAGAAGGTGGACATGAAGGGCGATATCAACGTCGGTTGCGAGCAACAGGCTATGAGATGTTGCACATTACTGCTCGAGGACTAGGAGATTTATCTGCCTATTTATTTGATGTCCATGGTGTTCGCCCACCTCATCTGGGCAAGAAAAATACTCAGCGGGAAGGGGCAGTCGGTTATCGCTACTATCTCCCTCCCGCAGCAACCTATCAGCTCGAGCACCTGCCTGCCCAATCTAAGGGAGTAGTGATTTGGATGCTAGAGGGAAACATTTTGTCTCAGCAAGAGCTTCAGTTTCTGGTGGCTTTGCCCCAACAGCACCCCAAAGTTAAGGTGGTAGTGGAGATGGGTGGAGGACGTAGTTTTGATTGGAAACCACTGTCTAGCTTTTTGGCGGCGGCTTAGCTTCATGAAGTGAGCTTTTGAGCAGTTCCGAATTTTCTCTGGTTGGGGAAGTGAGCGATACCCACGATACATTCCTTTCTAGAGTTTCCATAGTAGGCTAGTCTTGGGCATTCGCCTTTTTTGTGATAACCCTTTAGTATGAAAGGGTGACTAACTTGTATCGTCCCCTGCGATCATTAATGGAGGGGTGCTGGTTTAAGTTAATTTGCGGAGCCAGTTTCCAACACCTTCCAACCGTAAAAAGCTTAGTGCTGGCGTATGCTCTGGCTGGAGCTGACTGTGTGGATGTCGCAGCTGATCCGGCTGTGATTTCAACCGTTCGAGATGCACTAAAGTTGGCAATTGATTTGAAAGAGTCGGCTGATGAGCGAGGCTACGCGGTAGAGGGCTTACCCTGGCTAATGGTGAGTCTTAATGATGGAGAAGACCCCCATTTTCGGAAGGCCGAATTTGATGCCACGCAATGTCCTGCCAATTGCTCACGCCCCTGTGAACCAATTTGCCCAGTTCAAGCAATTGTATTTGACTCAGTTCATCATGGTTCAGGTGTAATTGACAGCCTTTGTTATGGCTGTGGTCGGTGTTTGACCGTTTGCCCAGTTCAACATATTACTGCTCGCTCCTATGTCTCTTCTCCTGCGGCAGTTGCACCCCTAGTGTTGGCTGGAGTCGATGCGGTTGAAATCCATACCCAGGTAGGGCGTTTGGCAGATTTCAAGCGATTGTGGCAAGCGATCGAGCCTTATGTGGAGAATCTGAAGCTGGTCGCTATTAGCTGTCCGGATGACGATCAGCTTATTGATTATCTGTGGTCGCTCTACGATTTGGTTTCTCCCCTACCTTGTTCATTGATTTGGCAGACCGATGGTAGACCCATGAGTGGTGACATCGGGGATGGGGCAACGCGAGCCGCTATCAAACTTGGACAGAAAGTCTTAGCTGCAAAATTACCCGGCTACGTCCAACTCGCAGGCGGGACAAATCGCTCCACCGTTGAGAAATTACGAGCTTTAAATCTTCTGAAACCGGCGCTGCAAACCACTAATGTGGCAGATTCCACCGCTTTTATTGCTGGTGTGGCTTATGGCAGCTATGCTCGATCGCTGTTGTTACCCCTAGTGGAGGAGATGGAAAAATCGGGTGCGTTGGTTCAGGAGATATCTCAAGACAGTATCTCAAGTATTCGTCTGCCGATTCATCGAGCAATGCCGGCAGAATATGCGGATTTGCTGTGGCAGTCTGTCGATCGGGCTCATCAATTGGTGTCTGAGCTTAAGCAAACTGCATCTATCTCAACCCTATTAAGGAGTGCCGAATGAAGCAGATTTTTGATAATGATTTCTAAAACCCTTGCTTGAATCAGGTTGATCGTTTGCCTCAACGTTTTGACAATACCCGTATTTCTTATTGATCCATGACACTTAGTGGCGACAATTTTTCTGAGCAGCCCACCTACCCTGCGATTAGCTCCCTGCCGGATAGCCGAGGTTCCCGTCTTCATCCTGTAGACTCTGGTTCGCAGATTACGGATGACCTTCCTCAACTGTTAGAAATTCTACCTGAGCCCATTCGACAAACGTTAGATCACCATCCTCAACTCGATCGATTGATTGAGGTGGTCTTGGATTTGGGCCGCCGACCTGAGGCACGCTTTCCGAATAGCACCGAGTATCTCTCGGAAGCGGTAATTTCAAGAGCGGATCTCGATTATTGCATAGAACGAGTCGGTTTATTCAGCGGAGATAATCGAGCTGGGATTGAGCGGACTTTGCATCGTATCAGTGCCATTCGGAATCGAGCCGGAGATGTGATTGGGTTAACCTGTCGCGTCGGGCGAGCGGTGTTTGGCACAATCGGCATGATTCGCGATCTGGTAGAGACGGGTCAATCTATTTTGATGTTGGGTCGTCCGGGTGTAGGGAAAACCACTGCCTTGCGGGAAGTAGCGCGAATCTTAGCAGATGAATTGAACAAGCGAGTGGTGATTATTGACACCTCGAATGAGATTGCTGGCGATGGCGATATTCCCCATCCCGCGATCGGTCGGGCACGTCGCATGCAGGTGGCTCGCCCAGAACTGCAACATCAAGTAATGATTGAGGCTGTGGAAAATCACATGCCGGAAGTGATCGTAATTGATGAGATTGGCACTGAATTAGAGGCTTTGGCTGCTCGTACGATCGCCGAACGAGGGGTGCAGCTCGTTGGCACGGCCCACGGCAACCAAATTGAAAACCTGATCAAGAATCCGACCCTTTCCGATCTGGTGGGGGGTATTCAATCAGTCACCTTGGGCGATGAAGAAGCAAGACGGCGTGGCAGTCAAAAAAGTGTGCTGGAACGGAAGGCTCCACCAACTTTCGAGATTGCCATTGAGATGATGGAGCGGCAAAAATGGATCGTCCATGAAAACGTGTCTGATACGGTCGATCAATTGTTGCGGGGTAGACGACCAAACCCCCAAACCCGTACGGTTGATGACACCGGCAAAGTGGTGATTACCCATGAGAATCCCCAGCCCTCTGCACCGCATCAAGCCCCCTTCACCGGCACACCCTTGACCCCAGGATTTGCGGGTCGATCGGCAGCCCTCAGTGGTTGGCGTACTTCTGGACAAATGACTCCTTTGCCTACCCCGACTCCAGCCAAACCAGAAGGTTGGAGTTACAACCCGTTGCCTGAATCAACAGTCATTCCTTTAACTCCAGAACGGCAACAGTTTGATCAGCTTCTCAATGACTCGTTGGCAGGGTTTTCCAGTTTAGATGCGGATGAATCCCTCCGAACCGGCCCGAATGGAGAAGACTTGCCACTGCATATTTACCCTTACGGGATTGGGCGGCACCAATTGGATCAGGTGATTGAAACGCTGAATCTACCGATCGTACTAACAAAAGATCTAGATAGTGCAGATGCGGTGTTGGCGTTACGCTCCCACCTCAAAAATCACTCTAAGCTGCGGATTTTAGCTAAAAATCGGCAAATTCCGATCCATGCAGTCAAGTCAAATAGCATTTCCCAGATTGTTCGCTCATTACGGCGGATGCTACACCTAGAGGATTTGGCGGCGGATGAACCGGCCAATCTAGCGCTTCTGTATACCAATGGGGATGATGATGAGATTGAAGCATTGGAAGAGGCTCGACTCGCGGTGGAGCAAATCGTGATTCCAAAAGGTCAACCGGTTGAGCTGTTACCGCGATCGGCCAAAGTTCGCAAAATGCAACATGAATTGGTTGAGCATTACCGCCTCAAATCTTCCAGTTTTGGGGAAGAGCCCAATCGCCGCTTGAGAATCTACCCTGCTTAGCCCTTCTGGCAATCAGGTCAAGATAGGAGCGCAACCAAACCTGTGAGGTAACCAGATCAACCGGATCTGCACCTCGTTGGGAGGAAACAGGGGACTGAGAATCAATTGGGCTGGGGTAGCCGTTGCCAAGACGCTACTTGATCAACTCTGTTTGCTCCCATCCCTCAGATTCTCAGTCCTGACGATGATTCTGGCTTTTGTGCAGCCCAGGATGCAGACAGGGGCACCCAAACGCATCACCTGGACAACATCACCTGAATGCATGAGCCAAACTTGATCTAGACTAATGCAGGTACAGCAGCCGTCAAGTGTGGATAAAGCGGGAAGCGTCCACATAGATTAGCCACCCGCTGGCGGCAAGCTTGTTCGACAGCTCCATCTTCTGGTTGCAACAACCGATCGGCGATAATATTGGCAATCTCCACAAATTCTGGAATACCCATGCCGCGGGTTGTCATCGCTGGGGATCCCAACCGTAACCCGCTGGTGACAAAGGGTGACTCTGGATCAAACGGCACCGTGTTTTTATTGGCTGTAATGTTGACAGTACTCACCAATTGATCTGCCACCTTACCGGTCATGCCGATCGATCGGAGATCCAGTAGCATCAGGTGATTATCCGTGCCATTGGAGACAATCTTAATGCCACGGGCTTGCAGTTGGTTAGCCATAGCCTGAGCATTTGCGATCACCTGAGCTGAATAGGTCTTAAACTCCGGCTTCAAGGCTTCACCAAATGCCACTGCCTTTGCTGCGATCACATGCTCCAACGGCCCACCTTGGGTTCCCGGAAAAACAGATTTGTCAAACTTTTTACCCAGATCCGCATCACGGGTCAGAATCAGTCCACCCCGCGGCCCGCGTAGGGTTTTATGGGTAGTAGTGGTGACTACATCACAGTAAGGGATCGGGCTAGGATGATGCCCGGTGGCAACTAAGCCAGCTATATGGGCAATATCAGCCATCAAGTAAGCGCCCACTTCATCAGCAATTTGCCGGAACTTTTCAAAATCGATCACCCGTGGATAGGCAGAATAGCCACAAATGATCAGTTTAGGGTGATGTTGCAGCGCCAGCTCACGAATCTGGTCATAATTCAGGGTCTCGGTTTCCCGATCCACCCCATAGTGACAGGCTTTGAACCATTTACCCGATACATTCACCGGCGATCCATGGGTGAGGTGCCCTCCATGAGACAAATCCATCCCCATGAAGGTGTCACCAGGTTCCAGCAAAGTCAGAAATACAGCAAAATTAGCTTGCGCTCCAGAGTGAGGTTGCACATTGGCATGGGCAGCATCAAAAAGCTGTTTGGCTCGATCGATGGCGAGCTGCTCTGCCTGATCGATAAATTCGCAGCCTCCATAGTAGCGCTTGGTCGGTAGACCTTCTGCATACTTGTTGGTGAGTACCGAACCTTGGGCAGCCATCACTGCGGCAGAAGTAAAATTTTCACTGGCAATTAATTCCAGGTGATCGCGTTGGCGCTGTAGCTCCTTCTGCAAAATTTCAGCCACAGCCGGATCGGTTTTGGCGAGGAAATCCATGTTAGTTTGAGTCACTTGCAAACTCCAGATGGGGAACTAAGGTTAAACTCAGAGGCATGAATGGGCCAGGCGACAGAAGTTGACAGGAATGGATTTCACTTTGAATTTCATGGATGATGCAAAAGCGCTACCGACCTGTCCTGCCAAACCGTTGCGTCCGATCGTCAGGCTTGTCAAATTCTGCCAAACAATTAATATTACCGTATCCAGTCCATAGTCCGGCATAAAGAACGTTGAAAATGGTTCTTCTGGTTAGCTCATTGGTCAATTTAACCAGGCTCACTGGATGGGTCAGTTCAAAGGGGTTACTTGCATCAATCACTTGAATCGATCACTTGAATTGGTCAATCGAATTGATCAATCGATCGAATGAGTCATTCCACTGAGTTACTGCCTGTTATTGCTTTGATGATCAGCCTCAAGCTGATGGAGCTGTTGCAGTAAGTAGGGCTTGATTGAGTTTGCCGCTACGGTAGCCTTCCAGATCGAGGGTGACATAAGTGAAGCCGTAGTCTTGAAAAGCGGCGACTAGAGCGGGTAAGTTGCTCGTTTGAACAAAAGCTTTAATTTGCTCAGGGGGTAACTCAATCCGAGCAGTTTCTCCATCCGATCGCACCCGCAAATTTCGATAACCAAGCTGGCGCAAATATCGTTCAGCCCGACCCACTCGCTGCAATTTCGCAACCGTAATGGCTTCACCATAGGGAAAACGTGAGCTGAGGCAAGGCTGAGCCGGTTTATCCCACCAAGGTAAACCCAGTTGTTTAGCCAGTTCGCGCACTTCCAGTTTAGTCACTCCCACTTCAGCCAAGGGCGATCGAGCCCCTCGTTCTTTTGCGGCTTGGATCCCAGGACGATAATCGAGCAGATCATCTGCATTGACTCCATCCACCACATAGGGATAGCCCCGTTCTAAGGCGATCGGCTTCAGAGTGTCATGTAGTTCACTTTTGCAGAAATAGCAGCGATTGACTGGATTGGCAGCATAGTGAGGGTTATCTAACTCATGGGTTTTGACGATTTCATGGGTAATGCCAATCTCAGCGGCTTGAATCTGAGCATCCTCTAGATCTTCAGGCAACAAAGATGCCGAATCAGCGGTGATGGCTAAGGCTCGATCGCCCAGGACATCATAGGCAATCTTGGCCACCAGGGTGCTATCAATCCCACCGGAATAGGCAATCAATGCCCGTTCCATCTCTGCAAATAGGGCTTGCAGTTGCGCTAGTTTATCAGTCAATTTCATGGTTCAGCCGTCGGATCCCTTAACGTGATCCTCTCTACCCTAGCGAATCTTGCTACCTCTCTAGCAACCTTACTGCTGGCTTTCAGGTCACGATCGCAGGTAACCCACTAAAGCTTGTAAGCCCAGTCGATAACTTGCGGCTCCAAACCCGCTAATTTGTCCGATCGCCACCGGAGCAATATAGGAATGATGCCGAAATTCTTCCCGCTGATAAACATTGCTCAAATGCACTTCCACGGTGGGCAGCGCGACACCGGCAATGGCATCTCGAATAGCAACACTGGTGTGGGTATAGGCCCCTGGGTTAATCAGAATTCCGTCTTGCTGTCCCCAAGCTTGATGGATGGCATCAACCAGAGCACCTTCGTGATTCGACTGCAAGATACTGAGTTTAACTTGCAACGATTCTCCCATCGATTCCAGCGATCGATTAATATCCAACAGAGTAGTTGAGCCATACACTTCGGGTTCACGTTGCCCTAGTAGATTCAGGTTAGGCCCATGTAGCACTAAAATCCTGAACTGTTTTTCTGATGCAGTCTCTGGCGTACTCATTCCCTTGCCCTACTCCTTTCAATTACCCATCCCCCTGTAGAACCCCTGCTCGATCAGCTACACGAGCATCTACATGGGCATCTACATGAGCATCAATGTGACCACCTTGCCCATAGCAAGACATTCGCGCTCTAATGGAGATATTTTGCTGCTCCGCAATCTCCCCAAAACAAAAGAGGCGTAGCTACACTCGCCTCAATTGATTCATATTCAAGTTGCCAGAACATAGAGTATGATCTAACTCAAACCATCCAAGCAAAACTCTACCTCAAAGCAAGCTTATCCTAACGGAAGCTAGCTCGATCGCGCTCAAAATGAGCTCCGGGCGATGAAAATCAGCTCATGTCATCACTTCAGTTGAACTGACATCTAAGCCGCCCATGTCTCAAAAGTAAGAACTTAAAGCAAAACTATAAATCTCATCGTCACTCTCTGCTGCGATCGAAACAGTCCGACCACAAAGCTAGTTGAACAGAAAATAGCGACAACTAGCGACGACGTTGAGGGTCACGAACAGGAACTGGAATCGGTTCAGGCTCAGGCTGAGGTTCCGGGCCCAACAGAGCCTCAATTACCTTACCTGCCCACTCTCTTAACTTTTCCAGCACTTTTTCGAGGTAATCCATCAGTCGAACTGCTCCTTCAGCCTTCAGAATCGTCAGGAACAAAATCAGATTAAAAAATATTAATCCGATTCAGGCTTGTGTTTAACTTTACCATCTCATCATAGCGAATCGTCAGAAATGGTCAAGGAATTTTTGAGAGGAATCCGGATTTTGCCAGGCAGCAGTTGAACATTCTAGCCCGATGAGACAAGATTCGCAGCCGATCGCCAAGCCGTCCTGGAGCAAAAACCCTGAACAGCTAATCGTGGCTCGAAATGGCAGCTCTTGTTGGCTAGTAATGGCTGGTAAGGATAGAGTGCCTCTTGAGATGGGGCGCTCGTGGTCAGGAGCAGCCGACAGTCGATCGGCCG
>JALOOM010000103.1 GCA_025454395.1 Elainella sp. Prado103
CGAAGGGACTTGCAATCAAATCCTGGTTCGAAAGCCCCTCGCCCGCTCTGGGAGAGGGGTTGGGGTGAGGGTAGTTTGAGTTTTGTCAGTCAATCAGGTCTAATTTCCAACTCAAGGAGTTTCAATGGCTTACAAGGCTGAAAGTTTTATTCACGATCTCGACAAAATTGCTCGATCACGTCAGGAGTTTTCAGGATACTTAGGAACGATCGCTGAAATCCTCACCCAGGCTGAGCAGGCGGGAGAAACGACTTCTGGTCAGTTAGGGCTAGATAGCACCGTCAATGATCTGCAATTGGTGAGCCGCAATTTAGGAGAAGGTACCTTCCGGTTGCTGGTATTGGGTGATATGAAACGGGGTAAAAGCACATTTCTGAATGCGCTGATTGGGGAAAACGTTTTGCCCACGGATGTGAATCCCTGTACCGCAGTGTTAACCGTGTTGAGTTATGGTTCAGAAAAGCGGGTTACGGTTCATTTTAAGGACGATCGCGCCCCAGAGCCATTAGACTTCGAGACCTTCAAGCAACGCTATACTATTCCACCCGCAGAGGCAAAAAAGCTGCAAGAAGAAGGAATTGCCGCATTCCCTAACGTGGCTTACGCAGAGGTGCAATATCCCCTCACACTTTTGGAAAAAGGGGTAGAGATTATTGATAGCCCAGGTTTAAACGATACGGAACAGCGGAACCAACTGACTCTGGGATACATTAACAATTGTCATGCCATTCTGTTTGTGCTCAGCGCCACCCAGCCCTATACCTTGGGAGAGCAACGTTACCTGGAAAATTACATTAAAGACCGAGGGTTATCCGTTTTCTTCCTGATTAATCATTGGGACGAAATTCAAAACCGATTGATCGATCCAGAAGATCCGATCGCACTTCAGGCGGCTGAAGAAAAAGTTCGCCAAGTCTTTCGTACCAACTTGACCCCTTATTGCGAAATAGAAGGTGATGATCGCTATACCGATCGCGTTTTTGAAATCTCTTCTCTCAAGGCTCTGCGACAACGATTACGGCAAGACAGCTTAGAGGGGACTGGCTTCTCTGAGTTCATGCAGGCACTCAATCATTTTCTCACCAAAGAGCGGGCTGTTGCCGAATTGCGGCAAGCTAAACTGGTAGCACGGCAAGCCTATCGCACCGTCCATGAAGCCTGCGAACGCCGGATTCCTCTGCTCAGTGAAAGTATTCAGGAATTGCGGCAGAAAATTCGATCGGTACAACCTGAGTTTGATCAATTAGTGACGATTCGCGATCAGTTCAAAGATGAAATTCGTATCGTTGGAGAACGACAAGCCAGTGCCAGCGCCAATTCGTTTCGAGCCTATTTACCAGAGTTGGCCAACACATTTGAAGCCGATTTTGTTCGCTATCAGCCAGAGCTGAAATTCTTTGACTTCTTGCAAAAAGGTAAACGTAAGGAATTTGAAGCCTCCCTGCGGCTAGCATTTGAGAAATATCTCCTCGACAAAATTGCTGCTTGGAGTCTGATCGCCCAAAAAGATATGGATGCAGCTTTTATGGGCTTGGCCAAAAGTGCAACTGAGTATGGCCAGTCCTATGCTCAGGTTACTGATCGGATGACAGAAAAATTAACTGGACAAAAGGTGATTCCCAATGCCAATCTTAGTGCAGAGGATAAATCTCCGCGTTGGGCTAAATGGGCAGTCGGACTCTATGCCTTGACCACTGGGGATGTGGGGACGATCGCTATGGCGGGAACTGGAGTATTTGACTGGAAGCAAATTCTGCTGAACTTTAGCGGTGCCGTCTTAGTGACTTCGATCCTCTATGCTGTTACGGGGGTATTCCTTGGCCCGATCGGCATGGCACTGGCGGGTCTCAGTTTGGGTAGTTTTTCAGCCGAGATGGCTCGTCGAAAGGTGGTGCAATCGATGCGGGAAGAGTTGATGAAGCTGCTCCCCCAAATTGCCCAAGAGCAATCATTTCAGGTGTATCAGGCGGTCAAAGAATGCTTTGATAGCTACCAACAAGAAGTCGTTAAGCGGATGAATGAGGATATTCAATCTCGTAAGACCGAGTTGGATGAACTGATCCATCAAAAAGAAGATCATGAAATCAACCAACAGTCCGAAGAACGCCGCTTGAACCTGCTGGACAATGATGTGCTGACTCAATTACACCAGGTCGAGGATGCCTATGATGCATTAATTGGACAACCTGCTCTACTCTTGAATGCCGCCTAATCCCAATTTCTGTGAAGCTGAGTAGAACAAAGGGCTTAAGCCCCTTGTCTGGCGAGCATTAGATTCTACGCAAGCTCAGATCAAATTGGTATAAGCTTAAATTTTAAGCCGGTAGCTGAAACGTTCAATTGATTGCCTGCTCAGCTAGTTCAGTCCTAGGTCAAGCTAGCTGAGCACTGGGTATCTGCTGGAAACATTGATATCTTGATCGAACAGGATTGCCTGTATTCCTGCCCCTGACCACTGACATTCGATCGCTGTAAATCAGCACTGTTCTAATTGGCTGCCACCGTCGGCTGACGCAAGATCCGATCGGTTAACGTCCGTAAGCTGGCTGCTGCATCGGGTTGAATGCTTTGCAGAAGGTACCGACTGTACCAGCTATACCAATTTGAGTGCTCACTCTCACCCCTGCCAGGTTCGTCTTGATCTCGGTAATCGGGTCACACTTCCTAAAAAATGTAAAATTCGATCGGCAGCTCGATCGAGTTGAGTGACAGATTGACGACCGCTGAGGTTACGCGAACCATGCAAATCTAGAAAACTAAAGCCAACCTTAGAGAAGAAAGGCAATACACAAAACAGCAGCGTATCGATATCTTGGTTGACCCAGCCAAAATCAGAGGGGCCAATGATCCAGGTGATCGGGCAGCCAATCCAAAAGATCGTAAAATGAATCGGCCGAACAATCTAGCCAAAGGCATACAACCTAGTTAATGCCAGCACCTGCCAGATCACTTTCCAATCACATTTGTAAGGAAACCTTGAAAGGGAATCTGTCAAGCAACTCGTTGTCAGGTTGATGGGTTGATGAGCTGATCACATCATTGAGCAGGAGTTTTAGATGAAACGATTGTTGATGCATAGCCCGATCACGGTTGCTGCGCTATGGATTTTGGTGTATCTGCTCATCACCCTATTTCCTTTGATGGTGCTGTTGCTCTACCCACCACCTGCCCAGGGCTTTTGGATCGATTTTTCAGTTGCCTTGGGTTTTATTGGGTTATCGATGATGGTACTGCAATTCGTGCTAACCGCTCGCGTCAACCGCATCGAATCTTCCTACGGCATCGACATCCTGCTTCAGTTCCACCGTTACACTTCGTTAGTGGCTTTCGTCATGGTGTTGGCGCATCCGATCATCCTATTCATCGGACAACCCGAAACTCTACAGCTATTAAATTTTCCCCAAGCACCTTGGCGAGCCCGACTGGCAGTTCTCGGCACTTTAGCCTTTCTGACCATGGTAATGACGACGATCTGGCGTAAGCCCCTACAGATTCCGTATGAACCTTGGCGAGCTTCCCACACGATTCTGGCAGTTTTAGCGGTTGGGTTAGGCTTTGGCCACGCGATCGGGGTCGGGAATTATTTAGGTTTATTCTGGAAAGTTGTGCTCTGGTCAGGCATGATCCTGTTTGCCCTCTGGCTGATCCTGTATGTCCGCTTGATTAAGCCTTGGCTGATGATGAAGAAACCTTATGTTGTCGAAGAAATCCTGCCACAACGGGGGGATGTGTGGATTTTAGCGTTGCGCCCCTTGGGACATGAGGGCTTTACCTTCCACCCCGGTCAGTTTGCCTGGCTCACTCTAAATATCACGCCTTTCAGTATGCGAGAACATCCTTTTTCGATGTCTTCCAGTGGAGACCATGCCGATCGGATCGAGTTTGGCATCAAGGAGATCGGAGATTTTACGAAACGGATCAAAGATTATCAACCGGGCACGCGAGCCTACCTGGATGGGCCGTATGGGGTGTTTACGATCGATCGCTACTGGGATAGTGCAGGCTTTGTTTTGATCGCGGGTGGGGTCGGTATTACCCCGATTTATAGTATTCTGCTCACGGCAGCCGAACGCCAAGATGACCGGCCTTTTCTACTGATTTATGCAGCTCCAACCTGGGAAGAGATCACCTACCGGGAAGCAATTGAGGACTTAAAAAAGTTACTGCATCTCACCGTTGTCTATGTTTTACGGCAAGCCCAGGATGATTGGCAGGGTGATACTGGCTATGTCGATCGGGAATTACTCGCTAAATACATTCCCTTACATCGGGGTAGCCGACATTACTTTGTCTGTGCTGCTCCGGTCATGATGGATGCAGTAGAAAAGGCTTTGTTTGAATTGGAGGTGCCCGTCACCAATGTGCATATGGAACATTTTAATTTGGCGTGATCACCCATTCAATATCATTCAGAATGCCCTCAACTCAGCCAGGACTTCCCCTGGTTTTGGCTCAGCTTGAGCAGTCCGGCATTTTGTGAGGCTGGGTGTAAGGCTGGGTATAAGGCTGGGTATAAGGCTGAATGTGAGGCCGCAAATCAGCAATCCTATTATTGAAATATGACAGAAAATACTGGATCAATCATGACGAACTATGAGTAGGAGATGAATCTTTTATGCGTTACAGTATCATGTTACAGATTGTTACAGGAATGACCATTATCCTATTGGGAGCAGCGGGTTTATTTGCCTGGCTGCAAAATCGTACTCCCGCAGTCAAACCGATCGGAGCACCCTCAGCCTCAATTGCCATCGGCTCTCAAGTTTAAGGTGCTTCTAATTTTAATCCCAATTCTTTGTGAAGCTGAGTAGAACAAAGGGCTTAAACCCCCTGTCTGGCAGGCATTGATTCTACACAAGCTCAGATCAAATTGGTATCAGGTGCCTCTAATGTTAAAGCGCTTGAATTGGGTTACCTTGATCCGGGTGCTTGAATTGGGTTACCGATCGGGGGGCTTGAATCGCAGCACAGCCTACTTTCTGCCCGATCGATGCTTTCCAGTCCCGATCGTTTCAGGGTATCGTATTTTTGTGATCTCTGTGCTGTTCGCGATTGGGGGTTAGCTACATTGGCAACATTACAAATTACCTCATTTCCATCTCAAGTCCGGGTCGAAGAATTTCTCAGTATCAGTGGAACTTCGCAAGACTTAGCAGGGCAACCCCTCACCTTAGTGATCGATAATCAATTTCAGATGGGCGCAGGAGCCGTACCCAGTAATGGTTTATGGAGCTTTCGGTTTCGCTTTACCAGCCCTGGCAGTCGAAGTTTGGTGATTTTGGCGCAGGATCAGCAAGGCAATGGGGTACGGAGTCAAACGATCGCGATCACGGTCGTCAACGCTACGCCGCCGCCCCTTCAGATCACTGCGTTGCCAGCCCAAGTTCGAATTTCGGAAAACTTTACCTTTCGTGGCATTGCCCAAGGGTTAGACAATCGCCCCTTAACGCTGATTGTGGACGATCAATATCGCTTTACGTTGGGCAACATTCCTGTGGGCGGCAACTGGGGAGCCCAATTTCGGTTAACCAGCCCTGGCAACCGCAAGCTGGTCGTCTCTGCCACCAATAGCCAGGGCACAGCATTGAATAGTCCGGCTGTCAACCTTTTAGTGACTGATACACCGTTGCCCCAAATTGCAATCAATACCTTTCCAGCCCAAGTCGCGGTTCGGCAGGAGTTTGTGATTTCTGGCACGGCCAGCGGTTTAGCTGGACAACCAGTGACCTTGACGATCGACAACCAATTTAAAACCACGGCAGGCATGGTGGCAGCCAATGGCACTTGGCAAAGTGTGTTTCAGTTTTTGCAGCCTGGGATGCGTCGCTTGACGGCGAGTGTGGAGAATTTGGCTAATCCGGTTATCAGTAACACCGTAACGATTACCGTCGCTGGAGTTTCGCCACGGCTGCTCATTACCCCTCCCGATCAACCCATCTACGCTGAAACGGAATTCGAATTGGCAGGAGAAGCGCGCAATTTTGCCGATGGTGAACAGTTGGTGATTCAAGCCGATCGCAAGTATATTCTGGGTCGGCCGATCGTCCAAAATCAGCGTTGGCGATCCCAACTCTTTTTCTATCAGCCGGGTCAGCGACTCATTGAAGTGATTGCATCCGATCAAGAAAAGGCACAAATCGAATTAACCATCCAGGCGACTCCTTCTTCCCTGCAAATCTTCCCCCGTAGCATTTGGAGTAGCACCACGACCTCAGAAGGGATCCCTGATCTGCTCAATCCCAAACGGATTACCCTGCACCATACTGTGATCGCACTCCTGCCCACTACCGCAACGCAAGCCCAAGAAATCCAACGAATGCGCCAGATTTTAGATATTCACTTGAATAGTAGTGGCTATTCTGATATTGGCTATCACTACATCATTATGCCAAGTGGCAGGATCTATGAAGGGAGAAATAGCCGGAAACGGGGTGCCCATGATCTGGTGAATGATGGAGTTGGTGTTGCCGTCGATGGAGATTTCCAAGGCTCCCTCCGAATTGGGGCACAGCAGTATGAGGCGGTCGTTGGGCTTTGCACTTTGCTGTGTAAGCGACTGGGCATTTCCGATCCAGTCACACCAGTCAGCACGATCACCGCTGATTTTGGTACTCGCTCGCTCGCTCGCATTTTGGGTCATCGGGATCGGGTGATCACTGCCTGCCCTGGCACCCTTGCCGATCGACTGGCTGGTATTCGTCAAGAGGTGAAGCAACGATTGTCTTGATGTTCTTAATGCAACACCCCGTTCCATCCTTCAGTCCAAAGGCTAAACTAGAGGCAGGTTAAACTGGCTTTGCTGGATCGGTTAGAAATGAGTTTGCTCGTCAAAGATTGGCGATGTCATCGTGAAAATTCTATTAGTAGAGGATGACCGAGCGACTTACACCCTGCTGGAGCAAGCCTTAGCAGCTCATTATCAGATTGAGGTGGCCACCGATGGGCGATCCGCTTTGGCACTGGCAGAACAGGAAACCTATGACCTTTTGATCCTGGATCTGGGTATCCCTCAGGTTGATGGACTGCAAGTTTGCCAGCAGTTGCGATCCCAAAATGATCAAACCCTGATTTTATTGTTAACGGCGCAGGATCAAGCCAGCGATCGGATCCTGGGGCTGGATGCTGGGGCAGATGATTATGTGGTTAAACCCTTTCATCTGCCAGAGTTATTAGCCCGGATTCGGGCATTACTGCGACGGGGCAGATTTACTGCTGCGGCCACTCATCTGACTTGGGGAGCAATCGAATATAACGGGTTAACCCATGAGATACGTTATGGGGGACAGAGATTACGCCTGACTCCGAAGGAACATCGCATCCTGGAATTGTTGCTTTCCAACCCACAACGAATTTTTAGCCGATCGACCATGATCGATCAACTCTGGGAATTAGGCGATCCTCCCACCGAAAGCGCGATCAGTAGCCATATCAAGGCGATTCGGCAAAAGTTGAAAGCAGCCGGAGCCCAACAAGATCTGATCGAAACGATCTATGGTTTTGGCTATCGCCTTCGCTCAATTGAGTCAGCTCTACCCCATGCCGGTGTTGCCGAGCCTACTGCTGGCTCCGATCCAGGCACTGTAACCAGCAATGCCCTGCCAGAGACCCAGGACACAACCGAAGCTGCCACTCTGATGGCTGAGTTGTGGGAACGCTTCCGAGATTCCTTCCAAGCCGAAATTGCCAGTCTGGAAGCCATCGTGCAGCAGTTCCAAACAGGGGCATTGCCTGCTCATTTACGACAGGAAGCGCAAAGAACCGTGCATAAACTGGTGGGATCGCTGGGAGTGTATGGCTTTTCCCAGGGATCGAAACTGGCGAAACAAATAGCAGATTTACTCCATGCTGATATTTGGTTGACCGACACAGAAATGGCGCAAATCGCAACCTTAATTAAGGCATTAAAGCAACAACTTAGCCAACCGCCTCCATCAGTCCAATCTTACTCTGCTCCGATCCAGCCTCGACCACGGGTACTGTTGGTGAGTCATGACCCAGAACTGACGGCATCTATTTCACTTCCCACCCTGTCTCGATCGCTGCAAATCACGATTGTCCCCCATCCGACCGACAGCAATCTCGATTTCGATCAGGGTTTACCGGAGGTCATTTTACTCGATCTGACCGATTTAGCTACGCAAACAGCGTGCTTAGCCTGGCTGGAAATGCTGGCTCACAACTATTCGCAGATCCCTGTATTGGTGTTGATCGAACCCAATAGTCTCAGTATCCGGTTGGCGGCGACTCGGCTGGGGGCACGGCAGTTTCTCACCAAACCCATCTCTACAACGCAAATTTTGCAATCGATCGATCGCGTATTGTCTCCCAGAAGCCAAGCAGATTCCAGAGTTCTCATTGTGGATGATGATTCAGCCATGTTGGAGTTTTTATCCCACCTGTTAACGCCTTGGGGGCTGGAGGTGGTCACTTTAGATGAACCTCAGCGGTTTTGGCAGGTTTTAGTCGCCGTCTCTCCGGATCTGATTTTGCTCGACCTGGAAATGCCCCAGATCAGCGGGCTGGAGTTATGTGAAGTGGTGCGGCGAGATGCTCAATGGGGTGACCTACCGCTGCTTGTGGTCACTGCGCACACCGATGCTGATTCGCTGCAACAAGCTTTCGCTGCCGGAGCCGATGACTTTATTACTAAACCTATCCTGGGCCCAGAATTGGTGACGCGGGTGCTGAGCCGGATAGCGCGAACTCAGTTACGGGGACGGCATAGAACTCTCACAATAGGAGAGTCAGATCAATGAGGATGTACCGACGATTGATCCCCTATGGTGTAGCACTGGGTACAACTGGGATCGCGCTCCTACTCAGTCTTCAGATTCCGACTCTCAATACTCGGGCTTTTTTCTACATTGCAGTGGCAATTACAGCCTGGCAGGGGGGGCTGCGTCCAGCGATCACAACAATCACCCTTTCATTGTTAGCGATCAATTATTGGTTTGTTCCGCCAGTTCACCAGTTTCATATTTCCCGTATTCAAGATGCCTTACAGCTTTTGCTATTTCTGGTAGTATCGCTGATCATTACGCTTTTAAATACAAACTTGCAAGATAGCCGTAAAAAGGTTGAACACCTGAACCGTCAACTGATTCATGAAAGTGCCGATCGTCTGCGAGTTGCCCTGAATGCCGCTCAGATAGGGATGTGGGATTGGTCACTTGTGACGGGTGAAATCACCTGGTCACCCGAACATGAGCAGTTATTTGGTTTACCATCCGGTACGTTCAACGGTCAGTATGAAACATTCACCGCCTGCATTCACCCGGATGATCTGAAGGGAATCAACCAAGCTATTACCCATGCACTCAATACAAAATCACCTTATCAGCATGAATATCGTGTGATTTGGGCGGATGGCAGTATACATTGGATCGAAGGACGGGGGCAGGTTTTTGACGATGCGACAGGCCGGACTGTTCGGATGTTAGGAACAGTCATGAATATTGATGAACGTAAACAAGCCGAACGAGCATTACAGGAACTGAATACTGCCTTAGAACAACGAGTGGCAGACCGCACAGCCGAGCTGACGGACTTGACCGATCGCCTCTTGGTTGCCCTGAAAGAACAAGCCTCTGCTGAAGCCGCCCTACGGGAAAGTGAAGAGCGCCGACGATTAGCCTTAGAGTTAACCTACATTGGGACTTGGGATTTGCATCTTGCTAGTGGCAAAGCGGCCTGGGATGACAATGCATTTACGCTATTGGGGTTAGCGCCCGGTGAGTCCCCAGCCAGTTATCACCTGTGGCGTGAGCATATTCATCCGGATGATGTGGAATGGGTTGAGCAACAGTTTCAGCGAGCGATTGAGACCCATACAGATTATGCAGTTGAACATCGCGTTATTCATCCCGATCGATCGACCCATTGGGTGATGGCCAGAGCGCGGGCAACTTATGATGCAGCAAATCAGCCTGTCCGGGTATTAGGGGTATTATTAGACATTAGCGATCGAAAACAAACAGAAGCCGAGCTATATGAAAGTGAACAGCGGCTACAACTCGCTTTAGAAGGATCGGGCGATGGTTTGTGGGATTGGAATATCACCACAGGAGCCCTTTATCTCAGCCCTCGCTGGCTCACTATGCTAGGCTATGAACCTGGAGAATTTCCTAGCGAAGTGAGTGCCTGGGAACAATTGATCCACCCAGATGACCGAGCCTGGGTTATGGGTATTTTAGCTGCCCATCTACGCGATCATTCCATTCCCTACCGCTTCGATTACCGCGTACGCACCCAATCAGGCGAGTGGAAATGGATCGCCAATTATGGCAAGGTCACCCAACAGGATAAAAACGGGGCACCTCTCCGGATGACCGGCACCCATCGGGATGTCAGTGATCGCAAGCAGGCTGAAGCAACTTTGGCCCAGTTAGCCAGTGTGGTTGAATCTTCTGAGGAAGCCATTATCAGCAAAACATTAGAGGGAATTGTGATCAGTTGGAATGCCAGTGCAGAGCGTTTGTTTGGTTACTCGGCAGAGGAGATGATCGGACAGTCTATTACGGCCATTATTCCGCCCGATCGATTAGAGGAAGAAGCGCAAATCTTGGCGCAACTTAAGCGCGGCGAGCGCATCCAACAATTTGAAACTATACGACAACGCAAAGATGGTAGTTTGGTAGACATTGCTGTGACCATCTCACCTGTCAAAGATGGAGCAGGTAGAGTGATCGGTGTCTCCAAGATTGCTCATGATATTACTGAGAAACGAGCAGTAGAACGCATGAAGGATGAATTTATTTCGATTGTTAGTCATGAACTCCGTACACCATTGACTTCGATTCGAGGATCGCTCGGATTGTTAGCCATGGGCATTATGGATGATGACCCAGTCCAACAGAAACGCATGATCGAAATTGCCGCCATTGATACGGAACGATTAGTTCGGTTGGTTAATGACGTTCTGGATCTGGAAAAATTAGAAAGTGGCAGAGTTTCACTTGCCCGCGAATGGTGTTATGTTGCTGACCTGATGCAGCGATCGATGGAAATCATGGAGCGTAGCGCTGAAGAATCTGGAGTCCAGTTAGTCATGGATCCCTGTGCGGTTCAAATTTGGGCTGATCCCGATCGGATTATTCAAACATTGACTAACCTACTCAGTAACGCGATTAAATTCTCTCCGCCAGGTGGTATCGTTAGTCTGAAAGCCCAAATTCAGTGTCGTTCAGAGCAGTACAGTTCAGAGCAGTACGGTTTAGAGCAGTACGGTTCAGAGCAGTACGGTTCAGAGCAGTACGGTTCAGAGCAGTCCGCTGCTCAGCCACAGCATAATATCCTATCATCACCTACCCATCCATCGATTCATCCACCTTACCTTCTCTTCTCGGTTCAAGATCAGGGGCGAGGTATTCCCGCCGATCAATTAGAAACTATCTTTGGTCGGTTCCAGCAAGTTGATACTTCTGATTCCCGCGCTAAAGGTGGAACTGGATTAGGGCTAACGATTTGTCGATCGATCGCACAACAACATCATGGAGATATATGGGTGGAAAGTGTTTGGGGACAGGGCAGCACCTTCTTCTTCGCATTACCCCTTACGACCTGATGATGTGAGCGGTGTCGGGCATCCATCATTGGGTTCAAATCGGAGCTACCGATCGGATCAGGAGGGAATCTACAAAGGGCTTAAGCCTGTCTTCATCTAAATACTTGGACTTATAATACTTGGACTCATAATACTTAGACTCATAATACTTGGACTCATAGCATATTTTAGATTCAGTTGGGATGGAATGGAGTGATGGTCAGTAAGCAGATTTTGATTGTAGATGACGAGGAACGGATTCGGGAAGTAGTGAGGGTCTGTCTGATGAAGTTGGCGAAGTGGGAAGTGATCATGGCTGCATCCGGGGCAGACGCAATTCAACTCGCCGCTTTACAGCAACCCGATGCCATTTTGTTGGATGTCTCAATGCCCAATATGGATGGAGTCGAAACCTTGCAGCAGTTGCGGAACGATCCAAAAACTCAGGCAATCCCGGTCATTTTTTTGACTGCTAAAGTTCAACCCGCAGAACAAGCAGCCTATCAAAAATTAGGGGTGGCGGGACTGATTATCAAACCTTTTGACCCCATTGAACTCTCAAGAGCCATCTGCCAACTCTTAAATTGGCCGAGCCATTAGATTCATGCGCCATCCTTTCCGATTCCAGCGTTGCTACTTCCAGTGCTACTTCACATTTCTTTAACATATTTCAGTTTTTCTCCAAACTTTCTCCAGATTCTGGCTGTAGCTTGAAATTATCACAGTTCTTTCTGCTCATCCTTATAGAGGTAAAAGATGGCCAGTTCAGAGTATCTGATTCAAAAAACGTCGGCAGCGCTCCAGTTAACCCCCAAACGGATTCTCGTTGTTAACCCTACAGCTACTCTCCGGGAAGTCATCGCAAGCTGTTTACAAAATCTGTGGAATTGGCAAGTTTTAACTTCAGCTTCGGGGCAAGATGCTCTTTTGCAAGCTCGAACCACTTCACTGGATGGAATCATTTTGGATGACAGGATGCCTGAAATGGACGACCTGACCCTCTTACGGTACCTCCATTCAGATCCGATCACCCAACATATCCCCATTATTCTCCTCACAACTCACCATAATTTACCCTGTCCTGAGATTCTGACCAGTTTGGGGGTGATTCTCACCATTGCCCAACCCTTTCATCCGATCGATTTAGTACAGCGCATTGTGCAAGCGATCGAAATATAGTTTTAATATCGCAATATAAATCAGGAGTTTGAGATTTTTGGCAACAAAATTTCACCGGGTTTCTGACTATCTTCAAATTTTCCCCACAATCTTCCTTTAACGTTGGAATAAGTCTCTAGATGGCAGTGATCGCAAACTCAACTCAAATTTAGCCACAGATATGTCAACTTCACTTGAGTCTTCCGCTGCAAACAATATCCTCATCGTAGATGATAATCCTGATCATTTACGGCAATTGTCCAACTTGCTAGAGACTCAAGGGTATCTTGTTCATAAATCATTGGGGAGTAAATTTGCCCTTCAGGAAGCCCATCATCATCACCCTGATCTGATTTTGCTTGCCCTCAATATGCCAGACCTGCGGGGCTATGAAGTTTGCCAACAGTTAAAAGCATCCCAGACGATCGTACATACGCCAATTATTTTTATTAGCGATCTGAATTGTCTGGCCGATAAAATTAGAGCCTTTGAGCTAGGAGGACAAGACTACATCACAAAACCCTTTAAAAACTTAGAGCTATTGATGCGGATTAAAAGCCACCTTTTGATCCAGTGCCAACGTCAACAATTAATGCAGCAAAACCAACGATTGAAGCAAGAAATTCAAGAACGGTTGAAAGCAGAGGCAGAAGTCAGACAACTCTCTCTCACAGATGATCTCACAGGGCTCTATAATCGACGTGGTTTTTTCGTCTTGGCAGAGCAACAACTCAAAATTGCTCGACGCACTTTAACTCCTTGTTGTCTCTTATTTGCAGACTTAGACGGTTTGAAGCAAATCAATGATTTTTGGGGGCATAAAACGGGCGATCGATTGCTGATGACTGCTGCCCAGATCCTCAAGCACAGTTTTCGGGAAGCAGATATTGTTGCCCGCTTGGGAGGCGACGAATTTGTGGTTTTCATCTGCAATTGTTCCGAACAAACAGAGCAACTTCAGCAACGGCTACAAATTAATATCGACCAATTTAATCAGAGCTATCACTTCTCTTATCAACTATCCATGAGTGTTGGACTGCAATTGTGCAATATTGAGCAGGAATATTCGCTTGAATACTGGCTAGCACAAGCAGACAAATTAATGTATGCTCACAAGCGGAAAAAATATTCTGCCTAGCCAATTAGCCCCAGTAATTGCTTCTATCATAAACGTCACAACAGTACATCAACTATTAACCTATGCGTGACAAATTCGGTATTGAATATTATGCTTGACGTTTCCTCAATTAGTATTCTGGTTGTAGATGATACACCTAATAATTTACGGTTGCTGGGCGAAATTTTGGAGTCTCAGCGCTATCATGTCCGTAAATCGCTCAGTGGGAAAATAGCGCTTCAAAGTGCCTATCTGAATCCCCCTGACTTGGTTTTACTGGATATCAATATGCCAGAAATGAATGGTTATGAAGTTTGTCAACAACTGAAGTCCTCTGAGATCACCCGTCATATTCCCATCATTTTCATTAGTGCGCTTGATCAAGTTGAAGATAAAATTCAAGCCTTTGAAAGCGGCGGACAAGATTACATTGCCAAACCTTTTGAGGTAGCAGAGCTGCTGGCACGGGTCAAAAATCAATTACTGATCCAGCAGAAACGGCAGTTGCTGCTCCAGAAAACTCAGCAACTCGAACAAGAACTCGAACAGGAGTTGCAAAATCGCCAAATGATTGAAGCTGAAGTTCAAAAACTGAATTTCAATTTAGAGCAACAGGAAAACCTGCGGATGCAAGAGCTACAAAAATCTCGCGAGTTTGTTTCAACGCTACAACATATTGCAGATGTCATCCAAGTTTTGGAGCTATGGCAATACTAGGGCAATACTAGGGGGTCTTGTAGAAAACTTGAGCAGGCAAGGGTTAAGCCGTAGAATAAGCATATGCAACAGGCTTAGACAACCAGCTTACTCGATCGCCCCTTGCTGCTATACAGCAGACTCTGACAACCTATGCACAGCCAACCAATGGTTATAGATTCATTTCTACAGAATATCCCGAAAGCTGAACTTCATATTCACATTGAAGGATCGCTGGAGCCAGAATTAATGTTCACTCTGGCCAAACGCAATAATATTTCTTTGCCTTACGCTTCAGTAGAGGCAATCCGAACTGCTTATCAATTTGAGAACCTTCAGTCATTTCTAGATCTCTATTACGCCGGAATGAATGTCTTGCAAACCGAACAGGACTTTTATGATCTAACTTGGGCCTATCTAGAACGCTGTGCGGCCCAAAATGTACTCCACACTGAAATTTTCTTTGATCCCCAAGCCCACACTAGCCGTGGCATCCCCTTCGCAACTGTTCATGCAGGCATTCATCGCGCCCTCCAAGCGGGTCAGCAAAGATGGGGCATCACGTCTTATCTCATTCTCTGCTTTTTGCGTCACCTCAGTGTCGAGTCAGCAATGGCAACCTTAGAGCAGGCATTACCATTCAAATCCACGTTGATCGCGGTCGGGCTAGACTCGTCTGAGTTGGGGCATCCGCCTACCAAATTTCAGCCGGTATTTGAACAAGCCCGGCAGTCCGGATTCTTAACGGTAGCCCATGCCGGAGAGGAAGGCCCAGCCGCTTATATTTGGGAAGCCATCCGTTTATTGGGGGTTGCTCGGATCGATCATGGAGTGCGCTGTGTGGAAGATCAGCACCTGCTCGAATACCTGATACAAACCCAGATTCCGCTGACGGTTTGTCCTCTCTCAAATATCAAGCTCTGTGTTTTCGATTCCATGCAACAGCATAATCTCAAGCAACTCCTCGATTTAGGCCTGTGCGTAACTGTCAATTCCGATGATCCAGCCTACTTTGGGGGCTACATCACCGAAAACTACCAAGCCGTACAAGCAGCCCTTGATCTGAGAACCCAGGATATTTATCAACTCGCCAAAAATTCATTCACGGCTAGCTTCCTCCCTCCTGAAGCGAAAGCAGCCTACTACCAGGAACTCGATCGTTGGATGAACACCACTGGTCTCTCTGATTGATCGCCCTATCCCTCCTCACATATTAGGGATCAACATATTAGGGATCAACATATTAGGGATCAATATATCAGGGATCAATATATTATGGATCAATATATTAGGGACAAAAATTAGAGCAATTGATCTGGGTCAATCCCTTGAGAACGCAGATAGTTTTCGAGCCGCTCTCTAGCTCGACGTTCCTGCTCAGCTCTTTGAAATTCCGCCTCTTCTGGCAAAGGAATCAACTCCCCTGTGGCTGTAAACCAGCGTAACTGTTGCTCATAGCTGCTTGGCTGACAAAACTCA
>JALOOM010000021.1 GCA_025454395.1 Elainella sp. Prado103
GTCAACATCAGCAACTAGCGCGTAGCAAGCACTGGCAGATCATGGGATACAGATTCTGGGATCGCATCACCGCCCCGTTGCTGCTTGAGGCATTTGAGTTGTTGCAGTAAGGCTTCAATTTCAGCTTGCAGATGCATCAGCTCAACCTGATGATTGGCTTGATATGGAAGCTTAGCCACCTGATTAGCCTGAGCAGAGGAGGAAACTGCTTCAGTGCTCTGAATATTGTTAGACATCAAAACTTGCGTAGTCATTATTACCTATTCACACCACACAGGTATTCTACAGTAATTTGCAGTCTTGATTGTATTGGATGAGTGAATCTCGCCTGCATAAAATGTGGCGGTTTCCAAATTGGCTTTTTCATTCCCGCTGGGTTAAGGACTGAATTTTTGCCTTTAGGCTGGTCGCTTGCTCGATCAATTGAGATTGAGGCATCGATTCTTGCTCACCGCTGCCTAACCATTTCAACTGCACCGTGCTTTGAGCAGCTTCATCATCCCCCAGGATTAGACAGGCGGCTGCACCACTGCGATCGGCTCGTTTGAACTGTTTACCAAACGCACTGGCACTCAGATCCAGCTCAACCGAAAAGCCTGCATGACGCAGTGATTGGGCCAACCGTAAGGACTGGGGTTCAGCATGAGTACCACGAGACACCACATAGAAATCGAGTTGAGTGACGGGAGCCGCCGCCGCTTGTTGGAGTAGCAGTAGCAGACGTTCCAAGCCCATTGCCCAGCCAACGGCTGAGGTTTCCGATCCACCCAGTTCTGCCACCAGTCCGTCATAGCGCCCCCCGCCACCAACCGCATTTTGGGCTCCTAAACCTGTTTCAGCCACAATTTCAAAAGCGGTATGGGTATAGTAATCCAAGCCCCGAACTAGGCAAGGATTTAAATGGAAGTCGATCCCCAAATCGGTGAGTTGTTGCTGTACCTGCTCAAAGCGCTGTTGTGACTCCGGATCCAGGTGATCCCAAATCTTGGGGGCATCTTGAACAATTTTTTGAGTTTCTGGGTGTTTACTATCGAGAATTCGCATTGGATTGCGCGTTAGCCGGACTTGTGAGTCGGGATCAAGCTTCTCTTGGTAGGGCGTGAGATAATCCACTAAAGCCGCCCGATAGCGTTGTCGATCGCGAGGCGTACCAACAGAATTGAGATCCAAGCGTAGCCCAGTCAGTCCTAAAGCGGTCAAGATATCGATCGCAATTGCAATCACCTCGACATCGGCGCGGGGATCAGCACTCCCCAACACCTCACAACCCAGTTGATGAAACTGTCGTTGCCGTCCTGCCTGGACATTTTCGTAGCGAAACATCGGCCCGAGATACCAGAGCCGTTGTAAACTTCCTTTCACATGCAAGCCATTTTCGATATAAGCCCGCACTACACCCGCAGTGCCTTCTGGTCGCAGGGTAACCGATCGCTCTCCCTTATCCATAAAGGTGTACATCTCTTTGCCCACGACATCGGTGGCTTCACCAATTCCACGGGCAAATAAGTCGGTCTGCTCAAAGATGGGAGTGCGGATTTCACAATAGGCAGCGCGACCCAATACCGATCGGGCTACCTGCTCTAGCCACTGCCAGTAACCGATTTCATCCGGTAGAATGTCTCGAGTTCCTTTAATTGCTTCGATCGCACTCATGGTCAAAAACCAAAAAACTTCGGGCTACATCACAAAACGAGGCTACACCTCAAGGGCTTGCCAGCTACCATATCGATCGCCATAGTATGCCAAAATTTGCTGCACACGTTGACGAGACTCGGCATTCGCTTCAGCAGTATAGCGTAAGGTTAACCCTCCGATTTGGCTTTGCTGATAATCAAATATAGAAGAACGCTGGGGCAATAGCTCAACGATCACACCAGTCACCTGGCTGAGATGGGCTGCCACCTCGCGATAGACTGCCAGGGGTAAGACCGGCAAACAAACTGCAAGAATCTCCGATCGATCAACGTTGAACTCGTTCATATCAGCGTATCCATTGACTTAAATTTAGCGATTTCAATCGATTGAGCTACCCGAATCACCGAACCCAATCGATCGAACCCAGCGCGAATGATTTTAGGGTTCTACTCCTGAAGCTGAGTCCAGATCCGCATCTAACTCAGAATTCAACTCAGCATCTAACAATGGATTAACCTCTGCGACCGGAATCGACTCCTTGGCGATCGGCAGCGTACAGCAATTGACTTCATCAATACAAACTTTGCCCCACTGCAGGGCCCAACGCACCAAGGCGACGCGGTTGCCAGTTGCAGTTTTCGTCAAAATATTACTGATGTGGTTATCAACCGTGCGCTTGCTAATTTCTAACTTCTCAGCGATTTCCTGATTGGTTAAGCCAGCAGCCACCAGTTCCACAATTTGCAACTCTCTCTCCGAGAGAACTCCAGAGGTCTGAGACTCACCACCAGTCATAATTTTTTCCTATGAAAGCCCTAGTTGAGACTATGTATATGTACTTACTCTACTCCTCATTCTAGACGGTTTACTGACCTGAGATCGAGTCAGGAGCGTAATTCTCTCGGCAGCTCATCCAGTTCAGGTGCGATGTCAAGATCAGCTAGAACAGGATTTTTAGCAGCACCGATTGAGCAAGTTAGCAAGCAAGAATTGGGATCACCCTTAGAGGCTAGAATTCATTCATTCTTGAGTTCGATCGATTGATTTGTCATTCATGCCAGGTTTTTGTCAGCTTTTGCCGATATAGTGTGGCATAGGGCGGGATCGAGGTTTGAGCAATTGTTAATATTCATGAACGGTGTTCTCAAAGTCATTCCATTCAGTGTTGGCAGCATTGTGAGTCTCAGTATGGCAACCGTGGCGTGGGCCGAGCAGCCTCTCTCTGTGGTTTATCCGCCCAATGGGCATGAAACAACTGCGGCACAGATTTTTTTAATTGGGACAGCTCCAGCCGACGGTACTGTTTTAGTCAATGGGAAACCGATCGATCGCAGTCCGGCTGGCCATTTTGCTCCTAGCTTCCCGCTTCAGCTTGGCGAGAATACCTTTGTTTTGCAACATCAAGATCAAACCCTTACCCTGCAAGTGGTACGCCAGAGTGCCCAAGCGAGTCCAATTGGGGTGGCGTTTGCCGAAGGATCCCTCGCCCCCGCTGTGGATATTGCCCGGTTGTCTGGGCAGCCGATCTGTTTTAGCGCTGTCGCACCGGCTCAGGCAGAAGTAACAGTAAATTTAATGGGGCAAACGATCGCGTTATTACCCCAAATCAGTCCAACTCTGCCCCCTAATTCAGCCGTTTTAACTTTCAGTAATCAGCCGATCGCGCCTGCTGCCACCACTTATCAGGGCTGTATTTCCAGTGATAGTTACCAGGCTCCTCTCTCCCCCTACGGTGCTGCCAACCGATCGGGTAGCCATGGCAACCATCTGCCTTTAAATCTGGGTTATCCACAATTTCAGCTCCGGTTGAATGGGCAAACCATGACCCAAACTGGAGCCGGACGGATCGAGATTCTACCGACCTTACCGCGATCGATCGTGGCAGTAACCGTAGAATCAGGAACTGCTCGGACGGGCCCCAGCACTGACTATTCCCGTCTTACTCCTCTGCCTCAAGGCACGCAGTCCAGTGTGATTGCGCGAGAGGGAGAATGGTTGCAGCTAGATTATGGGGGCTGGATTCGAGCTTCAGAGACTCAAGAAATTGGCAAAGGGGGAGTACCTGAAACGCTGATTCGCAGTATTCGCTCCCAGCAGATATATGGAGACACTGGCGCTTGGAGTGAGATTGCCTTCCCGCTACAGATGCCGGTGCCGATCGACATTCAGCAATCAGACCGCACCTTGACCCTGACGCTCCACAACACCACAGCGCAGACCGACACGATTTTTCTGAATCCGGATCCAGTGATCGATCGGCTCGACTGGCAGCAGACGGCACCCGGACAGGTGCAATATCGGTTTAACCTGCAATCAGATCAGCAGTGGGGCTACAAAACCCGATACGAGGGGAGTACACTGATCCTCTCCCTGCGCCATCCCCCTGCACTGACCGATCGGGCTCAGCCGCTGCAAGGAACTCGAATTCTGCTCGATCCGGGCCATGGTGGTGCGGAAGATCTGGGGGCACGCGGGCCAAATGGCTACCCTGAAAAGGATGTGGCACTCATTGTGACTCAACAGTTGCGCGATCGGCTGGAAGCGATGGGTGCTACTGTGCTGATGACGCGGGAGGATGATATTGACCTCTGGCCCCAAGATCGCGCCGCCCTCATTAACCAACTGGAGCCGACCTTAGCGATCAGTCTGCACTATAATGCCCTGCCCGATGACGGGGATGCCGAAAACACAGCAGGCATTGGTAGCTTTTGGTATACCAGTCAATCCCATGCCCTCGCTGTTTTTCTGCATCAACATCTGGTAGACTCGCTCGATCGCCCTTCCTATGGGGTGTTCTGGAATAATTTGGCCCTGACCCGCCCTACCGTTGCCCCAGCCGTTTTATTAGAACTGGGTTTTATGATCAATCCAACTGAATTTGAATGGATCGTCGATCCGCAAGCGCAAGCGCAACTGGCAGAGGAATTAGCCAGAGGAATTGCTAACTGGATGCAGCAAACGGTAGGGCAACCCGATATTAGGGAATATTAGGGAATATTGACGACGTGCCCTTATCCAGGGCAAACCTGAGGTAATCTTAGTAAGGCGTTGAGGATTGTCCGCACTATGCCTAGAACTCCAAGCGAATATGCGGTTCACATCATGCTGGAAGGAGGACACCGCGAAGAGGTTCGCTTCTCCACCATTCAAGACTTCCAAAAATGGTACAGCGGCGAATTGGTGCCCAAGAGTGACTCCGATGCCTTTATCAATGTGCCATTAAAAACAGTGCAGGGTGAATACATGGTGTTGCGCCCTGCTAAAGTTGTGGCGATCCGGGTGGAACCCGTCTTTTATGGCAGTGTCGATCGAGATTATTGAGTTGGAGCTGATCGACTTCAACCGCGCAGGATGGGTGTGAGAACTAGATGGGCATGAAGCAAGTAGTCTGGATGATTGGTTTAATCTGGTCGTTGTTGCCGATCCCGGTGATTGCCGCCGAGCCAGAGCGATCGATGCGTTCAGCCAGCTCACCATCAGCCAGCTCACCATCAGCCAGCCAACCGGCCTTGCAACTTGTGCCGTGGCAGCCGCAGACAACACCCTTGCTGGGGCAAGATGATCGCCTTTGGCAAGCACCAAGCGATCGGGTGGCTCTTTTAGCAGCCATTGATCACTCACTCGATTATTTACAAACCCCAAATGCAGCCGCAGCCTATCAAAAACTCAATCTGCCGGGGATCAGTCGCGATCGGGTAGAGCGTAGCTTACGACGATTTCGTCAACTTGTCATTCAGGCTCAGTCTGCCGAACAGCTTCAGGCTGCCATCATGCAAGAGTTTGATCTTTATCAATCGATCGGCTCCGATGGGGCAGGATCGGTTCACTTTACTGGCTATTTTGAACCCGTCCATTTGGCCAGTCGGGTGCCAACTCCTGAGTTTCAGTATCCGCTGTATCGATTACCGTCCGACTTCCAGCAATGGCCAACCCCCCATCCGACCAGGGCAGAATTAGAAGGAGTCGATGGTTTGCAAGGATCAACAGGTCGGTTAAATGGGCTAGAGATCGCTTGGTTACGCGATCGGCTCGATGCCTATTTGGTGCAGGTGCAAGGTTCGGCCAGGCTGCGGCTATTGGATGGCTCAACCCTATCAATTGGCTATGCCGGACGGACGGATTATCCTTACGTCAGTATTGGGCGAGAGTTGGTTAATGCAGGCAAAATTGCTGCTGAGGAGTTGACCCTCAATGCCGTACAGTCCTATTTTCAAGCCCACCCGGCGGAGCTAGATCGCTATTTGCCGCGCAACAATCGGTTTATTTTCTTTAAAGAAACCCATGGGGCTCCAGCGATCGGCACTTTGCGGGTTCCGGTCACAGCCGGTCGATCGATTGCCACCGATCGGAGTCTGATGCCACCGGGAGCGCTAGGACTCATCTATGCGCAACTGCCGGATGCCAATGGGCGCTCCAATCTGGTCAACCGCTATGTACTCGATCAGGATACAGGAGGAGCCATTCGCGGAGCAGGGCGAGTCGATTTGTTTGTGGGAACGGGGGATAGGGCGGCAACTCAGGCTGGGTTAATTAATCATGATGGGCAACTCTATTACTTGCTCCTGAAGCCGTGAGACAGGGTTTTAACGGTTCCCTGGTCTGCGAAGAACAGGTAGTCTAGGCCAGAGTGCTATGCTAGATGGATTAAATCGCTTAAAAATTCGGCACAAAAGAATTTACTTGAGCCCAGCGGTTAATCAAGCCCTAGCATCCTGGAGTGACCATCAGAATTGCAACCTTGGCACCAGAGTTCAATAGCCTCAGGTTAGCACTCTAGAGATTGGCACTCTAGAGATTAGCACTCTAGAATAGGCACCACCCTAGAATAGGCATCCTAGAGTGGGCACCTTAGAGTAGGCAAGTTTTTGTGATTGTGTTGAGTGAATCGTTACTGTGGACAGCACTGCCCTAGAACTGACCCTCCAAATGGTGCTCACCGTGATCGCGGGAATCGGAGCGCAGGTGTTGGGAGCTTATTTCAAGATTCCCAGCATCGTCTTTTTGTTGCTGTTTGGGATTTTGCTCGGCGCAGATGGTCTGAATTTGCTGCATCCTAGCCTTCTGGGTGAAGGATTAGAAGTGATTGTGTCACTTTCGGTGGCCCTGATCTTGTTTGAAGGTGGCTTAACCCTCCCCTTGCGGGAGCTCAATCGGGTATCCGGGAGTTTACGTAACCTGGTCAGTTTTGGGGTCTTGGTCACCCTGTTAGGGGGTGGCATGGCCGCTCACTGGTTGGCCGAATTTCCCTGGACGATCGCCTTCCTCTACGCAGCATTGGTCGTGGTGACCGGGCCAACCGTGGTGAGCCCTCTCTTGAAGCAAGTTAAGGTCGATCGGCAAGTATCCGCCTTGCTGGAAGGGGAAGGGGTACTGATCGATCCGGTCGGTGCAATTTTAGCCGTGGTGGTTTTGGATATCATCCTGCATGGCACGGCCAGTCCAATGGCGGTTGTGAGTGGGCTACTGCTCCGGCTCGGCATCGGGGGAGGAATTGGGGCGATCGGAGGTTGGGGATTAGGGTTTCTGCTGAAACGGGCAACCGTACTTTCCGATGAGCTGAAAAACCTGGTGGTGCTGGCGGGGGTCTGGGGCATGTTTAGCCTCTCCCAGATCATTCGCAGCGAATCCGGGCTGATGGCCATGGTGGTGGCTGGTATTGTGGTGGGAGCAGCGGCGTTACCCGAAGAACGATTGTTAAGGCGCTTTAAAGGGCAACTGACCACGCTAGCAGTCTCTGTATTATTCGTGTTGCTGGCGGCCGAACTGTCTCTGGCCAGTATTTTGGCCTTAGGGTGGGGATCGCTGTTCACGGTGCTAGTGTTAATGTTTGTCGTTCGCCCCCTCAATATCTGGCTTTGTACCTGGCACAGCGACATGAACTGGCAGCAAAAGCTGTTCCTGTGTTGGGTTGCACCACGGGGAATTGTTTCTGCTTCAGTGGCTTCTTTGTTTGCAATTTTGCTCACCCAGAACGGCATAAATGGTGGCGATTCCATCAAAGCTCTGGTTTTTTTAACGATCATGCTCACCGTGTTCTTGCAGGGTTTGACGGCGCAATGGGTGGCCCGGCTCCTGCGGATTACCTCCGTGGAAGCAACCGGAGTCGTGATGGTTGGTTGCAATGCCCTAGCCCGTTTGATCGGCAAACTATTTCTACAATACGGCGAATCAGTCGTGTTGATCGACACTGATATCGCAGCCTGCGAATTGGCAAAAGCCGAAAATTTTCGCGTCTTTTCTAGTAGTGCATTGGATACGAACGTATTGGAAGAAGCGGGACTGTCTAAGGCAGGTACTTTTTTGGCCTTAACCCACAACGCAGAAGTGAATCTAGTGGTAGCTCAGCGAGCCGCAGAAGAATTTAATCCACCCCGGGTGCTGGCGGTGTTTTCCCAGGAGTCTCCCTCATCCACCCCATCTGGCAAAGTGCAACCTGCCTTTACCGGGCAAATGGCTTTGAAAACCTGGAATCGCTACTTAGAAGATGGGGCGATTCATTTGGGAGAAACAACCCTACGCGAATCGGATTTAGATCTGCAACAAGCCCACCTGAAAGCCTTAATTAATGCAGGCGAGTTAGTACCACTGTTGATCGAGCGCGAAGAAAAACTACTGATTGCGCCAGCGACGGATGAATGGCAAGTGAACGATCGCCTCATCTACCTGCTCCATGATCCACGTCCTAAGCTGTTGCGGCAATTATCGGGTGGAGCCCAGTTCGCCAAGCTAAGAATCGAGAAACAACCCCGCGTTGAGGAAATTCCGGTGGCTGCTTTAACCCTCCAATCTGCAACTTTGGAAGCAACGGAGCCAACGGGTTGATCTTTCGAGTTATGCCTCCGGCGATCGGAGAGCGGCACTCACAGCCGCAAACAAAGCCGAATAGTCAGATTCTGCCCAGCCCGCATCACAAGCAGTTTCTAAGATTTGTTGTACTCCTGCGAGACTGTCCACCGCCAAACCCAGCGGCTCTGCTTCCCTCAGAAATAACCCCGTATCCTTGAGCAGGTGCTTAGTCGGAAAATTGGGGTTGGCGTAGTTTTGATCGAGCATTCGCTCCAATTTCTTATCAAAAGTGGGGGCATAAAGCGCACTCTGACGCAGGATGTTCATAAATACTTCCACCGGCACGCCCTGCTGTTGTACAAAGCTCAAGCTCAGGGAAAATGCAGTGGTTAAACTGGCAATCAACTGATTCAGGGCAAGTTTCAACGCTGCGGCAGTGCCCACCTCACCGATCCACTGAGGTTCAGTTCCCAACAGTTGCAGAACTGGCAAACACCGCTGAAATTGTTCCGACGTTGCGCCTACCATGATCAACAACTTGCCAGCTTTAGCTTCAGGTAGACTGCCCAACACCGGTGCTTCTAAATATTGGCCCCCAGCAGCCTCAACTGCGGTCTGAAAAGCCCGACTTTCACTGGAACCGATCGTCCCCATTTGGATGATCGTTCGTTGATTTAAGCCAGTTTTAGTAGATTCTGAAAGTAACAGCGACTGGATCGCGGCTCCATCACTGACCATCAGGATGATGGGTTCACACTGTTGCAATACATCTAACACTGAGGAGGCAATGTCTGCCCCAGCGCGTTGAAGCGGTTGGAGTTTTTCTGGGCTGCGGTTGTAAACCATCACTGGCTTTTGGGTCAGTAATCGTTCTACCATCGCTGCGCCCATCAATCCAGTCCCGATGAAGCCGATTCTCACGATCGTTCCCCTCGCAATCAGTATTCTGAACCCTATGCCTCTGAACCCAACAGGCTCGATCAATGCGTAGCTTGACAGGGTCGATCCGCAATCAATCCATGCATCGAACCTGGGTCAACTCTATCTTCGCATTCAGGGTCGGTTCAGAATCAAAAATCGAGGTTGAATCCAGCTTCATTCCTGAATATGGGGAGCCCAGGAGACGGAGACCAGCATCCTGAGGATTCGACTGAGCTGACCGACAAACTCCATACCCTCTATCCCCAGCGCGATCGTGCAGTCATAGAGTAGCAAGGTAGCATCCGGTTCAAAGGCCTGTTGCCAGGACTGAAGTTGCGATCGATAGAGGGGGAGTGAGGAACTATCGAGCCAAATCGTCCCCAGTTGAATTCGTCCCGGACAACCCAAAGCAATGAGCTGGAGATGTTGAATCTGGCGACGATAGTCCAGGATTTCGGTCAGTTGCTCCACCCCATTCCGGCGGCTGTCTAGCACAATCAATTCGGTCTCTTCATTGATCGCCTGCATGAGGGCTACCGAGTCTTCAACGGAGGGATCCACAACTACCAGAGTATGAGTGGGTTTTCGACTCGAGAGTTGAAGAGACAGTTCTTGGGGAGAAGAAAGTTCTTGAGGGGAACAAGGCAGAGCCACCAATTGTTTCGAAAATTGCATAACCGCATTCGACGACGACAGGACTCAACCCGCTGTACCACTTTTGCGAAGGGATCAAGCAATCAGCTTGGACACCTTGATGCAATTGATACAGCGGAATTGCTGCATTAGCAATGCTAACTTCAGTATTCCCGCCAAATGTCCGATCGGCGCACGGACAACCCCAGTAAATTTTGGGTGAAAATAAACCCAGTGAATCCGCAGATCGACTGATGGTAGATTAATTGAGAGTTTCTGTTAAACCAGCCGCCTGCTTTAACTCAGATTGAGTTCGCCCAACAACTGCCGCTTCTACATTGGTGATCGCCCGTTTAGCTACCACTTTCCAGCTCGTATGATCATCCCAGGGGGCAAAAATTAGCTCGCCGTTCACATAAACCCGGCAAAACAGCACTTCATCAGCATCGGCAGCCTGAACTTCCAGAGTAAGGGGATGCTGCAACTGCTGGGGAGTCAACACAGATAGGACAGATAGTAAGGACTTAGAGAAATTGGAATCGTAACCTGCTTCTAAAATGTAGCGGCGATCGGCTCTAACATGAAGATGAATTTTCCAAGTGTCTTTACCACGACGCTCCACCTGTTTGAACTCTAGCTTTTCGACCAGACAGGTCAGGGCAGTGTGAGGGATCGGTACCACCTCCCGCCCCTCATTCAGCCAATACCACAAGCAATGATTACTCCGGTTGCAGTAGATGTAACGAGGATAGGGCGGTTCGCTAAACCCCAAAGGTTGCTTTTGCTGAAGCAGATCGATCAGTTGTTGCAGCAGGGTATTTTGTTGAGCCAGCAGAGCTTCAGGGGTCATCGCAAATTTCTCCAATCTAGTGTTTCTCCAAACCGTCGAGCCGACCATCGAGCCGACCATCAAACTGACTGTCAAGCTGACCGTCAAGCTGACCATCGAGCCGCAGAGACATAACAGAACTCAGGCAAGACTCAAGCAGCATCTAACATTTGTAGTTCACGAGTAGCCAGTGATTCACGTAATTCCAGTTTTAGTACCGAGAACTGATTACGCAATAGATTGAGATCAATTTCTAATTCAGTTCGTTGATCGTTCGCAATTTGCAGATTGGATAGGGCTTTCCGATATTCAGGAGACTTCATAAATTCAATTCGTTTTGCTTTCCGCTGAGCATCATTTCGCAATTCTGGATCGAAGGCGATCGAGGTATCAATTTCTGCAACCAGACGGTTGAGAACATCCTGTAAGCGACGAATATGTTGTTCCGATCGCAGCAACTCCCGCTGTTTTTGGGCAATGGCGGCTGGGTAATCCAAAAGTCTCATAGATACCTCTTCAGAGAGCGTGGATAGCAAAGGCTGAGTGACTAACGGTTGCGTCTTAGGTAAGGCGTAATAGTAGCTGTTAATCAAGGCTTGTGAGGATTTCAATTCAAGAAATATCGGTAGAAAAACTCCTTAAGGAGTATCTGGACTCGATGAAGCAGCCTGACACGGGTTAAGCAGCCTGACGCAATGCGGACGAGATTGGCTCGGAAATTGACTCAGGCTGGAGTTTGCGAAGCTGCATTTCGAAGCCATGGCGATTGAAGGCATAGGCCCGATCGCCATCCATCGTGTGGAACAAGACATCTTCAACCAAAGACTCGATCGAGAGTTCTAACCAGCGCGTCAACGCGGTCTTTAAGTCTTCGACACGATAACGTTCACCATCGGTAGAGGCATAACGAGATTGCAGTTCAATGGCCGCAGATTCGAGGGCAAGTTGGGTAGACTCAACATCGATCGCCATATCGATAAAAGAGTCTGGCATGAGGGGGATAGATTGCGTCATAGAGTTCATGGTGGGCTAGAGAATGGCTAAACCGGAGAATGGCTAAACCGGAGAGCGAAAAATCGTGCGGCGAAAAAGACTTAAATAGTACAATTGTTCTATTCCTATTTTAACCGCTGCAATGGAACCTGTCAGCCGATTGGGTAAAAAATTGTCAACGGTTTTAATTCGTCAAACGTAGAAATATCACAAGATTCAGACGATCCAGCGGAGGAGAGCACTGTGGCGATCGAGTGGCGGCTAGCAAAAGTGATGGCTGAGCGAGGCATGAACTATAAAATGCTGGGGGCAGCAACGGGCATGCATCCCAATACGATCAGTAAGCTGAAGCACAATCCGCCCAGCCGTTTAGAAATGAAAACCTTAATACAGCTCTGTCAAGCGCTCAACTGTCAACCGGGCGATCTGCTCGCTTACCAACCGGACTTACCAACCGGACTGTAGTGAGCTTTTGTGAGCTTTTGTGAGCTTAGATATTGACCATTGAGCACAACAAGACAGCGATTCTTGGATACAGCTATTTTTCTATACTGTAACGATCGCAGCAGATGAGTAGAGGAGCCTCGGAACAGCAAATCCCGATCCATTCAGTTACGGTTTACCGGCTTCGAATCAGGCTTCTGAAACCCAGCCCGATCAACCATTTGCTGCTAGCTGCCACGCTCTAAACTGCCATTAATGTCGAGCGATCGAGTGCCATCATTCCCTTGAAAAACCACGACGGTCACTTCGCCCTGATAGCGATAGTAGATACCATTACCTGCCGGTTCACGTTCCACTAAAACGCCATTCAGCCAGGTTCGACCGGCTTGTTTATCGAATAGATTCATGTAGGTTTGCCCCGATCGGCTAAAAATTCGCACTGCATTGCGATCGGTCTGGAATGTGAGAAGGGTTGCATTCGCCGGAATCGAGTGGGTTGGATCGGTAGTATTAGCAGTCGCGTTGTAGCCAGCATCAAACCCGGCAAAAAAACCAGCCCGAAAGCCTCGATCATATTCAGTATCCAGGCTGCCTGAACCCGCTTGGATAAACTTTTCGGGTTGGTAGCCTGCATTATAACGGCGAGCATTACGCCCATCTCGTTCACCCAATTGATAACCCGCACTGTAGCCTGCCTGATAGCGAGCAGTCGCCGATTCAACGCCTGACTCAGTCCCTGATCCCGCCCCTGATCCAGTAGCAGCCTCGATCGGTTGCACCAAGTCACCCCGAATCCAACCGATCGCACCAGACTGATAAAACCGCACCCGTACCCAGGTGTAATCATCACTACCAGGTACCTGCTCCAAAATTTCTACCCGATCGCCGACCAGACCATAACCCAGGGGAGACGAATCTGGATCAGGAGAAGAGCGTAAATTAATTTGAGCTTGGGGATCGGCTGCCCGCAATCGGCCATCTTGTGCCCATGCCGGACTCGCTAGCCCGATCGTCAAGATCAGTACTGTCAATTGTTGAATCCAAACTGCTCTTTTCATGACCTGATCTAACCCACAGCAGCTAACTCACCCAAAGAACCCAATTTCTATTGTTTTCCTCTATCCAGCGCGATCAGGCACTCAACCGGAAGTTTTGAGGATGATTTTGCTTTGAGGGAGGTGGGAGTTGGAACATGGCGCAAAAAGCCTGAGTCCTCAACCAGTGTCAGACCCTACATCGAGTTCTAATTGCACCATGTCTACTGATCCGGTCTAATATAGCGATCTTATTGGGATGGTATGGGGTGCAGGGGGCTTCGTCTCTGGGTGGAGTCAAAGTCCCCCCTTTTTCACAAAGCGTTTGTGATTGCCATATCACCTTTGCAGCATATTATGCACAAAGTTATGCACAAAGTTATGTACAAAATTCTGCGCAAGAATATTATCCATAACATTCATCGCTATCAAAACAACTGAGTCGATCGCCTTCGGAATGACAGTTACAGTGACTCTACAGTTACAGTGACTCTACAGTTACAGTGACTCTACAGTTACAGTGATCCTACAGTTACTACGACCCTACAGTTACCGTGATCCTACAGTTACCATGACCCTACAGTTGCCGTGACTCTAAGGCAGAAGCCAAGCGATTGGTAGCATCAGCCAACTGCTGTTGCACCACAACTGCTGGATCAGGAGCCGCCTCAGCCGCTTCTTCTTTGCGCTTAAACTGCTCCAGAGCCCGCACGATCAAAAACACCACAAAGGCGATCACAATAAAATTGATCAGGGCAACGATCACACTACCAGCCGGCCAATCTGCCAACCGTTCAACCCCAGCAGCCTGCATCGCTGGATTGAGCAATGCCCCTGTAATCAATTTGACCACTTCGTCTACTACACTGCCAAAGGCACCACCCAAAATCACTGCTACAGCAAGATCAACCACATTGCCACGCTTGATAAAGTCTTGAAAGTCCCGTAGGAACCCTGTTGCTCTACGTCTCGCCATCCAAACACTCCTTGTTTATCGTAAGACAACTGAATTGCTTAAAATTATCTGCGCAACAAGAACCATAGTTGCCCAAATCATAAGGCATATCCAGGGTGATTAAAAGATGTTATGCCACCGTGAATATGCGATAAGTTGCTAGATTCAGCATATTCGCGTAGGATACTTCTCACTTTCGCGTAGGATACTTCTCATTAAAATTGAGAGCTGGCAAATTCTGATCAATTCTGGCAAATTCTGAGAAAATCTGGCAAATCCTGGCGAACCCTGAGAAACACGACCGGAACTAGCGATCATGCGGTACATCGCTGGCTTGCTATCCTGATTCCTCTCATGCAGGTAAATTTCCTAATTCGCGTAAATTTCTAGACAGAGCGAGTTCCCATAGAGTCCGCGACTTGTCAGCCCTCACAAAGACGCGAAGGCCAACCAGTCACTAAGAATAGGGGCTGAAGTCTAGAGATTCCGCGACTTTTCTCACGAAGGCCGCGAGGGCAAACTAATCACCGTAAGGGTGACTTCACCGTCATTATCATCGGGATGGGTATCAAAGAAGAAAGCATGTAAAGTTGAGGTTTCCTGAACTTCCAGGGTAAGGGTTTCATCATAGCCATTTAGCGTAGACCAAGTCGCATTCACTGGCACATTGGTTTTGCCATTAATCACTTTGCCGCCGCTGATCCACAGCATCACGATCGGTTCCTGGTGTTCTGCTTGATAGCCAAACCCACCCGCTTTGAGCCGCACGATATGTGTACCCGGTGCGAGCCTATGGCTGACTGCGGTTTGAGTTTGCAGCTTGTGCATCTGAAACTCATCTAAAAGACAGCAATGATGCTTAGCATGAACCGCGAGATTTTTGATGGAACAGCTTCTTGGAGCCGAACCGACTGACTCGCTAATTTCACCCATTCGATTACGATCTGGCTGATCGGCTTCCGAGAGAGAGCGACGTTCCATCTCGGCTGGCCGACTGTCACTGGTGATCGATCGAGCCATCCCAATCGTTCCAGCAGCAATGCCAGCCCCAACCCCTAACCCGGCTCCCAGGTTGCCCATTTCTGGACTGCCCATTGAATTTGCACCCACAACCGTTGTCGGGTCAGGTGAAATAGGAGGTACAACCCGCACGGCGTTAGAGCGAGCCAGTTTCAACCACTGTCCATCCCCGGTTAGGTAACCCACCTCTGCCACATAATCCCGATCGGTAGCAGGCAAAACCAGATGGCGATCTTGATCCAAATCTGCACAATTTAGCTGCTGGATCGCGGGCGGCAGCAATTGATCCGGATCGAGTCCAGTAATGTCGTGCAGGCGCAACACCAACTGTTGTCCACCCTGTTGCTTCAAAGCAGCTTTTTCGACATCAGGGGTCTCCCAATAGGCATAGGCATTTTGCCCATCGCGGGGGGTGAGTAACATCCGACTCTGGGGCGCGATCGGGGTCGGGGTGGGAGTCGATTCAGACGATCGGCCCAAGGCAGCCGCTCCGGCTAAAACTCCGCCTAAGGCGGCCGCTCCAGCAGCAACTCCACCTGGATTGACATTGATTGCCGGAGTAGCCCGAACCTGAGTTTCTGGAACTGAAGGCACTGGGGCAGATTCCACCGGGCAGGCTGGAACCCGAACCTGAGCGGAACGAGCGACCTTCAGCCAACGCCCTTCCGCCGTTACATATCCCAACTCAGCTAAATAGTCCCGATTGTCAACAGGGATCGGCACCTGCAAATCAGCATCAGTTTCGCGGCAGTCAAAGGATTTGACGCTATGGGGAATCTGAGTATCGATATCAATATCCGTGACATCATAGAGCCTCAGTCCTAGCTTTTGCCCCCCTTGCTCTCGGATGCTGGCTCGCTGTTCAGGGGTGACTTCCCAGTAGGCATAGGCATGACGACAATCTCGGGGTGTCAGGATGATCCGCGGATCAGCAGTTGCCACTGGGGGCGGAATCGGAGCCACAGGCACTGGCGCAACGGCAGCCCCCCCCACTGCAGGAGTCCCTGCCCCCCGACCCCGGAACCACCAAATTAAACCACCCAATAGTGGGAGGAGGGCGAGCAGCCACCAGGGGGACAATCCACCTCGATCGGCTGTTTCTGGGGTGGTTGTGGCAGGTGCCTGGGCCACAGGCGAATCAGTGGCGGCAGGTTCAGGCGGGGCTGGCGATGCAACAGCAGCCGGACTGGGTGACTCGATCGGTGAGGGGCTGGGGCTAGGCGAAGCAGTCGATCCTGCGGCCGCGGCTCCTAGTAATCCTGCAGTTGGGGCTGCGGTGATCGCTGCTTGCCCACCCGGAGAAGTGACAAACCCGAGAAAAGCCTGAACGGCTGGATTGCTGCCTTCTTTATAAACAAAGCCTCGCGGTTGGGAAAAGGGATAGCGCGGATCATCGGGCAAGGTTCGATGCATCTGAATGATTTTGACGTTACTTTGGTTCAAAACCTGATCAGCAATTGCATAGCTGATGCCATCCCGCCCTAGTTCTGACAAAATAGCGTCTGTCTCATCGGTTGCCATTTGAGTGGTATTGCTACCCGTTTCAAAGGGAGCGCCCTTAAAGACTTCATAGTTACTCAAAGCCTGTCGAGTATCGCTGAAGTCCGGTCGATCGATAAACCGAATCGGGCCTGGTTGCCCACCTAACTCCGACCAATCGGTAATCTCACCTCGAAAGATTTGGGAAAATTGGGCAAAGGTGATATTGCCGTCAAACGGGTTATCAGGGCTGACAATGATCGCGACTTTCTCCCGCTTGATCGGCACCTCAATCAACCCCTCGGCTTTTTCGGCATCTGAGAGGGGACGACCGATCGCAGCCAGAGCAATCTCTCCCTGCTTGAGCGCTTCGATCGCTTGATCGGAGCCATTGGCCGCCAATTCCACAGTCGATCCGGCAAACTGCTGCTGAAACCGTTGTTTCAAAGCTTCATTGACAACAGCCATGCTTGTAGAGCCATCGACTTTAATGGCTGTACCACTCGGCAATGAGGTAGGGAGAGGAAAGGAAGTGGGAGTTGGTGACTGAGCGAAGGCTGGGTTGGATGCCAAGGTTTCCGACCACAGCTTAGGGGTTGCAGTTAGTGCAAATACAATCACCGAGAGCTTAATTAAACTGGATTTGGAAGACATGAGTAACCACCGCAAGTGATGATTGAGGTAACGGACGATAGACGCTCTAACTCGTCAGAAAATATGAGTTGGGGAGGATAATTTCGAGGAGCGTGAACAATATGTGAATCAGAGACGAATCACAGATGAATCGCGCAGCGTTATCTACAAAGGCTACCTATCAAAGTTGAACTGGGCTGGAACTACCGCCCTAGTCCTCAACCGATCACACCGATAGCAATATTTCAAGAGTAGAGAGGGATAATAACCCTTGCAGGATAAGGAACTGGTCAATCGGCTGAGGATAGTGCTGCCCGGACATCCTGTTGAAAGGAACAGATGTACCAACTGGATCGGGTTAAGCCGAGTGCAATCGAGTGACTGGTTGCATTTGATGCTGGAGTTGGATAGCGGGATCCACCATCAATCCTAGATTAAGCCCATGGGCTGCTAAATTTTGACGATCGAGAGCAAGATTTCCCCGTCGTTATCTTCCAAAAAAGTGTCAAAGAAGAAAGCACAAAGAGTCGCAGGCTCCAGCACTTCCAAGGTCAGTGTATCGTCATAGCCATTCAGCGTAGACCAAGTGGCACCGACAGGAACCCCGGTTTTCTGGTTGACGACCTTGCCGCCATAGATCCACAGCAGCACCATGGGTTCACCATGATGTCCCGAACTTGCCTGATAATTGAACGCACCACCCCGAATCTTGATCACATTGGTGCCTACTTCCAAAGCAGTGGAAACCGCCGTCTCTTGCTGAATTTTACGCAGCAGCGCCTCATCCAGGAAAAAACAATTGTGCTTACTATGCACTTTCAAGTCTGTGACCGTACACCCTTCCATTGTTAACCCCTCTTTAATAAATTAAAGACTTGCTTTAACCGAAATCCTCAGTACTCAAAACATTGAGCGCGAACCGCTAGCAAACGGTCGAACCACAGCTAAGCCGATATCACACCAGCGGATGATTTAACGATTGATCGAATGGAACTAACCTCAATCATCATGAGCGATTGCCTGATCATGATTAAATCATGGAGGCGAAATCTGAGAGGTTGTTTTTAAACGAAGCTTTAGATCTGGCTGTAATTTTCTAGCAATCTCTCTTCAGAAACAGTCAAAAAATTTGCATGGATAGCTTAGTTTTGAAAGGTAATCTAAAGAAAACCCAGATGGAGGCTACGTTTGACGACACTAATTTGAGGAGCGAACTATTTTAACTTTTATCAAGAATATTGCCAGAAAATGAAGCCAGCCGGAAGTCTTCAGCAATACAAGTCTTCAGCAATACAAGTCTGCAATACAAGTCTGCAATAAACAATCCTGCAACCATAGCAATACAAGACTGCAACAAACAAGTCTTCAGCAAACAAGTCTTCAGCAAACAAGTCTGCAACAAACAAGCCCTCAGTAAGACATTACGGGTGCCTTACAGGTGCCTTACGGGTGCATAAACACTTTGAACTAGACTGCCAAGAACCGTTGAATCACCTCATTACTGAGTTCACTGGTGGATCCAGAAGCAACGATCCCACCTTTTTGCATGGCATAATAACGATCGGCCTGGCGGACAAAGTGAAGGTGTTGCTCCACCAACAACACTGAGATGCCAGTGGTGGCAACAATTTGGCGTACTGCGGCTTCAATATCCAGAATGATCGAAGGCTGAATTCCTTCCGTGGGTTCATCGAGCACCAAAAGCTGAGGTTGACCCATGATGGCGCGGGCGATCGCCAATTGTTGCTGCTGCCCACCACTCAAGTCACCCCCCATGCGCCAGAGCATATCCTTAAGTACAGGAAACAGGTCAAAAATCTGGTCAGGAATTTCCTGGGCATTGCGGGGACGCTCTGATCTAGCCTCATACCCCAACAATAAATTTTCTTTCACAGTGAGGCGAGGGATAATTTCTCGTCCTTGAGGCACATAGCCAATGCCCAGTCGGGCCCGTTTATCCGGGGATTTTGATAAAATCGATCGCCCTTCCAGCATAATGTTGCCACTCCGAGGCTTCAACAACCCCATCACAGTCTTCAACAGGGTGGTCTTTCCAACTCCATTGCGCCCAATCAGGCAAACCATTTCACCTTTGGGCACACTAAGATCAACATTCCGCAGAATATGACTCTCGCCATAGTAAACATTCAGACCAGAGACTTGCAGCATTAATGTTCTATCGGCGATCGGTGCTTCTGGAGTTAGGGTAGATTGGGTCATGAATCAGATGAGTGAAAATAGCAGTGAATGACTTTGCAATTTTGCTGAGTAGATGCTGAATCGATCAAGCCTGACATCCCTAGATTATCAGCAGCGGATCATTTGATCAGCAGCAGATCATGAGCTAAGAAATAGACTCTGAAACCGCAGCAGAAGATAGATCGGCCGGTGGCGTATGGGCATCCACTTCCTGCCCGAGATAGACTTCAATCACCTTTGGATCAGACTGCACCTGATCAAACGATCCCTCACATAATACGGAGCCTTGGTGGAGTACCGTGACTTGACCCTGGGCAATCTGCCGCACAAATTCCATGTCATGTTCGATCACAATAATCGAATGACTCTGTGCCAGTGAAACCAACAATTCGCCGGTGCGTTCAGTTTCTTCATCTGTCAATCCAGCCACCGGCTCATCGACCAACAATAGATCAGGAGATTGCGCCACCAACATGCCAATCTCTAACCACTGTTTTTCCCCGTGAGAAAGCAGATTCGCTCTCATATCCGCTTTGTGAGCTAGCCCGATCGTCTCCAACAAGCCTCCGACCGTTCGACGTTCAGCCGTCGGAGTTTTCCGAAACAAAGTTGAAAAGACATTCTTGATGCGGTTGCAAGCTAGCTCTAAATTTTCGCGGGGAGATAGATTGAGATAGACCCTAGGGGTCTGAAACTTGCGTCCAACCCCCATCCGCGCAATTTGGTGTTCTGAGAAAGGACGGAGATTTTTGCCCTTAAACCGCACCGTACCTTCAGTGGGTTTGGTTTTGCCAGTAATAATATCGAGAAAGGTAGTCTTTCCCGCTCCATTGGGGCCAATAATCACACGTAACTCACCCGTGTTTAAGCTGAAATTGAGATTATTGAGAGCCCGAAAGCCATCAAAACTGACGGTAAGATTCTCAATCTCCAAGATTTTTTCGTTCATACTCAACCTCAGGATCCTCTTCCAAACTGGGATAAGTGGCAATCCGATTCCGCCCCGTGAATGAACGAATTGCCCCCGTCATGTTTTCGCGTAGCCAGCCAATGATGCCATTTGGCAAGAACATCACGACCAATAAAAATAGACCACCCTGGAAAAATAGCCAGATATCTGGAAATTTTTCACTGAGAAAGCTCTTGGCAAAATTGACCACCAATGCACCCAGCACAGCTCCGACCAAGGTTGCCCTGCCACCCACCGCCACCCAAATTACCATCTCGATCGAAAAGGCAATGTTCATGGAGTTGGGGGAAATGATCCCGGTTTGTAGGGTAAAAAATGCCCCTGCGATCCCGGCCAATGCTCCCGAAATAGCAAATACCAGCACCTTAAACCCAGTTGGATCGTAGCCCGTGAACCGAACTCGACTCTCATCGTCCCGGATTGCGACCAAGAGCTTACCAAATCGCCCACTGGTCAACCAGCGACAGAGCGCGTAAGACAATCCCAGAAACAAAATGGTCAAGATATAAAAAACATATTGGGTTTCGGTCGCATTCACCCGGGCTCCAAAAATCGTCTGGAAATCCGTCAGACCGTTGGTGCCATTAAACAGCTTCTGCTGACCATTAAAAAAGTTAAAGAAGATAATGGTCGCTGCTTGGGTCAGGATGGAAAAATAGACTCCGCGAATTCGATTCCGGAAAATCACATAGCCCAGGAGTCCCGCCAAAATGCCTGGAATTAAGACTACAGCCAGTGCGGCCAGGGGAAACGAGTAAAAAGGTTGCCAGAACCAGGGCAGATCCGTCACGCCATAGAGGCTCATGAACTCTGGGAGAGGGCTACTAGCGGTCGGCGGAATCTGCAACTTCAGATACATGGCGATCGCATAACCGCCCAAGGTAAAGAAAATACCATGCCCCAAACTCAGCAACCCGGTAAAGCCCCAAATCAAATCAATACCCAGTGCGACGATCGCCAAGGCCAAAAACCGGCCGGTCAGATTCAGCCGAAAATCAGACAACAACAGGGGCAACACAAAAATCAGCAATAGTGCGATCACTAATACAATGCTTGCTTCAACCAAAAGCTGACGCTTCGAGCGATCTGCCTGCCGTCCTATGGTGAGATCCAATGCCATTTCAGTTTTCCTCATTAAGCATCGACAGTGCGTCCCTTTTGGGGGAACAATCCAGCCGGACGGAACTGGAGGAACACCACAATCAGGAAGAAGACCATCACCTTCGCCATACTGGTGGTAGCAAAGAAGGTGAAAAAGTCTGCCAGCGGTTTAACCGGCGTAAACAAGAGAGCCAGAATACCCGTGCCCACAATATAGTCGGTAATCCCGATCACCATGGCTCCTACGATCGTGCCGACCAGTTTACCTACGCCACCGACGACAACCACCATGAAGGTGTTAACAATATAGTTTTGCCCCGTATTGGGCCCGACTGACCCCAGCAGACTCACGGCACAACCGGCAATCCCCGCTAGTCCCGATCCCAACGCAAAGGTGAGGGCATCCACTTTCTGGGTCGGAATCCCTAAACAGGCACTCATATTCCGGTTTTGAGTAACCGATCGAATCCGCAGGCCCCAGGGGGTGCGATTCAAAAAGAAATAGATCCCTAACACACAGAGCACCGTCAACACCATGATGAACATGCGGGTGTAGGGCAGTTGATAGTTGCCGATCGGCAGCCCTCCCAATAACCACTTGGGCGCAGTCACATCTACGTTTTGGGCCCCGAACCAGGGTTTCGTGACCGCGAGACCATAGGTCTGGCTCATTAAGGCTCCGATGCCACCGGCAATACCACCCGACAGCAGCAGTAGGACGACAATTACCCAGTTCTGCATGTTTTCGATGCGGGCATAGCACTGGAGTCTCCAAAAGCCTTCCAGCAGCAGTAACCCTATCCCGACTCCCGAAAACCCCAGGGCAAAAGCCACGATCGTGCCAATCAGCAGTGATATATCGATCGTCCATTGGGGAATGCGGCTCAGATCCACTCGTTTCTGGAGGAGCCAAAGCCCACCAAAAAAGAGCAAGCAAAACCCAATCAATCCTGCGATCAAAACCCAATTCACGCTACGGACAAACTGCTGCAAGATCAGGCTAACGCCCCAAGTCGCCAGCAGGGTTTCCAACGGTCGCCCATAAAGAAAGCGAATCACCCCTCGCTCTAAGGCTAAACCCACGAGAGCAGCCACAATGAAGGCAGCGATCACCGCAAAAAAAATGTAAAACGGGAGCCAGGTTTCGCCTAACTGTTTGAAACCGTTTTGCACCACAAACGTTGTGTAGGCTCCTAACATCATCAGTTCGCCGTGGGCCATGTTGATCACACCCATCAGCCCGAACACGATCGCTAGCCCCAAAGCCGCTAGCAACAGCACTGAACCTACACTCAATCCGTTAAAGATTCCATCGAGAATGCTCGTTAACAAGTCTGTTACTCCTAATCAAACCGCCCAATCCCAGCCAATACCAGCCAATACCGCCCAACTCTGCTTGATACTCCTTGGATACTGCTCGATCCTCATGCCTACTTGAAACGGGTGCCTACGCAAAATGGGCCTAACAGAACTGCTCGCCTCCCTCTATTCAGAGAAACCTGGCAAGTAGAGAAACCTGGCAAGCCTTTGATCTTTCAGGAGTACCCCCTTAAAAGCGACCCCTTAAGAGCAACCCTCTTCAAGGCAATCCTGATAAAAGGAAAGGGCAGATTATTGAGAGAATCTATTATTTCTCAAAAATCTTGCCCTCGCTGTATCGCAAGCAACGCGCTAAAGCTGGAAGCATCGGCACCTTAGCGGTCATTCACTCTGAAATCGCAAGCTGGCTTAGATGGTGAATTTGCCTGGATTATCAACCCCAGTCTTCGTCCAATCACAGGAGAAGCCTTTGGTTTCTGCGACAAACTGGTTCCAGGGGATCGGATCAACGGGGCCAGGGGTTTCGTTCACGATTTCAAACAAACCATCATCTCGGACTTCACCGATCCGTACTGTCTTCGAAATGTGGTGATTGGTGTTCATGGTGACTGGGCCTTCCGGAGCCGCAAACTCTTGCCCATACACTGCCTGTCGCACCTTTTCTAGATCGGCTGGAGTGCCTGGATCCCCTGCCTTCTCAACGGCTTGTTTCCAGAGGTTCACAGAAATGTAAGCCGCTTCCATCGGGTCGTTGGTGACACGATCGCTACCATACTTCGCCTTGAAAGCCTCTACATATTTCTCATTCTCAGGGGTTTCCACGGTCATGAAGTAGTTCCAGGCCGCGAAATGTCCCTTCAAGAATTCAGTACCGATCGCCTTCACTTCTTCTTCGGCAATACTCACCGACATCACCGGATACTTCTCTGGAGTGAGACCTGCACCCTGCATCTGCTTGAAGAATGCCACGTTGCTATCACCGTTCAGCGTATTGTAAATCACACCACCATCTGGCAGGGCTGAACGAATCTTGGCAATAATCGGAGTCACTTCCGTGCTACCGAGCGGCAAGTAATCTTCACCGACGGTCGTACCCCCCTTCGCTTCTAGTTGGGCTTTAATGATGGTATTCGCGGTACGCGGGAAGACATAGTCCGATCCGACCAGATAGAAGTCTTTCCCTTTTTCTGCTAGCAGCCAATCTACAGAGGGCTCAATCTGTTGGTTTGGAGCCGCACCCGTGTAGAAAATGTTCTTCGAGCATTCTTGCCCTTCATACTGCACTGGGTAGAACAGCATGTGGTTCTTTTCTTCAAACACTGGCAACACTGCTTTGCGACTGGCAGAAGTCCAGCAGCCAAAAATCACCACAACCTGATCCTCGTCGATCAACTTCTTCGCTTTCTCGGCAAAGGTTGGCCAATCCGAAGCGCCATCTTCCTGAATCGGAACGATTTGCTTGCCGCCAATGCCGCCCGCGCTGTTAATTTCATCGATCGCCAGCAAAGTAGAGTCTACAACGCTCTTTTCAGAGATAGCCATCGTGCCGCTTAACGAGTGGAGAATTCCCACCTTAATGCCATCACCACTGGCGGCTGGTGAGGTCGCAGGTGAAGCATCAGCGGCTGGCGATGCCGTATCAGTCGTGCTTGTTGTCTGCCCTCCGGCACAGGCTTTCAACAAAATACTGGTTCCCAATGTTGCAGAACCATACAGTAAAAACTTACGCCGTCCAAATTGCCTTGTCATCGATTTATCACTCCTCTGGGGGAGGCTAAGTGTATGCCAGAACTTGCCATAAGCGATGGTATGGCTGCGTTCGAGTAGAAATTGTATTTTAGATTACAAAAGTTGGATTCTTTTCCCGGTATGGATGATCGTCAGGATGGTATTTTTTCGGACTCGGTTTGGATCGATCCCATCTGCAAGTCAATGAATTCAAGCACTGTCTCCAGCCCCTGTCGAGTCTTAAGATTTGTGAAGACAAACGGTCGATCGCACCGCATTTGACGAGTATCCCGCTCCATCACTTCCAGGCTGGCTCCTACCATGGGTGCCAGATCGATTTTGTTAATTACTAATAGATCGGATTTCGTAATGCCTGGCCCACCTTTGCGAGGAATTTTGTCTCCTGCTGCCACATCAATCACATAGATCGTTAAATCGACTAACTCAGGGCTAAAGGTAGAAGCGAGATTGTCTCCGCCACTTTCAACAAACACCAGTTGCGGATTAAACTGCCGCTCTAATGCTTCGATCGCCACTAGATTGATCGAGGCATCTTCCCGAATTGCCGTATGGGGACAGCCACCCGTTTCTACTCCTCTAATCCGTTCTTGCGGCAAAGCCTGACTGCGCACCAGAAATTGAGCATCTTCCTGGGTATAAATATCATTGGTCACCACCGCAATGTTGAGTCGATCGCGGAGGGCTTTGCATAGGGCATCGACCAGGGCCGTTTTTCCGGAACCGACTGGCCCGGCAATTCCAACTCGAAAACTGTGCATCTGATTATCCACCTGACTATCCACTGGACTGGACATCCGAACACTCCCTGATTTGAAGTTGCATCTGGGTTGGTTTGCATTGTAGGGGCAGGTCAGTCAGAGGAGAACATTACTTTAAGCATTCTTTGAGATTCGGCTGAGCAAAATTGCACCTGATTAGCCGAATCAGGCGGCACTGTAGGACAGGAGATGGTGCTCACAGTCAGTTTGAGAATCCTTTTGAGAATACCTGAGGTTAGGTGGATCGCATCTGGTTGGAGTGGCAAACGATGGAGATCGTCAAAGATGGGAAGATGAATACTCATCCTCCCACTTCAACTGGTGGCAATAATTTTGATTTTGCCGAACTGGCTTGTCGAACTGGCTTGTCGAACTGGCTTGTCGAACTGGTTTGCCGATCTAGTTGATTAATTCAAAAGCGCTATCCACCGAGATCACCGGCGCGCCTTGAATCGTCGCAAAGTTACCGCCTGTACCGAAACCAGTTGCACTCCCATTTTGGTTGAAGAATACTCGACCGGTTGCCGCACTATAGGTGATGAGTCTGCTACTTGTTGCAGCTAATGTATCGTTTGCCACAATCCCAATTTCAGATAGATCATTCACACCAAAGGTATTTTTATCCAAGGTGATTCGATCGAGATCATTTTCAAAATCAGTAATGGTGTCTACTCCAAAGGCAGCTCGCGTGAAGAAAGTATTGGACAGATACTGGAATTGATCCGCTTCATTCAGTCCACCCGTTAATGTATCGTTGCCTGCACCACCAACCAAAATATCATTACCCGTGCCGCCGGTCAGGATATCGTTGCTACTTCCACCATCCAGGTAGTCGTTTTCGCTACCCCCATCTAATCGATCAATACCCACTTCACCATAAAGCTGATCATTATCGGCACCCCCATTCAATCGATCGGCACCTGTCCCACCGTAGAGAATATCATCACCAATGCTGCCGTCTAGAATGTCATTGCTTTCATTACCGTAGAGGAGATCATCGCCTTCCTCCCCAAATAGGCGATCCGCTCCCAGCCCGCCACTGAGCGTATCGTTAGCATTTCCGCCACGGAGGATATCATTTCCCAGTTCACCATTCAGAATATCATCCCCATCTCCGCCATTCAGGGTGTCATTGTCATCTCCACCATTCAAGATATCGTTTCCGTCTACTCCATTTAAAATATCTGCACCCGCAAACCCATTCATCACATCATCAGAGCTGGTTCCACTCAACAGGTCAATTCCAGGGGTGCCATTAATAGTAGCCATTTGATTTCCTTCACTTTCAGATCAAGTTTTTTGGGAAGAGCATTTAATGTTCTTCAGCTCTTTGATTATTAGTTTCATCTAGGTGCTTAAGCTGGTAATGAAAGATAGATGAGATACTTCTCATCAACCTCTTGAATTCATCCTAATCAATTTATTTACATGAACTTATCTACAATGGGTCAGCTACGAAACAGACGCGAGTAGAGGGTTTCATGGTTCATACTGGCGATCGACACCCCCCAGCTACAGCATTCCAACACCAGAGATTCAGCTTGACTGGCTTGTTCCAGAGTAGGTTGTAGATTCAGCAGGATTTGCTGCCCTTGGGTCTGTCCCAAAGGCACCAATCGCACCCCAGCGTTGATCAGGTTCGCCACCCAACTTTGCAAATAGCCCAGCCGCATATCCGATCGATCGATTTGCCAGCCCGCTGCCGCGACTGCAAACGCAATCGCAAAATTGACGGGTTGATCAGCACGTTGATCAGTGAAATGTTCAGCCCAAAACCAGCGAGACTCTGGCTGAAGTGCTTGCAGTAACCGTAGGAGAGATCGCCCCATTTGCCAGCTCTGCTCTCGGATTTCTTCAGTTTCACGAAAAGCTGATAGCCACTGATTCCACTGAGCTAGTTGGATCTCATCCTTTTCGATCGCAGCCCCATAAGCTCGATCCAAAATTCCCACCTCAACTCGGATCGCTCCATAGGTCAGTTCCTGCCGCAACCAGACTTCTAACTGGGCGGCTGTTGTAATTTGACTGGTTTGAACCAGTGTCTCTAGTCCTTCGGAATAGGTATAGGCTCCTACAGGTAAGGTAGGACTGACCAATTGCAATAGGGCAAGCAGCGATCGAGTCATCAGGATATCCCACCCAAATGGATCATTGCTATTTTGGCCCGAAATGAGGATCAGGAAAAGGACTAGCGTGGCATTTGAGTCGGTCTGACTTCGGGGTTTTGGTTCAGCCAGGTGGTGACTGAAGCCCCAGAAGGAGCCTGCCAAGGGTTATGCCCTGTGGTCAACTCTGGAGCAGATTGAGCAGTAATGTTGACAAAATTGGGAGTGAACAGAAAAATGTTGGGCCCGAGCTGCCGTTGATGCCCATCGATCGCGTAAGCTCCACCCGCTACATAGTCGGCACAGCGCTGAGCCTGATCGGTTTCCATCAGGGTTAAATTCAAAATGACGGACTTTCGTTCTCGCAAGGCCATAACAGCTTGAGGAGCTTCATCGAACGATCGAGGCTGCATCAACACCATTTCCATGGCTAACCCTGGCAACCCAATCACATTGCCAGGCAGCCGCCGACCTGCCTGAGGAGAGGGATTACTTTGATCTTCCTCTTCTTCCTCATACTCGTCGTACTCGTCATATTCTTCAATCAACCCAAAGGCATCCCGCAGGCGTTGAAAGAGATTCATAGCTGATTTGCCTAGCTAGTTCACGCATTAGTTCGTTTGTCCTATTTTATCTCATCATCAAGAAAATGGGGTAAAAAAGTGTATCCAGGCGACCGATCGCGTAGAGAGCCAGCCTCTAGCCGATTAGAGGGAGAGTCAAAGCGATCAATCACTTTGGGAAAGCCGTTTGACCGATTCACCACCGAGGAGTTGATCGGCTTCTTGCAAATATTGCGGAATTTGAGCGGCATGGGGGCTATGCGTTAAACAGGCAGTCAAATCGAGTTGTTCCAGATTTTTAGCGGGTTTGCCAGGAAACCAATGACCGCCATTGCCCAGCAAGTTATAACGCATTTTGCCATACCCGATCATGTCATAGGCAATCGCCAAATTACGTAACCACAAGATAACGGGAATATTGATTTGTCCAGGTGTTTCCTCAACACTGGGTAGTCCCCGCTGCCAAGTTTTTACCCAATGTTCACCCAGTCGTTCGATCGCAGCTTGTTCTAAACGCTCAATAATTGGCGGCAAAAGCGTTTCTGCTTGATCGAGTAAATCCAGGACTTTCAAATGTTCATCAAAATCTTGTGGGCGAGCAGCCCCCACACTAAGAGTATGAACTTGCGGATGACTGAGACAGAACAGATTATTGAACACAATCGGACTCAAGGGAGCACATAGCTCGATCAGCCTGGGAGAGGGCTCATAGAGTAAACCGCCTTTGTTGGAAGGGCTGATGATGAACACACCCATATCATGCTGGGTGGCTGCTTCGATCGCGCTCCAGTTAGCTTGATTGATGTAGTACCAGTGCAAATTGATATAATCAAACCCATCGGTTTCGATCGCCTCAAGCATTACATCAAGCGGTGCATGGGTTGAAAAGCCCACATGACGCACTTTACCCGCCGCCTGCAATTGCCGCGCTGCCGCCAAACATCCACCCGGACGCAAGCTGTCATTCAGCAATTCCCGATTGTTGATGCCATGGAGCCCCAGCAGATCGACATACTCTAAGCCTAAATTGCCGATCGACTCGTTAAACGTGGCGATAAATGCTTGTGGATCGGCACAGGGAGCAACCTTGGTTTGCACAATCAGCTTTTCGCGAGGTAAAGTCGGTAAAATTTGGCCGAGCTGAAGTTCAGAACTGCCATAACCACGGGCCGTTTCAATGTGGGTGATACCTAACTCTAGCGATCGGCGGATCGTCGCTTCTAAGTTCGCCTGGTTATCGGCTGGAATTTGTACGAGGGGTACATCCTGCCATTTATATTGGTATCTCATGCCGCCGCAGGATAAAACCGGCATAGACAACTCTGTGCGCCCAAATCTGCGATATAGCATAGATTCTCAATTGCGATCGAATTTTGCGAGGAACTTTCATCACACTTGAGGATCACACCAGCCGGTGTCCCTCTTGCACTCATCAAAGTAACGAACTTTGCCAGGAAGCGCAATTACTCGTGGTCTGAGCACAGGTGACAAAGAGAATTAATGCAGTTTCAGATGGATTAGGCGGTACTCCGATCGTTCAAGCTAAGTTCAAGCCTGAACCACCGGAGTCTTGAATCGATTTCAACCTTGGCTTAAAACTCTCGCACTGTGGCTTGTCCGTCTTTGACTTCACCGATCAAAATCTGATCAGCCACACCAACGAATAAGCCATTATCCAGAACACCGGGAATGTTGTTCAGTGTTTTTTCGAGTTCGGCAGGATTATCGATCCCAGCAAAGGTAACATCAATAATCATGTTGCCTTGATCGGTAATTACCGGGCCGTCTTTTTTGATCGCCATCCGCAATTCAGGTTTGCCACCCAGTTGTTCAACTGCTTTCATCACGGGTGTGATCGCCAGAGGCAACACTTCCAACGGGAGAGGAAAAGTTGTGCCAAGTCGATCGACCAGCTTGGAGCTATCGACCACCACAATAAACTTTTGGGCCAGGCTATCGACAATTTTTTCGCGCGTGTGGGCTGCCCCCCCGCCTTTGATCAAATTCTTCTGGGGATCAACTTCATCGGCACCATCGATCGCAATGTCAATTTGGTCAATTTCATCCAGGGTGGTGAGTGGAATCCCGTATTGCTTAGCCAGCACAGATGCCTGGAAAGAAGTTGGAATGCCTTTAATCTCCTTCAGCTCACCCGACTTTAAGCGCTCGCCTAAAAACTGAATGGCATAGGCGGTGGTGGAACCCGTTCCCAATCCTACGATCGTGCCCGACTGCACTTGATTTGCTGCAACTCTGCCCACTTCTTGCTTCATCAACTTTACGGGATCGAGTTCTGCCGTCATTCCATCATCTCCTCTATACAATATCAAACAATATCGAACCATATCGAATCAATACTGAATCAATACCGAATCAATACCGACATTCCTAATCAGCATGACCTAAAAGGTTCTCGACCTCAATCTCTTCATGGGAGTTTGATGAAGAAAATTCAAAGTCGATCGGGTTCTGGGGACTCAAATGTAAGATTTCCGCAAAAGCTCTCCGTCTTTTCCCTGAAGTCAGGAGACTCGATCGTATGGTGGATCGTAATCATCCCCTCACTTTTCCGGTGCGCTCTTAAACGGGTTACCTTCTTCAGCGTTGTCTCGGTTTGCTGATTGGTTTGCTGATTTGCCTGCTGATTTGCCTGCTGATTTGCCTGCCCATCCTTTGCCCATCCTTATCTTTGAGTTAGTGCTATGGGTTTGCCACCTGCTCTGCCCCCCTTGCCTCCATCTCACCGCTCCCCTGCTTCTGCTGAATTCCCCCTACCCGGTGGCGGGGAATTGGATACTGACTTGCCTTTTGATTTACTCATTCATTTCGCTCCAGGATCGCTGAAATCGACTCCCGCCAATCCTCCAGACTCGACCTCCCTGTTTGATCAGCCCAAGGAATTTGCCAGTGCAACCTTTCAGCATCTCAGTACCTCTGATTGGCAGACTCAGGGAGATATCTTTTTTGAGGCTGAGGAATGGGAAAAAGCGGCAATCATCTACCGCAAAGCCCTGGAGCAAACCCCAACTCATCCATTGCTGTGGGAGCGTTTTTGTACCACCTTGACCCGTTTGGATCGGCAAACAGAGTTACTGCCTGTGTGTAACGCCCTGTTGCAAGCCCATCCTCAGCAGGCGGAACTATGGATCTGGAGGGGAAAACTATTCCTGCAACAGCAAGACATCCGGGCAGCAGCAGCCAATTTTGCCAGAGCCACTCAACTGGCTCCTCACGATCGAGCAGCCTGGTTTCACCGAGGTCTGGCCCTGCAACAGTTGGAACAATGGCAAGCGGCGATCGACTGCTTTAACCAGGTCACTCACCTGACTCGATCGGCTGTGGCTGAACCATCGGCTGGCATGGTTTGCTCATCGGTTTGCTCGTCGGTTTGCTCATCGGACAATCTAACCCCAGTCGCATCTACACCAGCCCCATCTACACCAGCTCCATCTACACCAGTCCCCTCCATTCCGATCGTTGTATCCTCACCCGATCAAGCATTATTAGAGCGTTCAGCAGCAGAGCGTTCAGATTGGTTTACGCAAGGCATTACTCAATTGCAGCATCAGCAGCTTCAGTCCGCCATTGATAGTTTTGACCAAGCCCTAGCACTTTATCCCCAGCGATCGTTGGTCTGGGCAGCCCGAGGCATTGCCTTGTTTCAACAGGCTTCTTACTATCAAGCGATCGTCAGTTTTGATCGCACCTTGCAGCTCAATCCTAAGTTTTATCCAGCGCTGATGCTACGGGGGGTTGCCCTCTTCCGGGTACAGCAATACCAAGCAGCCGTACAAAGCTTCAATCAAGCGCTGGCATTGCGTCCTGACCAAGCTGAGGTGTGGAGCGATCGAGGTAGTGCCTTATTTTATTTAGGACGGTATCGATCGGCTGTTTTAAGCTATCAAAAGGCACTGCAACTGAAGCCCGTGGATGTGCAAATTTGGTGCAATCAAGGAGTGGCCTTGGAACAGTTGGGACGGTTGGAAGCTGCTTTAAAGCGATATGACCAGGCTTTGAGGATCCAATCTAACCAGCCCATGGTTTGGCGGCATCGGGGACGGCTCCTCTCCAAGTTACAGCAACACCAGCAGGCAGCCGACTGTTTCGATCGCGCCTTAAAACTTAAGCCAGATGATTATCTCACCTGGCAAGAGCAAAGTATGGCACTGATGCAAGCGGGGCAGCTAGAGGCTTCGATCGGCAGCTTGACCCAAGCTCTGGCGATTTAGAACTCGCCCTGATCAAGCGCCAAATCGGTTCCCAGGCTGCGCCCCAATCCCCTTATCCTTAGCGGAACATACTACTCACTGAGCTGTCTTCATGGATACGCCAGATGGTTTCACCCAACAGGTTCGCCACCGAAAGCATGGTCAACTGTTTGAATTGGTGAGCTTCCGGAACAGGAATGGTGTTGGTCACAATCACTTCTTCAAATAGCCCCGTCGAGAGCCGTTCGACGGCAGGGGGGGAGAACACAGCATGGGTTGCACAGGCGTAAACTTGACGAGCCCCTTCTTTACGCAGCAACCGGGCCCCCTCACAGATGGTTCCGGCGGTGTCGATCATGTCATCCACCAGCACTGCTGTTTTGCCAGACACATCACCGATCACATTCATTACTTCCGCCACATTATGGGCCTGACGACGCTTATCAATAATCGCCAGGGGAGCATCATCCAGCTTTTTGGCAAAGGCTCGGGCTCGCGCCACCCCACCCACATCGGGGGATACCACCACAATGTCACTCAGTTTTTTGCTGACCAGATAATCCAACAACACCGGCGATCCATAAACATGATCAAAGGGAATATCAAAGTAGCCCTGAATCTGCGCCGAGTGCAAATCCATCGCTAATACCCGACTGGCTCCCGCTTGTGTGATCAAGTTAGCAACTAGCTTGGCTGTGATCGACTCACGACCAGCAGTCTTACGATCTGCCCTGGCGTAGCCATAGTAAGGAATCACGGCAGTAATTTGCCGAGCCGAAGCGCGCCGACAAGCATCGATCATGATTAGCAGTTCCATCAGGTGATCGTTCACCGGGCAGCAGGTAGGCTGTACCAGATAAACATCACAGCCTCGGATCGACTCTTGAATCTGAATGTAAATTTCTCCATCGGCAAAGCGCTTCCGCACCATGGGCCCCAAATCCATGCCCAAATAGCGAGCAACCTCTTGAGCCAGCGGTACGTTAGCAGATCCAGAGAACAACCGAAGGCGGCTATTATCTTCTACTGGAGGAAGAGAAAGAGATACGGGTAAAGTTGCAGAGCGGGTCACGGCAAGTCCTCGACGCGACTGTCATCAAGTGAACATTATGGAACGATTCAATCGCTGGTGCTTCCTTCAAAAAAAAGCTCCATGCCAGCGCAATCTGCCCTGGATGAACCAAAAGATGAAACGAAACGGTATAAAACTTACATGCAAAAAACCCTTACAAAATCGGACACCAGTTATATCTGTAGACGCTGAGAAAATCATACTAGCCAATCTAGGAGAAAAGCGTAAAGTCATCCATATAATTGGATCGCTTCTCCACGAATTGAATCGCTTCTTCATCCCATCAGCGATCCATCTGTAACAGGCTGTAACAGAGGCGATGGCAGGGGGGAGTAACAGGGGCTGTAATATTGCAATTCGATCGGACTCGACAGACATCCCATAGCCTAATTTAAGTCAATCTGGGATATCACCCATTGGGGCAGAATGAGCCATCTAACGAGAAGGGCTAACGAGAAAAGCAACAGACCCGTGCAATTCCGAAACCAGCAGATCCACGACCCGTAGGGCAGCCGATCGGCAAGATGAGAAACCAGCGGATTCGGAGCATCAGGATACGATCTATGAGCCGTAAGCCTGGAGGTTTAAGCAGCCCATCAAGCAGCTCATTGAGGCTGTCAAGCAGCCCATTGAGGCTATCAAGCGAAACTGAGGTTTTGCTGGGAAAGCGAGTTATCCATTGAGCAAGCAGCGAATGAAAGCAGCAGGGCTGAATTAAGGGTCATTGCCAGCCCCAACTGCTTGAGCGATCCCCATGGCGGATTCCTGAGCTCAGCACCGGCAATTGGGTTGCTAATCGCTGGAACCGGGGATCGCTAATGAATTTAGAGATCCCCACCCCGGAATGCCAACACAAAAATGACTGCTGGGCCAGCAATCACAATCAAAGCCAGCATTGTTAATTGAGCGATCGTTTCAAAATTAATCCCACCGACCAAACCGGATAAGAAGTCCATTGCTCCTCCCAAACTAACCAAACATTTATCAACTGTAATTTAGATAACCATATCCGACTTTTATTTTACCTGGTAAGCGTTCGAAATCTCAGTTTGAAATCTCAGGAGAAAATGATGGCTCACTGACAAGACAATAGACTAGGGTAGGAGCGGGCTGGATGACTATTCCACTTGCTAATTTTGCCCTCTGATTTTTGCCCTTTGATTTTTGCCCTCTGAATGAATTGGTTCAGTTTTTGTTCAGTCAAGGAGAACCCGTATGGCGACCTGGCGATGTGTGAAACAATGTGGTGCTTGCTGTCAGCTTGATCCAGCCGATCGACCTGATCTGGAGGACTACTTACCCCCCTCAGAACTGGCACTCTACCTGAGCTTGGTCGGCGAAGATGGCTGGTGCATTCATTTTGATCAAACTAACCGGGAATGCCAAATTTACGCTGATCGCCCCCGCTTCTGCCGGGTTCAACCCGATGTGTTTCAAGATCTTTATGACGTAGAACCCGAAGAACTCAACGACTTTGCGATCGATTGTTGTCGCCAGCAAATCGAAGGGGTATATGGCGATCGGAGTTTGGAAATGCTGCGGTTTGATCGAGAGGTTGGGTTTTAGGGAAATTGGGGATAAAATGAAAAGAAAATGAAAAGCCGATCCCCTTTGAATTGTGAAATTTGACTTGTGAAACACTCTTCCCAATCTACGCTTGTTCCTCCCGATCTGGCCAACGAATCTAGCCCTCCTACCGCTGTTGAGCCCATGGTGGGCATTCCAGAAGTTGCGCAGGCAACAGCCACCATTGCGGATCTGGCAACCGAACCGACCATTTCTAGCAAATCTGGCGATCGTCAGGCAGCTTGGCAAGTTTTTGGTTCAACTTTCATTACGATTTTCCTGGCTGAACTGGGAGACAAAACCCAACTGACCACCCTATTGATGGCGGCTGAAACTCACAATCCTTGGGTGGTGTTCATTGGAGCCGGTTCAGCGTTAGTAGCCACCAGTTTAATTGGAGTATGGTTGGGTTGCTGGTTAGCCAAACGGGTTCCAGCTCACACCTTAGAGCGGGCAGCCGGGGTGCTTTTACTGCTGATCGCCACGCAGTTGGTCTGGGAAAGTTTTCATCCGTAAGGGTTGGCTGGGATGAGAATTTGCCCATTGCACCTCTTTTACCCATTTCGTCTCTTTTAACGGTTGGTTTAACCCTTGGTTGACTGGATTGCCTCATTGACCTCACTGACCTCGCTTCCCTCTTAAGTTTTTCCCTCTTATTTTTTCCCTCATGATGGACTGGAATCTGCTGGGCCTCAGCTTTGTGATGGTGTTCATTTCCGAACTGGGTGACAAAAGTCAGCTAGCCGCGATCGCCCTGAGTGGGAGTTCAAAGTCTCTCAGAGCCGTATTTTTGGGCTCGTCTGCCGCGTTGTTGTTGGCTAGTTTTTTAGGAGTTCTCTTGGGTGAAGGCGTGGCCCAACTGTTGCCGATCGGCTGGGTGAAAGGCATCGCAGCAGTCGGGTTTGCCATCATGGGGCTCAAGTTGCTTTTGTTTAGCAGTGAGCCAGAGAAAGGAGAGGAACTGGAAAGCTGTTGATGAAATTGACTGCTCCCCTTTTCTAGCAGATCGCTTTATCGTCGCGAGGGTTCACCGTTAGCCAGCACCACAGTCGCCGGATTAGATCGAAAACCTCGATTGAACTGAAAACCTGGATGAGACTGTAGCAATTGAGCAATGCCTGCTCGATCGAGCGGGTGAGACAGCAAAAACCCCTGTCCCAGTTCGCATTTCAGCAGCTTGAGTTGAGCCATTTGCTGACTGGTTTCAACCCCTTCTGCGACCACATTCACGCCTAAATTCCAGGCCAGCGCGATCACCGTGCGGGTAATTTCCAGCTTCTCTAAATTGGTATCTGCACTGTTGATAAAAGATTGATCAATCTTCAATGTATCGATCGGAAAGCGATGCAAATAGCCCAAGGAAGAATAGCCCGTCCCAAAGTCATCCATGGCCAGTTGTACCCCTAAGGTTTTAAGCTGTTGCATCATCTGGGCGGCGGCGTTGGCATCCGTCATAATGACGCTTTCAGTGATTTCCAGTTTCAGGCGATGCGGTGCTAAATCAGTGGTTTGCAAAATTCGAGCAATCTGCTCAACCAGATCGGGCTGGGCAAACTGTTTACCCGATAAATTCACACTGATGGTGACGGGTGGATCCAGGGCAAATTCATCGATCCACTGCTTCATTTGGGAACAGGCTTGTTGCAGCACCCATTCCCCGATCGACAGAATCAGTCCCGTTTCTTCCGCAAGCGAGATGAACTCTGCGGGTAGTAATAAGCCCCGTTGGGGATGCTGCCAACGCAGTAGGGCTTCAAACCCAGTTAGACGCTGGCTGGTGAGTGACATAATCGGTTGGTAGTTCAGGATCAACTCTTGGCGATCGATCGCCCGCCGCAGATCCGCTTCGAGGTGCAGGAGGGTGACTGCCTGTTCATGCATCATCGGCGTAAAGATGGTATAGCAACCGCGTCCAGCCGCCTTTGCTCGATACATGGCCGTATCCGCATCCCGCAGTAATTCTTCTTTATGGTGATAGCGCTGCGTATCTAAGACTAACCCAATGCTGCCATTCACAAACACCTCTTGCCCAGCCAAGCCAAATGGTGCCCGCAAGGCTTCCCGAATCTGTTCAACAATCGTGATCGCCTCACTGGGATCTTGCAGCGGTTCCAGCAAAATGGCAAACTCATCTCCTCCCAGGCGGGCACAGGTATCACTGGGGCGTAAACACTGTTTGAGTCGCTCTGCGGTAATCACCAAAAGTTGATCACCAGCCAAATGACCCAAACTGTCATTGATGACTTTGAACCGATCGAGATCCAAAAACACCACTGCAAAGGTCGGGTGAAGGGGTTGAGGCTGATTAATCGCCTGCTCTAGCCGTTCGGTAAATAGAGCGCGATTGGCTAAGCTGGTCAATTCATCATGCAGGGCATGGTGCAACAACTTCGCTTCGGCTTGCTTGCGATCGGTGACATCTGTTTGGGAACCGGCCAGCCGATAAACTTGTCCAGCATGATCGCGCACCGCTAAGCCCCGGCTCAAGATCCAGCAATAGGACTGATCTTTGCGTCGTAGTCGAAATTCACTCTCAAAATGGGCCGTCAACCCTTCTCGGTGCTGGGTCAGTTCTCGTTGGACTCGTTCCTGATCATCGGGATGAATTCGATCGAACCATTCACAGGGATGATGGCCAATTTCCCACTCTTCATAGCCCAACATCGTTTTCCAGCGTCCGGAAAAATAGACGGCATTGGTGCGCAGATCCCAATCCCACAGCCCATCATTGGCTCCGATCGCGGCTAATGCATACCGTTCTTCACTTTCCCGTAAGGCCGCCTCTACCCGTTGGCGTTCCAGAATTTCTGTTTCAAGGGCTTGCTTGGCCACTTCTGCCGCTTCGGCCCGAGCTACGGCTGCTTCAGCGTGGGCCATCACCGTTTCCACCTGATGTCGATCGATCGCAGCGGAGATTAAATTTGCCACCGATTTGAGGAACAAAATGTCATCTTTGAGAAAGCGGCGCTGGGTGCGGGTATGAACACTTAAAATGCCAAAAGGAGCCTCAAACTTGCCAATCAACACACTCAAACTGCTGATCACGCCCTGTTGTTGTAGCCACTGTAACCCGCGGAACCGTTGTTCCTGCTCTACATGATCAATCACAGCAGGCTCACTGGTCTGCAATGTATGGGCGATCGGGGAATCAACCGCTACTGGCAAAATGGTCGTGCGCTCGTAGGGTGCCCAGCCGGTCATTGCCCGCAGTTGTAAGCTCTGTTGCTTGGGCAGCCACTCAGATACTTCGACGTAATCTAAGTTGAGGGTACGCGCCACCATCTCGACGGCTTTATCAAGTAGATCAGAGAGTTGAGTGGCCTGTACCGCCTGTTGTCCTAGCTCAGTCAGGGTTTCTTGCTGCTGGGATCGCCGTTGCACTGCCTCTAACATCCGATCGAACTCCCGCGCCACATTCAGGATTTCGTCGCGTCCTGTTTTCTGAGATAGATGGTGTAAGCGAACCGTGGTATCGCCTTCTGCGACCCGAAGAGCAGCCTGACTTAATTGCCGCAACCGTTTGAGTACAACCCAATACAGCACTAACATCAACGCCACACTCTGTCCGGAAATGCCGAAACCAGAGGTTAAAATGATCATTTTGGCAGCGGCTGTAATTGCTTCATCCCGCTCAGTCAGGGAGGTGTACAGAACAATACTGGCAGCCGGTTGATTCCCGATCGTGAGGGGAACGATCGTTTCGAGTTGTTTGGAGCGAGAAGAAAGGATTTGCTGCACATCGTGGGTCAAGCTGAACGGCACGGGGCTGGAGTGGGCTTGATCATCCTCAGCATGTCCCCCATGGGAGGAAGCCCACAGAATGGGCTGCCCATTCACAAACCGATAAATATGAAGATCGAGAATGGTAGAGTCGAGGTGCTTCAGCTCCTGTAAAAACAGACTGGTGGTTGATCGATCCTCAATTTCTTGGAGATGGCTACTCAGTTGTGCCTGCACTAAGCTGGCGATCTGGCGAGCTTGCGTGCGATAGGATCGATCGATCTGCTTGCGAGTCATGCCAATGGTATGAATACTCAAAGCCGCTGCTGTGAAAACCGCAATTGCTGCTAGCGGAATTCCAATTTTGTCTGCAATGGGCAGACCTCGATCGATCCATTTCAGGGGGTAGAATCGCATCTTCAGTTTGGTCATCTCGAAATTTCGCGAACCCTTCAGCTAAGCCAAATCTCAATTGAGGGAGAAGTGACATGCTCCAGAGTACCCAAATTTGTTTAATTTTTGACAATTGGGATACCTGATCTCCGTAAATCTATCTCCGTACATCCGCCGTGACTACCGTAATTTAACGGAGAAAAGGAATTGTATTGCCACTGAGAGGTGAAACTGAGGCGATTGCCGTTAACAATTACTTTGCAATTACTTTGTAATTACTTTGCAATTACTTTGCAATTGACAATATTGATAGTATTAACAATCAGGATTACCTCACAATTAACACCGAACAAGGTGCATGGCGTGCAACCTGCTCTGTGGTTGAACCAAACAAAAAATGACTGACTCCCTGTTCATCATGGGTCGGCATCACAATTAAATCGACAGGTTTGGTTTCGGCATATCGCACAATCTCACGCGCTGGGTTGCCAACCGTCACTTCAATTTGCACTTCTGAATAGCCCAACTCCAGCAGTTTAGCCTGCAAGGCTTCTCGCACATGCTCTTCCCGACTCTTATCTGTAATGGTATGCCAGCGAGCAGCCGGATCCACTGGGCTCAAGGGTGGCAAAACATACAAAATATGTAACGATCCCCCTTCAGCGACAACTTCTTGAGCAGGTGCTAATGCCAAAAACGAAGCATCTGAGAAATCGATCGGAACTAAGACATATTGTTTCGGTAACCAATGCATGATTGAACCTCCCACATGAGCTGTCTTTCAGGAATTCTGCAAACGCTGCGGAATATCACGAACATATTTCAGTGAAACTATTCCAATAAAACTATTCCAATAAAACTATTCTGGTAGAAATCTCAGTGAAACTGTCACGGTAGAAACTGTCATGGTAGAAATCGAAATCGGGTGTATCTGTTCATTCACCAAGCCGATCGAGGATATTGAAGGATATTAAAAGAAGGCTCGTGCAGAGCATCACCATACGCCAAAGAACAAGGATGAATTAAAATCGCCGCCGAAATGGCTGGGAACATATTGTGCTGTGCTTATCTAGAAGATTGAACTTCCTTCCTAAAATGATCAGGATCGGTCTATAGATTCAATTCATCATTGAGATAAAGCCTATTGCTAGATCTTCAACGCAGAAATCTTTAGAGTGGAGAAGTCAAAAGACGAAAGGAGCCAACCCCACAAAAATAAACCGATCGAATGATCGCTCAACACTCGATCTGTCAAGCTCGATCTTTCAACTTAACCTTTCAAACAGCCCATCACTTTCAGCATCAAAAATCAAACCAGCGAGGACTCTCATGGTTCACCTCTCTAATCGCTATCCGCAAATCTTGCAAACTTTGACTGTTCAGCAATCTAACCTGATGAAAGCTTGGCAAAAATTTTGGCAATTCAGCTACTTCTATAGTCGATACCTCTCCACACCCCTCCAAAACCGTCATCGCCTCCGTTAACACTTTCTCCAAATCGTCGTTTCTGCTTTCATTATCGACATACCAGGCGCTTATTCACTTATTGTTAAGCATTTCATCACCTTAGCTCTCACTCTCCCTGCTGAGTTACGATTTTTTGGGCATAGGTCAACATTCTGCCGGAACGCAAACGATCCATATAGTCCCGCAGATCAGCCGCCACCTGTCCAGACAGCAAATAACTGCCAATCAAATTGGGAATGGACATTGACAACAGTGAAAGATCACTGAAATCGATCACAGCACTGAGTCCAACCACTGCCCCAATAAACACACAAACGACATAGAGAATTTTATAGACAATGACACTATTAAAGCCGAATAAGTAACCCCAAGCCATCTCGCCATAGTAGCTCCAAGATATAATCGTGGAAAAGGCGAATAATAGAATGGCAATCACTAAAACAGCAGGAAACCAGCTATTAATCGAACGAAAGGCATCCAGCGTCAACTGAACTCCACTGAGCCCAGTGGTTTCTTTCTGGTAGACCTGTGTTAATACAATCACGATCGCCGTCATGTTACAGATGACCACCGTATCGATAAATGGCTCTAACAATGAGACAATCCCCTCCCGAACCGGCTCATCGGTACGAGCAGCAGAATGGGCAATTGCCGCTGAACCCACCCCAGCCTCATTCGAAAAGGTGGCGCGACGAATTCCAGCCACGATCGTGCCAATGATTCCTCCTTCGACAGCTCGCGGAGCAAACGCTTCCGTAATCACCGTGGTGACCGCATTAGGGACTTCTGTCAGATTTGTCAAAATAATCCACAGGCAACCCAGAATGTATACGACTGCCATTGCCGGAACCAACAGTCCTGCGATCGCCCCAATCCGCTGAATGCCACCAATAATCACTACTGCGGTACCACCCGCTAACAACAGACCAAACAGCCAGTTTGGCAGCCCGGGAAACAGCCCTGATATGGCTGAATAGGCTTGATTGGATTGAAACATATTGGCTCCTCCCAGGGAACCAAGGATGCAGAGCACACAGAACAAAACTGCCAATCCACGCCCTAAACTGCCCAATCCCAATCCTGGCAAGCCCCGCGACAAGGTATACATTGGCCCACCTGCCACCGTGCCATCCGGCCGCTCTAGCCGATATTTTTGGGCTAGCGTGCATTCAACAAACTTGCTCGTCATGCCGAACAATCCTGTTAAAGTGAGCCAAAACATGGCTCCTGGGCCGCCTACTTCGATCGCAACTGCAACTCCCGCAATATTTCCTAAGCCAACCGTGCCCGAAAGAGCAGTAGCCAATGCCTGAAAATGAGATACTTCGCCTTCATCATTGGGATCATCATATTTACCCGTGACAATATCGATCGCATGTTTAAATGCACGAAAATTGATGAACCCCAGCCGAATGGTGAAAAAGATAGCTCCGATGAATAACCACAAGACAATTAAGGGAAACCCACCAATGCTGAAGAACAGCAGATCAGACATGAGTTTGACAATACCAGAGAAGGCAGCATCAAAAATTCCAATCACCCCTGCAGAAGAACTGGTTTGAGCCCATGCTTGAGTAGGAATCAAAACCAGAACAATGGCCAGCCCCCCGATCAACCCTACTGTCGAGCAATGGCACGATCGCAGCGAAGCCAACTTGGATTGGATTGATCGAATTAAGAGAGGCAATAAAAATCCAGATCGCCCACTGGACTGCCCACTAGGCTGCCCACTGGACTGCCCACTAGACTGCCCACTAGACTGCCAGTTCAATAAATGGACTCGCTTTAACTCGGTTGACTTTGGCGCTACTCGTTTTTTAAAGTCAATGGATCTCATAGACATATAGGCATATAAACATAAAAGGCATAAAAGGCATAGACATCGATCGGGAATCGGGAAATCGGAGATCGGGAAATCGGGAATCGGTGAAATGAGGCTCAGCAAGAAACCGAGGTGAGGGAAAAACAATAGGCAAGCGCCAATCAGAGCAGCGCATCTCAACCTAGAGTCTCGCTATTCTGAGCCCAACCGATCGATCGCAAGGTACCGTCCAACTGGTAAGACAGGTGAGGCAAGGTGAGATAGGGCGAGGCAAGGCGAAACAACCAGTCAACTGCGATTGTTGGGAGGGCATTCATCATACTGGATGTTCTATTCACGAAAATCTATCCATTGATAGAAGCAATTGATAGAAGCAATTCTTGATCGCCCGGAATGGGTTGCAAGGTAGAGCAAGATGCGCTATACAGGATGGCGTTGTTTTTCTAAGCTTCGGTATGAAAGTTGGTCTAGCTTTTGCTGGCGGGATAACCTCCATTTTTTGGGGATTATTTCCATGGAATGCGACCGCGACCGCAGCCACCGAAACACAATTGCAGGCTTGTGCTAACGCTGTCGTGTTTGAGCTAGAGGGTGTGCCCCGATCGGAAGTGGAGGTATTCCCGGCTTACCCGGAGGCAGAAAGTGAAATCGCCTGGCAAACTCAAGATGGTCGGGCCGGCTCTTGTTGGGTTGAGTCCGGTGAGGTGATCGATTTTGTGATCGATCGGGTTGCCATCACCCACCCTAGACCCACAGTTACCTATCTTCTAGACGATCGGGCAGGAGCGACCGTAACAGTTGCCACTGAGGGTGGAACATTAAATGTGCGTCAGAGCCCAGGCGGTGAAATTATGCGAACCGTAGCTGCCGGAACCACCCTGATTTTAACGGGGCAAACCAGCGGCGAATGGGTCGAAGTAGAAGGCGGCGGTTGGGTGTCACGGTTTTTGGTTTCAGCCGGAGACATTGCACCCGATTCGTTGATTTCCAACCCAGGGGGACAGCCATCTTCAAGCGAGCTAGACTCTCCTCAAGCGATCGTGACCACCGAGGGCTCAGGGCTGTATGTGCGACGTACCCCTGATGGCGAAGTGATCGATTCTCTGGCTGATGGAGCGATCGTGACACTGACGGGACAGCGATCGGGGAAATGGGTCGAGATTGAAGGGGGTGGCTGGCTGGCAGAAGACTACCTGCAATACCCCTAGCGGCGCTATTCTACCCATTCGCTTCAGGCTGGTTACCTTCAGGCTAGTTACCTCCAGGTTGGTTACCTTCAGGTTGGTTACCTTCAGGTTGGTTACCTTCAGGTTGGTTACCTTCAGGTTGATCCATGTCCGCGCACCTAAGATGCCTCTGATTCGACAGTATTGAACAACTCAAAAACCTGGCGGCAAAATAGCTTGAGTTTGTCTTGCACTGCCGCAGCGGGTTCCGTCTGTCCGACAAATTGCCAGTTTTCCACCGTAGACAGCCGCCAATGCTCACCTAAGTTGGTGAACCCGGCCGCTTCCACCCCGATCGCCCGCCGTGAACCCACTAAAGGATCTTCATAAAACCGAATCTGCACAAGAACGCTGCGGCTTTGCAACTGGCGACTCCAACCAGGGAGGTGAAAACCAATGTCGATCGAATCTGGATCGATCAAATCCCGTGTGTCAGGATCATTAGCCCAAGGCTTGAGATCCGCTTTGGCATCAGGAAATTGTACTTTGAAGAGGTTAACAACGGCCGCAATTTTGGTCGCTACCGAAAGACCGATCGCCTGATCTGCTGCGTTCACTCCATTCCGCTCCTAATGACTCACTATCCATCTAAGCATGAAGTTTAAAGCAAGCAGTAGAACCTGATACCATTCCGGTAGTTTATCTCCTGCCCTCCCAGCAATGAGATGAGATAGCTAGTCAAAAAACTTTAGCTTGTGGTAAAGCTTTACGAACTTACATGGCTAAATTCGCAGAAGCTGAAGAAAATTCGATAGGCTAAAGGGGTAAGAAGGGAAGAAAACTTGTCATGGGTAACTTTCTTGCTCCTCGGTCTGCATTGACCTACTCTCTGCATGTACTTTTATTGGGCGAATCTGAAATTAATCCGGATTCTTCCAATCCTACCTCTGGAAGTCAGAGATAATCGTTTTTAGTCCCCTTCATTCGTTCTGCACTCATCGTTTGTCTACAGCAGCGTTGATTTACGACAGTGATTTACGACAGGATTGATTTAAGGATTGACAACCCGCTTTATAACCCGTTTCACAGCAACTTAGAAACGCGACTGAATCACCAGTCACAACCAGCTTGAAAGCACTTTGTAACTGCCTGAACGTGGAATCTCCTTTGGTCAGATTGTCGTGTGCTGCTTTCGAAGTCCTTGTTTCAGGATCGAATGCAGATCAATTCAATGCTGAATCAATTTGCTGAATCAATTTGCTGAACATTCTTTAAACCACATTTTTAGTTAAATATAGGAGTCGCGTTCATGTATACGGTCAGGCCTTCACATGATGCTCAAGACAATACTCAAAATAATCCTCAAAACTATACTCAAGATCACCCCCAAGAGCATATATCCAATGCAACTCAGTCGCTCGATCGCGCTAATCAAGTCCGCGATCAGGATGACAAAGCCCATTCCCTGATTCTCTGGTTTGAACAGGTGGGTATTGCAGATGTTGGTTTAGTGGGTGGTAAAAATGCCTCACTGGGAGAGATGATCCAGCAACTGACCTCCAAGGGTGTCAATGTGCCAACCGGATTTGCCGTGACAGCTTATGCCTTTCGGTACTTCTTAGAGCAGGCTGGGTTGGAACCGCGATTACGGCAGCTTTTATCTGATCTGGATGTAGATAATATTGAAAATCTGCGCACTAAAGGTCGGTTGGCTCGCACTCTTATTTTGGATACGCCTTTTCCACCTGCCTTAGAATCGGCGATCGTGGATGCCTATGTGCAGTTGAGTGAGCGCTATGGCATGAGTCTGGAGGTGGGCGAGTCCCTGCATGGAGTCGAGCGAGAACTTTGGCGTAGCCATCGCACTGGGGTGGATGTGGCCGTTCGATCGAGTGCCACCGCTGAAGATTTACCCGATGCCAGCTTTGCCGGACAACAGGAAACCTACCTGAACATTAATGGGATTCGCGGGGTATTAGAAGCCTGTCACCTCTGCTTTGCCTCGTTGTTTACCGATCGGGCCATTTCCTACCGGGCGATCAAACACTTCGACCATTTTAATGTGGCGCTTTCGGTTGGGGTACAAAAGATGGTGCGCTCAGACCTGGCCACTTCAGGCGTAATGTTCTCGATCGATACGGAAACAGGCTTCCGGAATGCTGCCTTGATCACCGCTGCCTATGGGTTAGGCGAAACCGTTGTCCAGGGAATGGTCAACCCCGATGAATATGTCGTGTTTAAACCCACTCTGAAGCAAGGATTTCGACCCATTCTAGACAGACGGTTGGGGAGCAAGGAGATCAAGATGATCTACGACGTGGGCGGTAGCAAAGCAACCGTGAATGTACCCGTGCCGCGTGCTGAACAGGGACAGTATGCCCTCAACGATACCGAAATTCTTCAGTTGGCAGAGTGGGTTTGCACGATCGAAGATCACTATTCCACCGTGCGCGGGGTTTACACCCCCATGGATATGGAATGGGCCAAAGATGGGCAGACGGGGCAGCTATTTATTGTGCAGGCTCGTCCCGAAACGGTGCATTCCCAAAAATCTAGCAATGTGTTGCGCACCTACGAATTGAGCCAGACTCCGCCACCGCCATTGGTGACTGGGCGAGCGGTCGGTGAAATGATCGGGCAGGGGGTCGTGCGAGTCATTCTGGACGTGCATGATCTCGATCAATTCCAGGAAGGAGAAGTGCTAGTGACTGGCCGTACCGATCCCGATTGGGAGCCGATCATGAAGCGGGCCAGTGCCATCATCACCAATCAGGGCGGGCGTACCTGTCATGCGGCGATCATTGCTCGTGAATTGGGGCTTCCGGCGATCGTGGGTTGTGATAATGCCACGACCGTGCTGAATGATGGCCAAATGGTGACGATTTCCTGTGCCAGCGGTGAAGAAGGGTATATCTATGACGGTCAGGTACCGTTTGAAATACGAGAAGTCCAGATCGATCAACTGCCGCAAACCCGTACCAAAATTCTGATGAATGTGGGTAATCCACAAGAAGCCTTCCGGCTGTCGATGATGCCTTGTGATGGGGTTGGCTTGGCCCGCACCGAGTTCATTATTGCCAATCAAATCCAGGTGCATCCGCTGGCGTTACTCAACTTCGATCGCCTTAAAGACAAAGGGGCGAAGTGGGAAATTAGTCAACTCACCACTCACTATGACGATCTGGCGGCCTATTTCGTCGATAAGCTGTCTTCTGGGATCGGCATTCTGGCGGCAGCATTCTATCCCAACCCGGTGGTGGTGCGGATGTCTGATTTCAAAAGCAATGAATATGCCAATCTGATCGGCGGACGCGAGTTTGAACCCGAGGAAGAAAACCCGATGCTGGGTTGGCGAGGGGCTTCGCGATACTATGACCCTAAATATCGGGCAGCATTTGGGTTGGAATGCCAGTCCTTTAAGCGGGTGCGAGATGAAATGGGACTGACGAATGTGATTCCCATGATTCCGTTCTGTCGTACTCCCGAAGAGGGGCTGAAGGTACAAGCAGCAATGGCAGAACATGGCTTAGTGCGGGGTCAAAATGGGCTGCAAATCTACGTCATGTGTGAATTGCCCAGCAATGTGATTTTGGCAGATCAGTTTGGCGAAATTTTTGATGGCTTCTCGATCGGCTCGAATGATCTGACCCAGCTTACCCTGGGACTCGATCGCGATTCGGCCCAGATTTCCCATCTCTTCGATGAGCGCAATCCAGCAGTCAAGGAGATGGTGAAACAGGTGATTGCAAAAGCCAAAGCTCAGGGTCGGAAGGTGGGGATCTGTGGTCAGGCTCCCAGTGACTACCCAGAGTTTGCTGCTTTCCTGGTGGAACAGGGGATTGATTCGATCAGTTTAAACCCAGATTCGGTGTTGAAGACGCTGTTGACGATCGCTGAAACAGAAAAAATAGTTCAGGCGAATGGATCGTCAGTTCAATCGATCGTCATCTAACTAAAGTTACTGGTGACAGGTGATTCCGATCGCGTTATAGGGTGCGAGTCTCTAGATACCATTGAGATACTCGCACTTTTATCGATCAGTGATAGATCAAGATCCATTATGGAGCAGCGCATGGGTGAACTGTTCACATTCACTCATAATATTCACATCCACTCAGGGAGAATAGGAAATGGAGAGTAGGAGATTCGAACTCCTGGCCTTTGCGGTGCGATCGCAACGCGCTACCAACTGCGCTAACTCCCCGCGAGCTTTCATTTTAGCACTGGATATTCCGGATAGTTCAGGGTGGTCTAGGTTACTTCAAAGTGGCAAGTTGCTGCGTAATCAGCCCGATCATCACAGCAGGCAACTCTAATTGGGGTGTGAGCCCTACCCCGCGAATCACGACCAAAGGCTGGATCGATCGGGAATTGAGATCGGTTAAGCGTTGCCCCAACTCCAGAGGCGTGAACTGGGCCAATCTACCCCAAATCACCAGGGTCGGCACTGTAATTTGCGGCATAAAGGGAGCCAGATCAAAACAGAGATCCCCCCGTACAAAAGACAACGCACTATATTCAGCATTTGGTTGCAGAGCAGAGGCTAAGTAGGCATCCACCATTTCCTGAGAAACGCGACTCGCCCGCGCAAATTGCCGGTTTTCCAGGAAGCTACGGATACCCGTTGTGGTTGCAATCAGCGTGCCATAAACCAGTCGATCCACCAGTGGCAGACTCACCAACTGAGCAAAGAAATTTTTGTAGGGTTGATCGAAATCTGCCAACCCCGAAGGAGCCACCAGGATCAGTTGTTTGAACAGTTCTGGACGAGTGATCGCCAACCGCACCACAAAGCCAGCCGTCAAAGAAGAAGCGAGCACTACTGCCCCTGCCGGACAAAGCTGTTCTAAAAACTCGGTGATTGTCGTCAGGTAATCCTGAATTTGATAGCTGCGGGTGAGATGGTGCGATCGACCCCAACCGAGTAGATCGGGAGCCAGCACTCGATATTGAGCAGCAAAAGCTGGATAAACCAACGACCATTCATAGGCTGAAGAGCCTCCGCCAAAACCATGCAGAAATACTAGGGGAGTGCGGCGATCGATCCAGTCTGTCGCCTCTACTTCCGGATCGGCACTGATGGTTGGATCGGCAGCAGTGTAGTAAACGATGGTGCCTAGCCCAGTGGTTAGCGTGCATTGATAAAAACCAGGAGGCTGAAGCATAGGGGGAGATCGACGACGAAAGTGAGCTTAAGGGCAGGGCGATCGGGAATTGATCACCGATCAGATATTAACCGATGGCTCTGACAATATTTAAGGGGGATCTCGAACCCGATCGTTAACAATTCTCTCTCGCCCTGAATGGGCTACCTTGTACACACAAGTCGTTCCGATCCTCCCTAACCCGCCTTAACCAGGAGGGAACCGAACCCAAAGTCTTCAAAGTCCCCCTTAAAAAGGGGGATTTAGGGGGATCAATCAGCGATTTAGCAGCAACTCAGCGATGTGTGTACACAGTAGCCCAGTTTAACTCTACCCTCATGGATTCGATCGGAGAAAATCGGGCAGGTTATACCTGAAATCTCTATCCTGGCAAGCTCAAAAAGTAGGTTAAGTCTGAAACCATCTGTCATTCCTCCCGTTCTTAACCGCACCTATCTTGAATTTCTATCCAGTTTGACAACGCTAAATCACCAAACTTAATCTCAATGATGTCTTTTTGAATTTCTGGTGAAGTTTCAGACCTCCCTATAGTTGCAGTTGCGTTAAAAACTGTATGGTTTTAGCTCGCCAAACTGAAGATTAGTAATAATAGCAACAAGGGGCATTCAAGCTTTTGTTTACTATTGTGATCTGCCGGAAACAACCAAAAAATTTCGACTGGTGATAGTAGACACCACACATTGGGTACTCTGTCAGTAAATTGCCGGATTTCAGGGTTTCGCATCTCAACCACTGGTTTAACTCGCCTGGTTTAATTCACCTGGTTTAATTCGCTAGCTCGTCATTCATATTCGCTGCCTTCACTGCAATGAGTGGGCAATGGGTTGGCAATGAGTGGGTCAATTTGCGATTGAGCAGTCATTGATATAACGAGGGATTAATGGATCGGGAAGGGCTGCTGACCCTTTACAAATGGGATGAGTGAATCGAGTGCATAAGTTACTGAGAGAGCTATTCTTATAACTAGACCATATGGCATGACTAACATAGCCATATCAATCTAGCTATATGGATAAAGCTATACTCAACCACACGAGTGAAGATAAAGGAATGTATTTAGACCAGTGGTTAGCCAGGATTGAAGTTAATCTTCAATGCTCAGCTTTCAGCTATCCCGATTCCATCCAAGGCATAGACTCAATCTAATAAAGATCGGTTCATTCACTTTTAGTCACAAGTTTTGCACAGTTTCACGTAAGGATAGAGTTACGACAACAGGATTACGAAAAAACAACTTAAGACTGTGTGTTTCCAATTGTGCTCTGTTAATTTTGACTCAGGGGGTTGTATGTCAAATCAGGTGAGTGAGGTGAGTCGCACCTCATCCAGAACACCGATGACTCGATTTGTTCCCTTTGCTGAACCAGCAGTTGCCAAACGGCTAGATGTCAACTGTGAACCCGGCAATATTGTTCCTGCTGCAACCGATAGTCAGGTTTGTGTACGGCTCGATTTAGAAGATTTGCCCTGCTTTTCGCCCGTCGATCGGCAATATGAAGCCTGGGGTGTTCAATTTAAAAATGCAGTGGCAATTAGTCCTTCCAATCCAGCTTACCCTTCCCATTCCGGTACCATGGTGATGATGGGTGCTCCCGAAAATGGCTGGCTGGAGGCCACTTTTGTGCAGCCGGTGCGTCATGTCACGAGCTTTATTACCAGTTCGCGCCGTACTGTGATGAGAGCCTTCAATCGGCAGAACCAGCTTGTGGCTGAAATGGAAAGTCCGGATGCCAATCTAGACACTCCTCGCTCAGAGCCTGACCGGAGTGGTTCTACCCATGCTCCTGCTAATCTGCGGCTCAGCGTGAGTGCCACTGAAATTTATCGCATCACCTTTCACAGCTATCATGGTCATCTGACGGTCGATGATTTTTGCTTCTGTGGTTAAGATTGGGTTCGGTTCAGACTTAAGCCCTCAAAATAAACTCCTCGATCGCAGCAGCTACGCCATGGTTTTCCACATCAGGTGCAATCCAGTTGGCTTGGGCTTGCACATCTGAGGGAGCATTACCCATCGCAACTCCCACTCCGGCATATTGGATCATTTCCAAATCGTTAAAGTTATCGCCGATCGCCATCACATTGTCTGCTTGCAAACCTAACAGTGTTTCTGCCAAATATTGCACGGCCGTGCCTTTATTAACCTGAGGATGGGTAGCTTCGAAAAAAGTCGCCACCGATTTGGTGAAATAGAGTTCTGCCGGAGTGTATTTCTGGCGCAAAGCAGTGAGTAGATGATCAATCACCAGGGGATCTTCACTGAGCGCTAACACCTTGGTCGGTTCTATCTGACCATTTAAGAGTTGGCGGAGATCCCCCACGGCGATCGGCTGCACTTGAGTTCGTTCCCCATACATCTGGGATTCGGGAGTCAGTTCTCGTACATAAAGCTGATCGTTAACGTAAAAGTGGATGGAAAGTCGATCGGACAGGGCTGGTTGCTCAAAATAATCTAACAACTGATAAGCGGCCGATTGAGGAACAGTCCAATGGCGATGAATTTGATCCGTCAGTGGGTCTTTTATGAATGCGCCTTGATAGGCCATCAGCGGTAAGGTTGAACTGATCGCTTGATGGAAGCGTAATGCTGAACAGAACATGCGCCCGGTCGCAATAGCAACCTGAACCCCTTGGGACTGAGCGGCTTTAATCGCTTGCTGCACTTGCGGAGCAATTTGGTTCGATTCTCCAACTGTCGTACCGTCAAGATCCAAAACCAGCAGCTTGATGGATCGATCGGCTGATTGATTGGCTGATTGATTAGCTGATTGATTGGCTGATTGTTCGGAGGATTGAGTGAGGGATTGATCGGGAGATTGATCAGATAGTTGCTCGTTAAACCGATCGAATGAGTGAGTCGATCGATCCGTTGGCAGAGAAGATTGCAGCATGGCAGGTTTCTGAGCGAGGGCGGTTTGCTATCTTACTGGTGCTATCTTACTGGCAATTGACTGAACCGCAAGTGCTACACCTGACGCAATCGAACCCGATCAGTCATCAAAACCGGAAAGCGTGATCAAAACAGGAAGTAACGTTGCGCCATCGGTAGCAGAGTTGCAGGCTCACAAGTCAGCAATTCCCCATCCGCCCGCACTTCATAGGTTTCGGGATCAACTTCCATACGAGGTAAAGCATCATTCAGCTTCATATCTCGCTTACTGAGTTGGCGAATTCCCATCACCGGCACCACAGTCTTCTGGAGCTGCAACCGATCGGGAATCCCCTGTTTGATGCCTGCTTGAGACAGAAAGGTCAGAGAAGTGGCACGCATTGCTCCAGCAAAACTGGCAAACATTGGACGCATGTGAACTGGTTGGGGCGTGGGAATGCTGGCGTTGGCATCTCCCATTTGGGCCCAAGCGATCATGCCACCTTTTAGTACCAGTTCGGGTTTCACTCCGAAAAAGCTGGGCCGCCAGAGACAAAGATCAGCCAGTTTACCAACCTCGATCGATCCTACATAATGAGCAATCCCATGGGTAATGGCTGGATTGATCGTGTATTTTGCAACATACCGTTTTGCCCGCGTATTGTCGTTGCGATCACTATCTTCCGGCAGCGCACCCCGCTGATCTTTCATCTTGTGAGCTGTTTGCCAAGTCCGTAGAATCACCTCCCCGATCCGTCCCATGGCCTGAGAGTCGGAGGAGATCATACTGAAGGCACCCAGATCATGCAAAATGTCTTCTGCGGCGATCGTTTCTCGACGAATGCGGGACTCAGCAAAGGCCACATCTTCTGGAATACCCCGATCAAGGTGATGGCAAACCATCAACATATCCAGATGTTCTTCTAAAGTATTCACTGTATAGGGGCGGGTTGGGTTGGTTGATGAAGGCAACACATTCGCTTCTCCGCATACCTTAATAATATCAGGAGCATGACCACCACCGGCCCCTTCTGTATGGTAAGTGTGTATAACTCGATGCTTAAACGCAGCGATCGTATCTTCTACAAATCCAGCTTCATTCAAGGTATCTGTATGAATCGCCACCTGGATATCATAATCATCTGCCACCGAGAGGCAAGTATCGATCGCCGCCGGAGTTGTACCCCAGTCTTCATGCAGCTTTAGCCCGATCGCACCTGCCTCCACTTGCTCAATTAATCCCTGGGTTTGGGAGGCATTTCCCTTACCTAAAAAGCCTAAATTCATCGGAAAGGCTTCCGCAGCTTGCAACATTCGATAGAGATTCCAGGGCCCAGGTGTGCAAGTGGTGGCATTGGTACCGGCGGCTGGGCCAGTTCCTCCACCAATCATGGTGGTTACTCCAGAAGCGATCGCCACTTCAATCTGCTGGGGACAAATAAAGTGAATGTGGGTATCAATTCCACCAGCGGTGACGATCATCCCCTCGCCTGCGATCGCTTCTGTCCCTGGCCCGATCACGATATCAATATTGTCCTGGATGTAGGGATTCCCTGCTTTGCCGATCGCGTCGATTTTGCCGTCTTTGATACCAATATCTGCTTTAACAATCCCCCACCAGTCGAGAATCAGTGCATTGGTAATCACCACATCCACTGCCCCGGCAGCATTGCTAATCGGCGATTGCCCCATACCGTCTCGAATCACCTTGCCGCCGCCAAACTTCACCTCATCCCCATAGGTGGTGTAGTCTTGCTCCACTTCGATGATCAAATTGGTATCCGCCAATCGTACCCGATCGCCCACCGTGGGGCCGAAGGTTTCAGCATAGGCGCGGCGGTTCATCCGGTAACTCATGGGTGGCTCCTCAGGCAAGGTATAGGGCTTAAGCGATCAGGCTTGATGTAGAACAATCAGAACAATCCACTCAAAAATAGGTAGCCCGGTAACCATGCCAGGCCGGCTTCTCACAAATAATTCTCTTGGCAAAGGTAACATAGAGCGTTGGCAGAAAATGCGCTGATTTGAGCAAAAGTTACAACAGGTTTCATGCTGATTGACTGACAAAACTCAAACTACCCACTGCTACGCAGAAGCAAGCTACACCCCAACCCTTCGCCCGCTCTGGGAGAGGGGCTTTCGAACCAGGATTTGATGGCAAGTCCCTTCGCCCCTAGTGGGAGAAGGGATTTAGGGATGAGGGGAAAAGATTTGTCAGTCAATCAGGGTTTCATGTCAGGTTTCAGTGAGAGGCACACCAGGCTGGGGGGTTTGTTTCTGGGGTGCTCGTTTCTTCAGAGGGCTGCTTAACCGCAGGCGATCCTCGCTCTGGGTGAGAAATTTGCGATAAGATAAGAGTTAAGAAATGTAAACAATTCTCATCATTACACTCTCATTCCTAGCGCCTATGCCCCCTTCAGTTCTTCGCAACCAGCAACGTATTATCGTGATTGGGGCAGGGATTGGTGGGCTCACCGCCGCCGCACTACTGGCTAGACGAGGTTATACGGTGCAAGTGTTTGACCAGGCGATCGTACCAGGTGGCTGTGCTTCTACCTTCCAGCGACGCGGATTTACCTTTGATGTCGGAGCCACTCAGGTGGCTGGTCTAGAACCCGGTGGGATCCATCACCGCATTTTTACTGAACTGGCGATCGACTTACCGGCTGCGATCCCTTGCGATCCGGCCTGTGCCGTTTATCTACCCGGTGAAACCACTCCGATCCAGGTTTGGCGGGATCCTCTGCGGTGGCAACAGGAACGCCAGTCTCAATTCCCTGGCAGCGAGCCGTTTTGGCAATTGATGGCCGATCTGTTCCGCTATAGCTGGGCATTTCAGGCGCGTGATCCGATTTTGCCGCCCCGCAATGCCTGGGATCTGTGGCAGTTGGTGCAGGCGATCCGGCCGGATACTTTGATGACCTTGCCCCATACCTTCACCACGGTGGGGCAGATGTTGCGAGCCATGGGGTTAACCGATCGCAGACTCAAAACCTTCCTAGATCTCCAACTCAAGTTGTATTCTCAGGTGGATGCAGACGAAACTGCTCTGTTGTACGCCGCTACGGCATTAGGAGTTTCGCAATCCCCTCAAGGGTTGTTTCACTTACAAGGGAGTATGCAGGTCTTGAGCGATCGGTTGGTTGAGGCGTTAGAACGGGACGGTGGTCAACTTCTAATGCGTCATCGGGTTGAGCAAATTCAGGTACAGAACCATCGGGCAATTGGGGTGCAAGTCCGAGATCTAAAAACAGGAAAAGTGTGGCAGGAATCTGCGGATCAGGTAATCGCGAATGTGACGGTGCAAGATTTAGTCCATCTATTAGGGGACGCTGTGCCATCAGGATATGAACGGCGAGTCCATCAGTTACCAGAGGGTTCAGGTGCTTTTGTAATTTATCTGGGAGTCAAGCAATCAGCCATTCCACCCCACTGCCCGCCCCATCTCCAGTTTCTGTATGACTACGAAAAATCGATCGGTGAAAACAACTCCCTGTTTGTTTCCGTCAGTCATGGCAATGATGGGCGTGCTCCTGATGGCTATGCCACAATCATTGCCTCGTCTTTTACCAATCCAACAGGTTGGTGGAATGCTGGCGAAACCGAGGCTGATCACTTTGAGCAGGGGAACATAAGCTTGTCCTATTCCGCCCTGAAACAGCACTATACCGAAACCGCCTTGAGCCGATTAGGACAGTTTTTTGATCTCAGTCCAGATCAGGTCGTGCATGTTGAAGCTGCTACACCCCGCACCTTTGCCCACTACACTGGACGCGATCGGGGCATCGTTGGTGGTATCGGTCAGCGCATTCCCACTTTTGGGCCATTCGGCTTTGCCAACCGTACACCCATTGACCACCTGTGGCTCGTAGGAGACTCAACTCATCCCGGAGAAGGGACGGCTGGAGTGAGTTATTCTGCCCTGACTGTTGTGCGGCAAATCACAGCGAACTGAGGTTCCAATCCCACCCTGCCCAACCTAAAGGGATTGGAGGATCTGAGACGACTGGAATCGCCCATTGCCTGCCAATCGCTTTTCGAGCAGTTGATAATACACTGCTTCATAGCCTTCTACCATTTTGGTGTGGCTAAAGTTTTCCACAATATGTGCGCGACAGTTTCGACGATCGATCGTCTCAATCTTCGCTAGGGCATTAACACAATCATCCATAGAATCGCAGAGGAAGCCTGTTTTTCCATGAACGATTAACTCTGGAGCAGACCCTCGTTCCATGGCGATCACAGGAGTACCACAGACCATCGACTCCGGCATTACCAATCCAAACGGCTCTTCCCAAGTCAATAAGCACAGAGTTGCTACTGCTCCTCCCATAATTTCGCTTTTCTGAGCATGGTTCGCTTCGCCCACATACACAATTTGCTCACCATCGATCAGCGGCTTCACTGCGGATTCGTAAAATGCCTGATCCGCCCGATCGACTTTGCCCGCCATGATTAGCCGCCAGCCAGTTCGTCTCGCGAGTTCGATCGCTAGATGGGGCCCTTTCTCCGGGGAAATCCGTCCAAAGAAGGCCAAGTAGGGTAGATCATTCGGTTCGCGATGAAATTCGTAAGTGTCGGGGTCAATGCCGTTGTACACGGTAGCCACATAATTTAAGCCCAGATCATGGCGACGTTGGGAATTGGAAATACTCACAAAGTTTTGCTGGGCATTCTGTTGGAACAGACGGGCTGCTAGTGGCGTGAGAATGCCGTGAATAGTATGTACAACTGGAGTTTTCAAAATATTGGCATAGGGCAATGCTGAGGCATCAACGTGAAAGTGAATCACATCGAAATCGGCTGCTCGCTGCATCACCTGTGTTAACTGCATCAAATCATAAATCTGATATTCGTTCGGGGTTATGCCTGCGGTACGGAGTGGATAAGGTGAACCCGGTTCCAGCTTAGCCAAGGTGTCTGAATCAGCCGTAGCAAATAGGGTGACTTCATGCCCCCGATGGACTAATTCATTAGCCAGATGAGCCACGACTAGCTCGGTTCCACCATAGGCAGGGGGGGGAACCCGTTCCCATAAAGGTGCGACTTGAGCAATCCGCATAACAGATCTCCTAAAACTTTAAGTTTTGTTAGGCGTTTGTAAGCTGACTGCTAGATGATTTGGCGAAGCACACTGCATCGCATAAGGCAATTTCGCCGTCTATCACAGTCAGAATAGCATGTCAAGGCTTGACATGGATTTTAAATAATTTTCACTTTCTGTCAACTGAACTGGGATCCACCGCAGGGAGAGGATTGAAAATTCCAGGAGATGGAGATTTGAGCCAGATCGGGGAGGGCAATCCCTGGTGGAATTTTTTGGTTTGCGAGAAAATAAATTTAGACCGATCGCCCCTACCCTCACCATTGCCCCTACCCTCACCATTGCCCCTGCCCCCACGCTGTGATGAAATCCAAGCTGCGCTCTCGTCCATTCAAATTAAAATCGGTATTCCATCACTTGGGTCAACCGACAGCCGGAAAACCGGCATTGACTATCTGGGTGATTGCAGTCGGTCTGCTGTTGGCGGGGTTGCGCTCAAGCGGCTGGATTCTCCAACAATGGGGAGCCCGTTTCTTGACCGATCCTCAATTTGAAGCTGCCCATCAAACCCTGCTTCAAATGAGTGAGCATACTTCTGGTTACGCCAGTTTGTGGAGTGGGCTCAATCAATATGGGATTAGCCAGCTTGACTACGATACTTGGCGACAACTGCAAGGCAAGCCGGTTGAAGACTTAATCAACATTCAGCCCAGTGAAGTCAAAGCGATCCATCAAGAACTGTGGCATCACAGTCAGTGCGCGCAATACGCTCCGCCGCTGGATATCACCTGCTTGGATACCGCCCTCAGTTTTGGAGTCGCTCAGAGTCAGGCTCTACTGGCAAATTTGCCTGCCGATCCGACTCAGTCCGCCTTAGAAGTGGCCAGTCGGCGAGAACTGTGGCGACGGCGAGCTGTGCGTCCTCCCCTCACGCCGAGTAAACAACTGACTTTACGGGAAGGGCTCAGACGCGATCGAGCCTTAGCAGATTGGATCGCCGACTATGCTGACCAACCTGAGCCTAATTCAGCTTCCGAGGCAGAAATACCGCTGGAGACAGACGCGCTCTATCAACAGGTGAAACAGGTTACGGTCGAAATTTGGAACAACTCCCAGTTTGGTATTGCCACCACCGCATCGGGGATTATCCTGACGGAGGATGGCCTGGTTTTGACGAATTATCATGTAATTCAATCTAACCCCAACCCAACTGTGCAATTAGCCGATGGTAGACAATTTGATGGCACCATTGCCTCGATCGATCAGGAATTAGATTTAGCTCTGGTACAGCTAGAAGCAGCGTATAACTTACCCACCGCGACGTTGGCTCAAAATACGGCTCTGGTGCAGTTGGGGGATACCGTTCACGCGATCGGCTCTCCCCATGGCCGAAGCTGGACAATGAGCACGGCCACAGTGATTGAGCTAGAGAGCACCTGTGCTAACGGAACCTCTCCCTTGCGCTGTATTCGCACCCCCAGCCGATTCCTGTATCCTGGCAACAGCGGTGGCCCTTTGATCAACGAATTTGGTGAGGTGATTGGTATTAATCGGGCCGTGCAGCAATCGACGGGTGAAGGGGTCAGTATTCCAATTGAAACCGTCCAACAGTTCCTTAATCAGCGGATGGGATCACCTGCCCCAACCAATACAGTTCGATCGCCAAACAAACGGTGGTTTTAACGTTAAAACCCATCACAATTCTGGGACAAGTGATTGTTTAGAATCGGGCGGTTGAGTAGACTGCATGAGGAGGCGTTTGCCCGATCAGATTGCAATGGTAAAGAACTGGTACGGAGAGAATTCGCAATGAGTTTTGAATACCCCGATGACTTGAAATATTCTGACACCCATGAATATGCTCGCCTAGAGGGTGATGTTGCCACCATCGGCATTACCGCTTTTGCCGTGGATCAACTTGGCGACATTGTCTTTTTAGAACTGCCAGAAGTGGGGGAATTAATCGAAAAGGGAGAAACCTTCGGCACAGTAGAATCGGTTAAAGCGGTTGAGGATTTGAAAGCCCCCCTCACGGGCACTGTGCTTGAACGGAACGATCCCCTCTTGGATACCCCAGAACAGCTTGCAGATGATCCCTACAGTCTCGGCTGGATGCTCAAGGTGCGGGTGGATGATTTGAGTGATCTGGATGATGCCTTAAGTGCAGATGACTATCGGGCTCAAGTTGAAGGGGAATAAGCCAGCAAATGAGCCAGCATCGGAAAATGCCACCCTGATATCGCAATGAAACCTGGGAGCAGAATCAAGGTTCAACTCCCAGCGTTCACTCTTTTAACAGTTGTTAATTCGTCTATCACAAGAGTTTTCTTGTGTTTCTAATTTAATCGACTTCTTTAATTGACTCCAAAAGCCTAACCGGCCTGTTGCAGTTCCTGTTCCAACAGACTCAATAACTTTTGATCACCCTTCGCCTTAGCGGCTTCCATACGCTGCTGTAGCCGCTGCCGAATATGAAGCTGATGAACATTATTGTAGCTGCTGGGCTTGATCAACCGGGGCGTTTGCGAGGATCGCAGTGCAGGTTGAGGTGCAGTGGTTTTCACTCCCCCGCCCGAGGTCGTTTGGTAACGCACTCCCCGGTAAGATAGATGGCGCACAGGTTGAGCAACCGGAATATGGCGAGGATAGGTAACTGGGAAAGCATGTCCCCGATAGGTGCCAGTGATACCGCTTTCTGCCATGTCAACGGAGGAATGATCGACCAAGTAAGAATGACCGCGATAAGTAAGTTGCATCTTATAAACTCCTAGAATGCGTCGAGTAGAGGTTGAATTAGCGCGTTCCTTCAGGAATTTTCCTTACTTCCGTCTTCACTCACCCGAAGTTAACTCGCTGAAGCAATGGGCTAGACCCTGAAATTACTCAACCATCCAGAGCAAGGAGTCCAGAGCAAGGAATCTAGAGCAAACAATCCGGAGTCAACAATCTGGAGCGAGCAACTCAGAACCCAAGTACCCAAAATCAGTGAGCAACCAAGCGAAGATGAACGAAATCGTTTTCATTTCTGTATCTTAGTTTACCGTTTTTCAAGTGGAAAGGCAATTTTATCAACTGTAACTTTCGACAGATTTAAGCTTAAAAGCTAAGGTTTATGAACAAACTGCACTGCCACCGCCCTTTCACCAGAAGATGAAACAATTTATGATCTTCTGATTCTATGGAACGGCGAAAACTATTAACGGCTTTGGCTCAAGGCGGAATTGCTGCCACTGCGGTGGGTGTGATCGGTGGGTGTAATAGTTCTACCCCAACTGCTAACAACTCAACTGCCAACGACTCAACTGCCAGCAATTCTACAGACAATACGGTCAGCAGTGGATCGCTCCCTTCCCTGGAATGGCAAATGGCGACAAGCTGGCCCACCTCCCTCGATACGCTATTCGGTGGAGCTAAGCTATTTGCCGATCGCGTCTCAGCAATGACCGGGGGTAAATTCAAAATTACAGCCCGCGCTGCTGGCGAACTTGCGCCTGGTCTAGAAGTTTTAAATGTGGTTTCTCAGGGGGCAGTTCCTTGTGGACATACTGCCTCTTACTATTATGTCGGTAAAAGCCCGGTCATGGGGTTCGGTTCCAGTTTGCCCTTTGGCTTTAATGCGCAGCAGCAAAATGCTTGGCTCTATGAAGGAGGCGGGCTCAAACGGTTGCAAGATATCTATGCCAGTAAGTTTAATGCAATCCAATTTCCAGCCGGTAACACCGGGGCGCAAATGGGAGGATGGTTCCGTAAGGAGATTTCCTCAGTTAACGACCTTCAAGGGTTGAAAATGCGGATTCCCGGACTGGGAGGACAGGTGATGGGCAAACTCGGCGTTACTGTACAAACGCTACCCGGAGGCGAAATTTTTCAAGCCCTCCAAACGGGGGCGATCGATGCGGCTGAATGGGTCGGCCCGTATGACGATGAAAAGCTGGGTCTCAACAAAGTCGCTCAATTTTATTACTATCCTGGCTGGTGGGAGCCGGGAACAACCTTAGAAGTGCAAATCAACTTGAACGAATGGAAAAAATTACCACCTGAGTATCAAGCTGCGATCCAGACTGCGGCCTATGAAGCAAATATGACTATACTGTCACGCTACGAATCTCAAAACAATGAAGCATTGCAGCGGCTGATCCAGAGTGGTGTGCAATTGCGGCAATATAGCGATGAAATCATGAAGGCGGCTGAACAGGCATCGTTTGCCCTGTACGATGAATTTGCCAATCAAGATGTTGATTTCAAGTCTATTCTGGCGGAATGGAAGCAGTTTCGCGATCGGGTATATGCTTGGAATAAATTGAATGAAGGCAGCTTTGAACGCTTCACCTACGCTCAGATTGCACCAAGCTGAATTGCACCATAAAAAACGGGTTAACCCGTATGAATAAGGTTAACCCGCCAATTTGGGAACGCTGAGAGGGATGATTACTGTACAACCAGTCGAACGTTCGCGTTTTGCAAGCCAGGGCGCTTCACTTCTGCCAGAGTCTTGTTCACCGCATACTTCTGATTGATCGAGTTGATCAGTTCAGTTTGGTTGTGCTTCTTCGCAACACCCCAGAGATCAGCGATCAAATCAAAGGAACCGTCTGCGTTGCGCGACCAGCCCAGATCATATTCACCTTCAAGAACGGCAACGATATCGGAACGAACCCGCTGACCGTTGTAGCCACGCACATCAGCGTCAGTTTTAACGTTGATGCCCAAATCCCGCAGGGAAGCTTTGAGAACTTCAGCGTCGGTGATCTTGGTGCGCAGAGTGCTAAAGTGAGACATTTCGGAATTCCTCCTGTAGAGAAGTTGAGAGAAACGACAACGTTTGAATCGTTAGCGCCGCGCAGCCTAGCGGTTGGAACGCAGACTAGAGACGGCTCGGTTGGTACGTACGCTGCTAGCCGGGAAGCTAGCCTTTCCTCCTGATGGGAGCAGGAGAGAAAGCCTGTTAGAACTCTAATCGCTGATACTCGGCGATAGAGGCAGCGGCAGGTCGGGCACGCTGTCTGGCCCAATCTCGTAGGGCAGTGACCTGCTCACTCATCGTCTTCGAAAGCGGAAGGGTTGCCTTGATCGCGGCGATAATATCCAGTTGAGTGAACTCGCGATCCTGGGCAAAGGCTTCATACATTGCCGCAACTAGGGCTTGCTCAATTTCCGCTCCCGAAAAACCATCACAAATGCTGACTAATTGATCCAAGTCAAAGCGAGCAATATCTCGTCTCCGCTTCGAAAGGTGAATCTTGAAGATCTCCTTGCGTTCCTCACTATTGGGCAAATCCACAAAGAAGATCTCATCAAACCGACCCTTGCGAAGGAATTCTCCTGGCAAGCGCTCTACACGGTTCGCCGTCGCCATCACAAACACTGGCGAAGTTTTCTCTTGCATCCAGGTCAAGAAGGAGCCAAAAATTCGACCCGAAGTCCCACCGTCTGAATCTCCTGACCCGGCGCTGCCTGCAAAGGCTTTGTCAATTTCATCGATAAACAAGATGGCGGGAGAAATGGATTCGGCTGTTTTGAGCGCGTTCCGTAGATTGGCTTCCGATCGCCCCACCATAGAACCGTCATAGACTCGCCCCATATCCAGGCGCATCAGCGGCAATCCCCACAAGCGAGAAGTAGTCTTGGCAATCAACGACTTGCCACAACCGGGCACACCCAGGATCAACATTCCTTTAGGCTGAGGGAGCCCATACTCGCGGGCTCGTTCGGTAAAAGCATTTGACCGTTGAATCAGCCAGTGCTTTAGCTCCTCTAAACCGCCTACAGAATTGAGGGTTTCATCCTCCTCAATGTATTCCAGGATGCCATTGCGACGGATGAGCTGCTTCTTTTCGGAAAGAACAATCTCTACTTCAGCTTCCGTCAATTTGCCCGCCATCACCTGTGCCTTACGATAGACTTTCTCAGCCTCATCTCGGGTTAAGCCTAAGGCAGCCTTTAACAGCTTCTCCCGCGTTTCGGTTGAAGGGCGACGCATCCGGTTCTGCTCAATCTGCTGGGTAAGCACCTGATTCAGCTCGGCCATATCTGGCAAGGCATAATCTAAGACTGCGACCTCTTTCTCCAGTTCGATCGGTACTTCCAAGACTGGAGACATCAGAATAATGGTCTTGTGGGTGTCTTTAAAGCTAGCGATCGCATCCCGCAGCCACCGAATTACATCAGGAGCCATCAACGGGTGCAAATCTTTGAAGATATAAATTCCGGGCTCTCGCTGGCGAATGACCCATTCGATCGCAGGCTGAGGAGAAACCGTATTGTGCTGCGTCACACTGCGAGGCTGACCATATTCCACCACACCATGGGTAACCGTCCAAACATAAACTCGGCGCTGAGGCTTGGCTTGTGCAATGGTTGTGATCGCCTGCTCTGCCCGCTCTTCCTCGGAAGTGACGAGATAGATCAAGGGATATTGAGCCTGAACTAAAATACTAAGCTCTTCTTTCATGATCGTTAAATCCAATTCGAGACGGTGCAGTCAATCACAAAAGCTCAAAGAAGCTTCAATGGCCTAATGATACTAATGTACTATAGAGTATTTATTCAATTGCTACCCTTTGCTGCCCAGTTCCAAACAGGTTGATGAATCAAGTTGTTGATGAATCAAGTTACAGAGACCAAGTTACAGAGAGCAAGGCACCAACTCCCCTTGATCGGGCTGATCGGAATCTGAACAGCCAACCTGTACCCGAGCAACAGGCTCATCATCACTCAAAATAACTGGATGTTCCTGAATGGGTAAAACCTCACCCTCTCGCATTACCAGGGAAGCTGCACAACTTGGACAGCTATAGATGCGATGTACTTGACCATGACTGGCTTCTACTTCATCGATCACATCCGGGTGCTGTAGGTAGAAGACAAGGGCTCGTTCTGCGATGGTAGACATGGGTTCTAAATCAACGGCGGAACGAACCTTTAATTGGCGGTGAAGTTCGGGAGGAAGATATAAGGTAACTTTGTGCTTGTCTTGCATAACAACTACATCATTGAATACCCGGGTATGAATGTCAGGATAGACGGTCGAAACGGGAGCTGTCAAGACAGCACAACGGCATGACAGCATTATTGTTACTTTTGTTTACAAACCGATCGATCGAAGGGATAGGTCGCTCGGAAAGGCAGGTCAGAAATTCTGATTAAACGGGCGTGCTGGAGTAGATCTGGCGTTGTTGCAACACTTGAGCATAGAGCTGCTCAAGGCGGGTAATATTGCGACTGAGGGTATAGCGATCGAGTACCCGCTCGCGTGCTTTGTGTCCCAGTAAAGTGGTCATTTCCGGATGATCTTGAAAGATGGGTAGCAAGGTTTGCAGTTGGGTTGCTACCCGCTGGGTTCCTAGCACAATGCCTGCGCCCGCCTCTAAGACTTCGCCATCCGCTCCAGCATCCGTGGCGATACAGGCAAGTCCACAGGCCATCGCCTCCAGCAACGATAGGGATAATCCTTCCACTAACGACGGCAGAATAAACACATCTGAACCGCGTAGAAGCTGGATGCGCTCCTGTTCATCAGCCACAAATCCCATCCAGATGACACCCATTTCTTCGGTGTAAGTGCTCATCAGGGCAGGCGTAAGGGGGCCACTCCCAACAATCACTAGCTTGCTCTGCGGATCCATCTCCGCTTGCTTCCAGGCTCGTAACAGCGATTCAACATTTTTTTCGATCGCCACCCTACCCTGATAAATAAAAATACGCTGGGCATTGAGCTGCGTTTTCAGTTTTGCCAAGCCAGGAGAATATTTATCGGGATCAACCCCATTGGGAATCACGGCAATCCGGGCTTGGGGTACACCAAAGCGGATCAGCAGGTCTTGCTGGATCTGCGAAAACACAATCACACGATCGTAATTCGCTAAAAACGGAGCATAGAACTGATAGGTAAGTTGCTGCGTACCAGAGGTCAAATTGCGAGGCTTACGGGCAAAGGGCGGGTGGAATGTCGCCACTAACGGAATATCCAACTCTTCGCAGATTTCGGGGAGCAGGAAGTCGAGCGGCGATAAGGTGAGGGAGGCATGAACCAGATCGGGTTTGAGCTGCCGCAAGGCTTTAGTGAGCACCTTGCTCGATCGCAGAGACGGAATTGTATAAATCTGAGATTTGTAGAGAAAGGGAATAGGGACTTCAGGGCAGTCTCGCGAGACTTCTCGCCAACTTCCCGAGGCAGACTCCTCTTCTTGGGCGAAGTGTAGAAAACTCACCTGATAGCCTCGATCCAGGAGCGCGTTAGTGACCTCTCGACCGTAGGTGACGTTGCCGCAAAAAGGAGATTTCTTGCCAAGCCAAGCAATGTGCATTCAGGTTTACTAAGGGCGAAAGTTAACGGAATATTAAGGATTTAATCAGTTTATGGCGCTATTTTACTGGATTATGTCCTCGTGACACCGACCAAGTTAAAATTCCGCCTGCAATCGCCAAAATAGAAAGCCCTAAAAACACCGCCTGTAAACCAAACCAAGTTTCTGCGATCCCAGCCAGAGCCAACGGTAAACTCAAGGCAATATTGATGGCATTATTCTGCAAGCCAAACACTTTGCCGCGCATGGCTTCTGGAGTCTCTTCCTGAATGGCTGTTTGCATCGGCACTCCAGCGATCGCCGCAAAAGCACCTAATAAAGTCAGCAAGGGCAGGGTTGGGAATAGATGCTGAGTAAAGAAGGAAACCGCCGCCAAAGAGCCAGCAATGCCGATCGATCCGTATAAACTCAGTTGAGCCCGCGAAAATCGTTGCCCGAACTGCCCGACTAAAATCGCTCCAATCGCCATCCCCACGCCACCGGCTGCCAGCAAAAAGCCAAACTGGGAAGATTTGATTTCCGGCATCACCTCCGCCAGCCGCACCGCCAAAACGGCTAAGGCAGCAAAAATAGAGAAGAGAATTACCTGACAGATCAGCGCAGCTCGTACCCGGCCTTGATGGGCCAAGTAATGCACGCCATCGCGGATATTTTGCCAGACATCAGGTAATTCTTCATGGGGATTGACGGTCTTTTCGCCCGTTTTCAGCAACATCAGCAGCAAGCCAGCGATCACATAACTGCCCCCAACCACGATCTCTTTACCGATATCAGGAGCAGTATGAAAGTGGCGTACCAAAGGCGTAAAAACCTGATCTGCCAAAACCAGCAACGGTTCGCCTAACGCAAATCCGACAATCACCGAAGCCATCATGGTCATGGTGTAAAGGGAGTTGGCAGAGAGCAGATCACGTCGATCGACAATCAACGGAATGACTGCCTGTTCGGCTGGAGCAAAAAACTGGGTGAGGGTTGAAACGAAGAATGTCATCCCCAACAGGATCAAAAACCCGATCGGTAGACCAGCAAACGTTTGCCATCCATGGGTGAGCCAAAGTAGCAAAGGTAGCCCAAGGACGAGCCCGCCCCTGAGCAAGTTGGTGGTCACTAGCACCGCCCGCTTGCGCCAATGATCGACGAAGACTCCGGCGATCGAACCGAACAAAACGGCTGGAATCGTGAAGGCGATCATTAAGGTGGAAACCCAACCGCTGATGGTTTGTCCTTCCGTTTGGAACCGGCTGGCAATCAAAGCAATCATCAAGACGAGATAGACCTTGTCGGCCAACTGAGAGAAGACTTGCCCACCCCAGAGGGTGAGAAAATTGCGGTTCTGTAGCACTGGCATGAAGCCCCGATCCGGTTCTACCTCAGGTTGAGTATCGATCGTCTCAGCTTGAGAATTAGCGTTTGTACCGGAGTCATTGCCATCGATCCGATCGGGCGGTTCTGCGCCTAAATCCGGGCCTAAATCTGGGGTTGCTGCGGTAGCACTGGAAGCATTACTCGGTAAGATTTGCCCCTGAGGTTCCGATCGTTCCATTGCAGCGGATCGCGAATCATAATCCAACTCATCTCGTGCCCGCACCTCCTGACTGTGCTCACCTTCCTCCGGCAGACAGACAGGTGACTGGGGCAAAGTGGAAGACTGGGGCAAAGCAGAATTGCCAACTCCTGACTCCGTAGGCTCCAAACGTGCATTGACCCTATCAACCGATAAATTCTGCTCTGCCTGACTCTGTAAATTCAGCGACATCCCGGCTGGATTACCTCGCCAACCCGGTGATGCCCCTGGGCTAGAGGAATGCCCACTCTGGTCGAAGTAGCGACGAGTCGGCTGAGCAAGTTGGGTTCGGTCTGAGTCAAACGATCGCATCATGGTTCACGCAGGGAGAAGGGGCATCAGCGAGGGGAAAACATACATCAATCAAGGCGGCTGATCGAATCGGTCGATCAAAATGGTACTGGGCATATTGTCTGAGGATGCGTTCGATGGCGAGCCAGTTTTGCCGATAGTCCAGATCCAAAACAGCCGATCGGGTTTGGATGGCCACTTCAATAAAATGGGACTGTGTTAATTGTTGCAGTAGATGGAGTGTTGTGGAATCTAATGGCGTGAGTAAATCGGCGTTTTTTGCGCGCTGGGCAGATTTTAGAATGGGTTGAGGCTGGCTAGCAGCAGACCGTGAACCAGGTTGATTCAAGTTCGATCGACTGCCCGTTTCTCCGGTTGTTTCGCTGGCAGTTCCGACGGTATAGGTAGCAGTTGAAGCAGCGGCCTTAGAAATCGGGAGGTTGGCGGTAGAGCGTGCCAGTTCATCTAGCCAAATTAGCCCACCTACTGTTGCACTAAATGCCACTCCATGCGCCTGTTCCCAGGGCTCCAACCGGGTCAGCTCGATCGGACGTTGACTAATCCCACAAGTATGCAATTGGGGCGTTAACCCTGCCAGAGCCAACAAATGAAAGGTTGCATGAGTCAAGCTAGGCAGCGTATAGTCGGCTGGAAACTGCTCGATCCGGCTTAAATGCTCCCGGAACAGACAGAGCAATTCAGCTTGCGACTGGTCACTTAAAGCCTGAAATAACACCAGCTCAGCCAGATACTGGGCCGCAGTTAATTTGGCCAAATTTTGGCTAATTCCAGGGAAAGATTCTAAGGTTTCAGCTTGGACAATTTTATCGAGGGTGCGCCCTTTTGCCACCAATAACTCGTTGACGACAAAAAGGCTGCTGCGCCCACCCAGGCTTGATTTGTGCTTGCGGGCTCCAGGGGCGACCATCCGCACTAAGCCAAACTCATTGCTGAGCACTGTCAATAACCGATCGGACTCTCCCAGTGGGGTGCTTTTCAGGTTGATCCCGATCGTCTTGTATGTTCCACCCATAAGGTTTACCTAATCTAGTCTGCGGGTCGGTGAACCAATCACGGTTTGATCACCCCACTGAGCCATCAGCACCTGAGCGATTTGCACTGCTGAGTCAAACCTATTCGAGCTGGGACTCATGCTGGTCTACCCCTTCCAGGGTATCGCGTTCTCGACTGTCCCGTTGCCGTAGCATACTGGGGCCTTTTGAAGTGCCGAGCCGAGTCGCACCCGCCAGGATCAACTCGATCGCCTGAGGTAAGGATAAAATACCTCCCGCTGCCTTGATGCCGATCCGATCTTTCACGATCGACTTCAGCAGGCGCACATCTTCAACCTGAACAGCACCATACCAGCCTGTGTTGGTTTGCAAAAATGTCGCTCCGGCATCCATACAAACTTCTGCGGCTAACCGTTTTTCGTCATCTGTTAAAAGGTGAGTCTCTAAAATCGCTTTCACCTGCTGTCCTGTTGTTTCCACAATGGCAGCCAGTTCTTGATGCACCTCATCTAGTTTGCCGACCTTCAGCCAGCCATGGTTGATCATCACATCCAGTTCGGTAACGCCCAGTTCTGCTGCCTCTGCTGCTTCGTATTGCTTAACGATCGAAGTAGTTGCCCCACTCGGAAATCCGATCACGGTCGAAACTTGCGGGCGTTTCTGATGTAACCGATCGATCGCCCGAGGCACATGAGCAGGGTAGACACAGACGGTCGGAAATCCAAATCGTTCAGCTTCAGCACACCATTGATCAACCTGCTCCTGGGTTGTGGCAGGATTCAAGAGTGTGTGGTCGATAAAGCTGGCAATATCAATTTCGGCGTAGGTTGCTACCATGCGATTGTCCTGTTTATTCTCCTAGTTTCCACTTGTATCAAAATAATGCTCCGGAGAATGCCCCGATTGGTGGAGTGCAGGCAATGAGCCCTGTGGGACAATACACCCTATCATCTCAATTAACCGCCCTATCATCAGGATTGACAGAATTGATAGACAGACCCCTCTCAATTTAGGTTAGATTTCAAGAAGATCCTCCTGAAAAGTCTGTGGATTCGGTGTTCTGCAACACAACTTGTTTACCTGGGTTCGCTATGCTAAGAAGGTTAACTTTTGTTACCCACTACGAGAAAGTATACAGGCTGGAAGTGGGATAGAGCTCTGGGCTTATGATAGTTTCACTGGTTCTGGCTTCACTGGTCACGATAGTTTCACTGGTTACGCTGTCTTATTAGTTACATTGTCTTATGGGTTACATCGTGTTATGAGTTACCCTGTCTTAGCAGTTACCCTGTCTTAGCAGTTACTCTGTCTTAATAGGCTCCTACAACTTCATAGATTTCGCTGTTTGATGCATGATGATTTCTCAGAAATTACGGTTTTGATTGGTTAGGATATTTGAATTGGTGGCGCAGTCAGCTACCTTCTGCGTTGGTTGAGGGCTTCACCTGTCTCAATTGTTGATATATTGTTCCGTCCAGATGAGTTTATCTGTCACTTATATCAACATAATGTCACTGTTATTTACCTTTTGTAGGATTCGACAATTATCCCCAGTTCCACCAACGCATCGTCCGCTGATTCATCGCTGACCATGCACCGGTTAGTTCAATCAGTTACTTGAAAAGTTGCAAAGGTCGCACTCACCTAGAGGTTCACTATGGTTTCACTTTCTGTTTCTCAAAGTCGTTCTGAAGATGCGATTTGGCACAGCCTCAAGCAGGCAATTGCTGCTAGTTCTGGCTTCCAGCGCTGGTTAGCTGAGCGATCGTTAGATTACTCTACCAACGACCATTTAAACATGGAACAGCTTGTAACCTGCTATTTGCGAGAAACATTGGCAACACTTGCCTACTAATGTCAGCAATTTCTCGACGGTCTTTTCCTTGCCTTACCCCATTTTGCTGAAAGTAGGAGCAGACGCTACTTGTCCTCTCGGGTTGAATTGATCAATCGATCGTGGCTCGGACTGAGGTAGTCTGAACGTAGAACTGCTCAAATGTGAACGAGGGTTTCCCAGGCGAATACCAGGTTTATCGTCAAACTGGTTGTCAAATTGGTTGCCAAATTAATTGGCAAAGTTCGCCTTCGATCGAGGTTGCTGATCAGTTCTGATTTGAGCCTCGATTTTTGCATGAGAACCTTTTGTGATTAAAATGGGTTAATTTCCCGCAGTACCTCATCTAATCCACCGCCTAAAACGCCTTCAACTTGCTGCTGAAGCTCCGCAATCTGCCGATAGGTATTAATGGCTCGCCGCACATTGATATGGGCTTCTGCCGCCGGATAGGTTTGCAAGACCTCCAAAAAGCTGATTTTGCTGTCATTTTCGGCAGCTTGGTTTAAAGCAACACGCAGGGCTTCGCGATCGTCCTGTTCAGGCGTATAGATATATTCACTTAGCTTATCTAGCAACACATCCCCAGCCGGACTGACCAATACCCGATCGAGGGTTTGCGGATCGGCGGGAGTTTCTTCAGTGATAAATTGACGAAAGCGCTCTGGCTCTTCATTAGCCATCCGGAGATAGCGCTGAAGTCGGCGGGAAGGTTCTCCTGTTTCGGCAAACTCGGTCAGGTCTGCCACTGGCAACGATCGCCGAAAAATGCTGTACCGCAAGACCACTGTTTCAGCGGCTTGAGCGGGCACCATCAACCCATGCAGCAGCAACCAGCCAGCCAAAGCGCCAACCACGAGCCATGTCTTATCCTGCTTGCTGATCCACCCGACCGAAACGGTAATTTGAGCCATTGCATCCTCACGGCATCGCTGCCAGCCTTGACTATATCCCCCACTCATTTCAGTTTATAGGGTGAGGTTTATAGTGCAAGTTATAGTGCAAGTTATAGTGCGAGTCTTCCACCCGTTGCCTCTTCAAATCAGTAGATTCCGGGTAGCTACTTAACCCACTCCTCCAATATACTTTTGCAGCAGTAGAGATAACTTGTCTCGGGTTGCCGCCGGAGCCTTGTCCAGTGGCGTAATGATTGCATGCTTCAGAGCCGAGTGAGCCTCAGAAACAGGGGGATTTTGACTGAGTCGCCGCACTGTTTCTTGAATCACCCGTTGGGCATTAACGGCATTTTTGATCAAATTACCGATCACCATCTCCACCGTCACACTGTCATGATCGGGGTGCCAGCAATCATAATCCGTCACCATGGCTAGCGTGGCATAGGCAATTTCTGCCTCTCGCGCCAGTTTAGCTTCCGGCAGATTGGTCATGCCGATAATGGTCGCTCCCCAGCTCCGATACAAGTTGGATTCCGCTTTGGTTGAAAACGCTGGCCCTTCCATACAGACGTAGGTTCCACCTCGGTGTAGGGTGATGTCAGGTAGCGCTAGGCTGTCGATCGCGTCTGCTAGAAGACCAGCCAGTTTTGCACAGACGGGATCGCCGAAGGCAATATGAGCCACCAGTCCTTCTCCAAAAAACGTGGAAATCCGATTGCGAGTGCGATCGATAAACTGATCCGGCACCACCATATCCAGGGGTTTAGCTTCTGCCTGTAGTGAACCCACCGCTGAAGCCGAGATCAGATACTCAACCCCCAAACGCTTCATGGCATAGATGTTGGCTCGAAAAGGCAACTCGGAAGGCATGAGCGTGTGATTCCGGCCATGGCGTGCTAAAAAAGCAACCCTTGTGCCATCCAAACTGCCGACGATCAGCGCATCCGACGGGGCCCCAAACGGCGTTTCAACCTGGATTTCTTCTACCTCTTTCAGGGACTCCATTTTGTAGAGTCCACTGCCGCCAATGATGCCAATTTTGACCTGCTCCGTCATGGGGATTTCCTTTGCTGCAAATGCAATGCATGGCTATTGTTGCGTGGCTATTGTAGGGCAAAACGCGGCTGGATAAACGTTGCATAGCGCAGCCCCAGCCTGAAACCAGCGAGACTGGGTTAAATCGAAGGGGCGCGGAGGAGCCAAAAACCACTAAACGTCATCCCGGAATCATCAGGCTGGACAAGTAGAAAATGCAGTCCTCGAGCGGCTTGCTGTCGAGTTTGAAAGGTACGGGCAGCAGAAGCCACTTCCGGATCGGAAAAGGTTGTGAGGATCCAACGATCGATCAGGTTGGCTTCTAGAATCAAACCATCCGGATCACCGGAAATGTAGTTGAGATAGGCTGGTTTAGCCTCCTGAAGCCAGCGAGCCAGCGGCATCGAGCGACGACCCGCCTCAATCACCACGCCCGGAATCGGTAAATCGGAAGGAAGCTTGAGTTCAAACGGTAACCAGTCAGACGGCATCTCCAAAATGGGGATCGATCGCGTTTGAAAGGCAGGGGCTAAATCAACGGCAGCAATAGCAGCAAACTGCCAGCGATCCCCCCAGAGGGTTTCAGGCAACGGCAACGGCGGCGGCTTTTCCAAATCGGTGGGCTGGTAAGGCTGGTGAGTGTAGCCCGGTAAGGTGGGATAAACGGTAGCACGGGCTTGCAGCCAGCGGTGTAAGGCTAAGGTGTGGCGCGTCGGTTCAATGGCAATCCGCAAAGGAGCACAGGCAGTCTGCAATAGGGAAACACATTGCGGGCGAAACACCTGAATTCGATCGGGCAGAGCCTCGGATCGATCGGCTGCAATTTGCTGGAGTTGGGCTGTGATCCAATCGGGTTTGGCGACTGATTGAGCACAGAACTGGGCGGCGAGCAGATCACGGCTGGGATCAGAACTGCATACCAATAATTCCCATAGCGGGTTTCCAGCTTCATCCTGTAAGGGACGGCGGTAAAAATCAACCTGCCAAATGTTCATTCCTGAGAAAACTCCTGCCGATCGCCAGTCTAGTGCCAGTCTAGTGAAGATGAGATTAAGGGAAGTCGCCAACTCTTCCAGTGTATGGCGTTTCTAGTCCTGCACAATCAGCCAAATCAGTCTGTTATCTGGCTCGATTATCTGGCTCGATCGCACCCACCGCTCCTAAAAACCAATTTTTTTTGAGCAGGCACTTGTCAAACCCCATTTTTTTTAGCTACTATAAGAACCGCGTTCCTCAGTAGCTCAGTGGTAGAGCGGTCGGCTGTTAACCGATTGGTCGCTGGTTCGAATCCAGCCTGGGGAGTTTAGATAGTTCTCAATTAAGTTGACTTTGGATTGCCTCTGCCAGCCGTAGCAGGTAAGTAAGCCTGCGGGTAGCAGCGGTTCTAAGTAATGGTAATCCTTCACTACGATCTATACGATCTAGCAGTGATCTAACAGTCCAAGAATCTAACAGTCCAAGAATCTAACAGTCCAAGAATCTAACAGTCCAAGAATCTAACAGTCCAAGAATCTAACAGAACAGTCCAAGAATCTAACAGCACGAGCTAACAAACTGTGTGGCCGGGTACAGCCACGCTCTTATATCTCCCGTAGGCTATCCTTACAGGATCAAATCGGTTTATGATCCTAGACTGGATTTGACCATAGCAGCTTACCGAAGCAGCTTACCGATATAGTACTCAGATAGTACCCAATAGTACCCAGATAATACCCAGGCGATCGTATGACCAATCTGACCCCCAACCCCAGCTATAGCCTCACTATTCGCTTGCAGTTACCCCATCAAGCAGGGATGCTGGCAACCGTAACGCAGGCGATCGCTTCAGCAGGCGGTAGCATTGGGCAGATTGATCTGATCGAACAATCCCATAAAACGCTAACTCGCGATATTACCGTCGATGCCTCCAGCAGCGATCACGCCGAAGCAATCGTTTCTGCCGTTAAGGGGCTCAACGAAATTAAAGTCATTGATGTTTACGATCGCACCTTCAACCTGCATCGTGGCGGCAAAATTAGCGTTCACAGCAAGATTGCCCTCAAAAGCCAAGATCAACTGGCGATGGCCTATACACCGGGCGTGGGTCGGGTTTGTATGGCAATTGCCAATGATCCAGCTCAGGTTTATAACCTGACCATCAAAAGCAACACTGTGGCGATCGTGACGGATGGCAGCGCAGTGTTGGGGCTCGGTAACCTGGGCCCCCTGGGAGCCATGCCCGTGATGGAAGGAAAAGCCATGCTCTTCAAGGAGTTTGCGGGTATTGATGCCTTTCCGATCTGCCTGAACACCCAGGATACCGATGAGATTGTCGAAACCGTCAAGCGGATTGCTCCGGTGTTTGGTGGAGTGAATTTAGAAGACATTAGCGCCCCTCGCTGCTTTGAAATTGAAGCCCGGTTGCAAAAAGAATTAGATATTCCCATTTTTCACGATGACCAACATGGGACAGCGATCGTTTCCTTGGCAGCCCTGATCAACGCCCTCAAGCTAGTCAACAAGTCCATGGCTCAAATCCGCTTGGTGATCAACGGGGCGGGGGCGGCCGGGTTGGCAATGGCTCGCCTCTTCCGTAAAGCCGGAGTTGAGCATATTATCCTCTGCGATTCACGCGGCATTCTATCGACTGAGCGCACCGATCTCAACGATCAAAAATTGGCCTTTGCTGTCCCTGAAACGGGTTCCCTGGCTGATGCCATGGTGGGAGCAGATGTGTTTATGGGGGTGAGTGCGCCAGGAGTGGTTACCCCTGCAATGGTCAAAGCAATGGCCACTGCTCCGATCGTCTTTGCCATGGCCAATCCGATCCCAGAAATTCAGCCAGAAGCGGTCTGTGATTTGGTGGCAGTGATGGCCACCGGACGCAGCGATTATCCAAACCAAATCAATAATGTGCTGGCTTTTCCTGGCATTTTTCGAGGGGCTCTCGATTGTCGGGCCCAAACCATGACCACCTCAATGTTTTTAGAGGCGGCCGCAGCGATCGCTTCGTTGATCAAGCCCTCTGATCTGAATAAGGAACACATCATTCCATCCGTATTTGATGAACGAGTTGCCCCAACGGTGGCATCCGCAGTTCAGCGGGCAGCTCGCGCCGAAGGGATCGCCGGAAATTAAGAATCCGGAAATTCAGGGCTGAAAACTCAGAGACAGAAAAGCCTGGCAGCACGAAAAAACGGTTCTCTCACACCCTGAATCCTATCGAACGATCCGCATACGATAACTCCTTGGGCAGAGGACAGTCGATCGCCTTTTCATCACAATGAAGTCAGGTGATTTCAATATATTGCGATGAAAATTTTACGAATCCTGCTAGCAATTTTGGTGCCGCCGCTAGGCGTTTTTCTGACCTTTGGACTAGGCTCTACGTTTTTAATCAATGTTCTACTGACTCTGCTAGGCTGGCTACCGGGCAGCATTCACGCGGTTTGGGCTTTGGTGAAGCATGAGGAGCAACTTAACCGTACCAATCCCTATTAAGGCAGCATTGAGTGGGCTCTGGGTTGAGTTGGCATAACCTGTGAGTCCTTTCGATGAAGAGGCTCATCCACCACCTGAGTGACTTTGCCGCCGTTGCTATCAGCGCTACGGCTTTGCTACCAGCGCTACGGTATTAAACCCATGAGCCCAACTTATCATCTGGCAATCATTTGCCAATGGCAATCATTTTCCGATCCTGGTGCTGGTTTTACCCACCCGCCGAACTGGCTGGTTCAGTCTGGTTAAAAATATCTTGCTCTGGCAAGATCGTTCCTTTGACAGGGTGAGTTCCTGGCATGATCTCAAAGTCAGGCGTGAACTGGACTAGGAGGCTCTGGAGTTGCTTGAGGACGGTAGGATTGCCCTCTAGTTTTGCCTGGCCTGAGCTAATCAAAGCCTGGAATGTGATTCCTCCTCCCATGACAGATTCCAGGTTGCTGCGGTTAACCGTCAGGGTGAGATCGGGCTGAGTTGCCTGGACTCCTTTAATATTGGTGAGAGTGGAATTGCTCATTTCCACCACAAATTGCTCGCCATTGTCCGGTGTGTATAGGTTGATAGTGAATTTCATTCCTGCCGCTTTCTGGCTATCGACCCGGATACCGATGAAGTCGAGCAAGAGTTCGGTAGACATCGCCCGAACCGTGTCTGGGCCGATCGACTGAGCAGTAATACCATTGGGGAAGCCATTCCTTAGCTCATAGGCAGCGGCAAGAAAGCTGTTACGAACACTGGGGCTTTCTTTCTGATAGCCAATTTGCTCAAACACATCTGCCAGGAGATCTTTGGCTGCCTGATAATGGGGTTGGGCATAGACGAGCTTGTTCAAAATCTCCATTGCTTCGCGGTATTTACCCTGATTGTGCCATTCCTGTCCTTTTGCCATAATCTTTTCAGCACCTCCCATCATCTCGACATACAGGGGAGCAGATTCGCTGGGCGAAAGGGGCATGAGGGTGGCTGGATTGGCATCCCAATAACCCAAGTAGCGATTAATGACTGCCCGGCTATTATGTTCCTCCGAGCCGTGGTAGCTGTGAGCGGCCCACTGTTGTTGCAAACTCTCAGGCAGCTTGTAAACATTGTGGATCTCGTTGATCGTTACGCCTTGATTGGCTTGGTGTAGCACCTCGTTATTGAGATGGGCATAGGCATCGCGCTGAACCCGCATCACCTCCTGAACCCGGTCATTTCCCCACCGCGGCCAGCTATGGGAGGCAAACATCACCTCTGCCTCCTGCCCGAACAGATAGAGGGCTTCGTTAATTTTTTTCGACCACTCCAGCGCATCTCGGACTAACGCGCCCCGGAGAGTATAAATGTTATGAATCGTACCGCAAATGTTTTCTGCGGCCCAGAATGCTTTCAGAGCAGGGAAATAGGTGTTCATTTCAGCAGGAGCTTCAGTGCCTGGAGTATTCTGAAACACCATGTGCATTCCGTCGATCGTTAATTCCTCAAGATTCTGCTCAATATAACGGGTCGGTTCGATCAAGCCAACTCGACCGGCAGCCGTGTTTTTGCCGATCGACTGATCCACATGACCAAATGGACTGCGCGGCAACAGTAACCCATACTGAAAGAAGGCTCGGCGAGTCATGGCATTACCTGAATACACATTCTCTGCAATGGCATGTTCCATGAACCCAACCGGGGCAATGATCTGCACCCGTCCGCTCTTTACATCTGCCTCATCCACTACACCGCGCACCCCACCGTAATGATCGACATGGGAATGGGAATACACCACAGCGATCACAGGGCGTTGACCCAGTTGCTCATTCACCAGATCCAAGGCAGCTTTAGCCGTTTCCTTGCAAGTCAGGACATCGAACAGGATCCAACCTGTATCACCCTTAACGATCGTCATGTTAGCCAGGTCAAAACCACGCACCTGATAGATCCGGTCTGGGACAACCTCATACAGCCCATAAGCCATGTTGAGAATGGCTTGCCGCTGTAAGGAGGGGTGAATGCTATCGAAAACACTATCGAAACCCCGCAGTAAAAACTCGTAGCAGCCCATATCCCAGGCGACATTACCTGCCTCCGCCATGATTTGTTTGTAGGGTGGAGCGGCAATAAATCCTTTCTGGGCTTCTTCCAAATCGCGTTTATCCTCGAACGGCAGACTCCTGCGTAAATCATTTTGTAAATCGATCGTGAATGGGGATGGCATTTTACCCTTTACATCAAAATGCTTGTCCTCCAAGGCTTTAGAAGCTGAATCGATCGATTTTTCAATATCCATTGGGTTTTCTCCAAGATGGGGCAAGGAAACACAGAATAGAAACCAAAAATCAAGTTCTGGAATGACTTTTAATTTAGTCTGATTATTTATAGGGGAGATTAAACTAAGCGGTCATTGCAATAAAAATTATTTAACACTGGATATTCTCGTATTGACATGTTCTTGTAAAACTGCGCCACCAGCGTCATCTGATCTACTCCATCACCCACTCCCATCGATCGCAAATGTGTATTTTTGCAATATCACTCATTTTTTCTTCATATCTATTTTGGTTTTTTATATCTCTGGTAAATTCCAGATGTTTCCACTGGCACCGACATCTTGAACCGAATACAGTACTTTATGGATCGTGTTTTCTTACCGTGTTTCAGGGTTGCTTGGCATGAAAAAACGGCTAGGCTTGGGAATATTTTTTCTGTTAGGAATTTTGTGGTCACCGGCCGTGGCGACCCACGGCATCGATCGGTTCTCTAATTGTGCCTTCCGGCTGCCTCACACGCTAGATGAACTACTGGCCATTCACCATCAGCTCCATCCATGGCAAAATGCTCATCTGAACAGCCAGAACCAGGCTGCCTATTACATTACAGGGGTGAATCACTGTACAAACCGTCTAGAAACGCTAAAAGTAGAAACGATCGAGATTCATCCAGCTAGCCTGACGAGCCCCCCTACTTTAGAAGTGACTGGAGAAGTGACTGGAGAAGTGACTGGTTCGATCGAACAGCCAGACGGTAGAATGCCCCAGCGGCAAATCAGGATTACCCGCCCCGTCCTACCATGAGCCAGGAGAAGAGGGCAAACAATAAGCCACCTAGAGCCATACAACAAGGCAAGGTTAGGATCCAAGCTAAGGCAATTTGCCGGATGGTGTTGAGCTGAACCCCAGACTGATTGGCCACCATTGTGCCGGTCACGCCTGAGGCGAGGACATGGGTGGTACTGACTGGCAAACCGTACCGATCGGCTAAGACGATCGTGCCCATTGCAACCAACTCAGCAACACCACCTTGGGCATAGGTGAGGTGGGTTTTACCGATTTTTTCTCCTACGGTAGTGACAATGCGTTGCCAGCCAATCAAAGTGCCGCAACCGAGGGCGAGCGCAACTGCCACTTTGACCCAAACCGGAATGAATTGAGTTAGATGATCGATAGTTTGACGATAGGTTTGCACCATTGGCAGATCCAGCGGAGCCGGTAATTCGTGTATTTGGATCAATTTATTGAGTGAACCCGAAATCAGATAAAGCTGGGTACGCAGAGTTTGTTGCTGGGCAGGCGATCGAGGGATTACACTAAGCTGATCAATCAGATCCTGCTGGAGCACTGCAATAGCGGCAAAAGTGGTGGGAGTCAGCGACTGATGGGCTTTTAGAAAGCGAGTCAGTTCGATCTGAGCCCAAGTTGAATCAGACTTAATCGCTGTATTAATCCCTGCTTCAGGGGTCACTTCGATCGCTATGACTGAGGCACCTACTATCTTAGAAGTTGATTCTGGTAGATGATCGCTAGACTGATGATCGCTGAATTGATGATCGCTAGACTGATGATCGCTAGACTGATGATCGCTAGACTGATGATCGCTAGACTGATGATAATTCGTATTCAAAGTATTCTCATAGGGAAACTTCCTTTGATATGTTTCATCTATGAAATCGATTATTTTACTATTGTCTTCCAAGTGGATGATCTCAGAATAGATCGGAGGAATCACTCGCTCAAATACAGGAATGAAGACCGCTGTTTGCGATTGTAGTTGTGCGATCGTATCAGGTGTCACCTGGGGATTGATCGCATATAAGCCAGGTAAGATTCCAACCAAAATGAGCACAATCAGCCCCATCCCTTTCTGTCCATCATTGGAACCATGGGCAAAGCTGACTCCGGTACAGGTCAGGATTAACAACACTCGGATCCATAAGGGGGGAGATTCATCAGGTGGTGGCGGTTCATAAAGACCCGGTTGGGAGAGCAAGCGTTTCGTCAGCCAAAACAGCAACGTGGCCAACCCAAAACCGATGAGGGGAGAAGTCAGCAGGGCGATCAACACCTCTTGAGTTTTGCTCCAGTTAATCCCTTCTGCAAACCCTAAGCCAGCCGTCAACCCAGCATAACTGAAGCCAACACCCAAAATTGCTCCAATCAGAGTGTGAGAACTAGAAGCAGGCAATCCTAAGTACCAAGTACCCAAATTCCACAAGATCGCCGATAACAGTAAGGCAAATACCATGGCCCAGCCAGTACCGCTCCCTACAGTCAGGATCAGCTCATTGGGTAGCAAGGCCATGATACTGAAGGCAACCGTGCCAGTGGAGGTGAGCACACCGATCAGATTCCATAAGCCTGACCAGACCACTGCCCCGATCGGTTTAAGACTTTGGGTATAAATAACGGTGGCTACGGCATTGGCTGTGTCATGGAAACCATTGACGAATTCAAAGGTCAACGCCAGTAGCAGTGCCAAACCTAGCCAGGCCATCTGACCTAAATCGATCGATGAAGAAATAGGCCAATCGATTGGTAAAGTCATCAAAAGCGATAGGTTAAGCTGTAAATCAGTCAAAACATGAGTCAGGCAACAATTTCGTCAATAATTCAGCGAATGAACCAGTCAATAATTTAGCGAATAGTTCAGTCAATCCATTATTCAACCAGACGGTCAGCGAATCAGTTAATCAACTAGCTAATTGAACCGACATCAGTTCAGTGATTCTATCAATTGAGCCAGCGATCGAACATCCCTCTAGCGACCAGATTCAAGGCATCTGGCTTTTATAAAAGGGCCGTTTGACAACCGTAGCCGGATAAGCCTTACCCCGAATTTCAACCGCTAGAGATTGACCTGGCTTAGCGTAGGTTGTCGGCACATAGGCTAGGGCGATCGGATACCCCAGAGTAGGCGAGAGGGTGCCACTGGTGACGGTGCCAATTTTCGTCGCTGCATCGGAGCCAGAGAGTGCTGGAGATAAAATCGGATAGTCATGTCGGGCAATATTGCGACCACTTAACTGTAACCCTACCAAACGCCGCAACATACCAGTTTCTTTCTGTTGAGCCAACACCGATCGGCCGACAAACTCTTCTACTCGATCGAGATGCACCAACCAACCCAAACCCGCTTCCAAGGGAGTCGTGGTTTCATCAATATCTTGACCATACAATGCCATCGCCGCCTCCAACCGTAGCGTATCGCGACAACCCAAGCCGCAGGGCATCACACCCGCCTGTTGCAAAGCCTGCCAGAGTTGAATCCCCGTACCAGGAGGCAGCATCACCTCAAAGCCATCTTCGCCGGTGTAGCCTGTTCTGGCCAAAAAGCTGGCTTCGCCAAAGATAGGAGCCATCAGATGGCCAAAACGGGGCACCAGCGAGAGATCAGACTCAACAAAGGGTTGCAGCCGTTGGAGAGCTTGTGGTCCCTGCACCGCTAATAAGACCAACTCAGTCGAGAGATCTTCCAAGGTAATTGATGGATCGAGCCGATCGAGCAACCAGGCTTTATCTTTCGCTGTTGTGGCTGCATTGACGATCGCCATCACCTGCTGATGACCCGACTCATCCTCACCTTGATAGTAAAAAATTAAATCATCAATGATGCCACCCTGGGGATTCAGTAACACCGTATATTGAGCTTGCTGGGGCTGTAAGCGGCTCAGGTCAGTCGGAACCAGTTGCTGCAAATGCTTTAAGACCTGAGCGCCCTGTAAGCGAAACTTGCCCATGTGGGAAATATCAAACATGCCCGCCTGCTGCCGCACGGACTGATGTTCTTGTGTGATCCCACCATATTGTACCGGCATTTCCCAGCCCGAAAAAGGCACCATGCGGCTTTGCAAAGTGCGATGAAGTTCAAAGAGGGGAGTTCGCAGCAAGGAAGGAAAAGCCATTGTAAATCGTCGCCGAAGTAGATAGAGCCATGAAAGACTATAGGAAAAGGCAGTGGATTCGCGAGCCTGCCGATGCAGCCCTAGGGCCTTAACGTGGGCTTGCCGGTTAATGAAGTGGAGACAGGGAGAGGCGTAGGAAGCGGGAGGCGGGTCGGTTGAGCAGGCTTCATCGCCAGAGCCGCCAGACTCCTCCAGGTTGACAACCGATAGGGAAAAACAAGTGCCGATCGAAAACCCGTGGTCAACGCTTGCCACTTTTGCCCCGCATGATGTTCACACCAAGCCCGCCACAACAAGAAGTTTTGGATATGCTCAGCAGCCGTTAGTGGCCGACTCAGATCTTGGGGCGGCAGGGGCGGACATCCTCGTTGCAAATCATCTGTGCCGATCGTCTGACGTTGTTGTTGAAATTGGCGAGCCACTTCATCAAAAAACTGGCGTTCGATCGAGCTTCTCGTATGGGTAATCGAGCTTTTGTGTAGCCGGTAGAAATAACACAGAGATGGGACATACCAGACCGGGCAGACCTCGCCGAGGCGGAGTTGCAAGTCAATATCTTCGGCCGTGGTGAAGTAAGGACGAAACCCACCTAAGTCCCGCAGTACCGAAGTGCGAATCAGGTAGGTACAGAAATGGGTACGGGCAAATCCGGCGCATAGCTCCATTGAAATATCCACCGGGCTGGGTGAATCTATGAACTCAACCAATCGTTCGCCCTTAGCATCGATCGCCGCATATCCGCCGCAAACGGCCCCCCAGCCAGGATGAGCAGTCAACCAGTCAACCTGCTGGTGGATTCGATCGCCCGGATACAGATCATCGGCATCACAACGTGCGATAAATTCACCTTGAGCATGGGCCAAGCCTGTGTTTAAAGCAGCCGCAATCCCACAACCAGCACTTTCCACCAAGCGCAACCGCGGATCGGTACACTGCCGCAACCGTTCCAGGGAACCATCGGTCGTGCCATCGTTGACAACGATTACTTCCAGCGGAATGGACTGCTCTTGCAAGATCGAGTGCAAAGCATTCGCGATATAGCGCTCGGCATTGTACATCGGCACAATGACGCTGACACGCACCAATGGACTGGGGGTAGGCACCACGAACCTTCCTTTCTTGCAACTCGCGACTCGATCAACTGCACCTTGTCAGGATCAACTTGTCAGGATCAACTTGTCAGGACTATTAGTAAACCACAAAGTTTACAATTTCGTTGTGACTTGTGGCACTTGACTCAGTACTTAAACCAATGCGCACAGTAATTTTACTGGATTTAATTTGAAGAAGCTAGGTTTAGACACCCCAAATTATAAAATTTACGTATTCTTACGGAATCAGCTACAGCGAACGGTATCGGGGGGCAGCGGATCCCGCAAGGGTTTCAGTAGAGCACAGCCGAAAAGTCGCCAGCTCTCTCGATTGAGTGGCAGTTTTATGATCGCTTTCAGTCCGTAAATTAAAGCTGTTCGCCGTTGCCGATAGTTAAACGCCCACCAACCATACTTGAGTATAAATTGCTGCTGCGATCGACGATCGGAACTCGGCCGCCAGGGTTCTCCTGCCTCAAATTGCCCTTGAATGCCCCGTCGCTGCCAGGCTCGCTGACAAGCCTCCAGCGCTTTTTGCCGCTGAAACTGGCAGTCTTGCTCGCTAACTGAATCAGCATGGAGGCGATACTGTATTAAACAGTGGGGCAAATTGGCTAACTGACCGACTTCGCCTAACCGCAGCCACAGATCCAGATCTTCTGCCTGTCCCATCGATTCATCGTAGCCCCCCACTTGTTGCACAACCGATCGGCGCAGCATGGCACAGGGTTGAAACAGGGCAGCATGACCCGCCAAGAGTTGAGGTTGAATTTCCATATCCGTCAGCGGCACTTGCAGATGGGTTAATCGCCGACCTCGAGCATCAATCAGCTCAAAGCTACTGCCCAAGCAAACAACTGCCGGATGTTGCTGCATGAATTCAACTTGAAGTGCGAGTCGATCGGGCAAAGCTACATCATCTGCATCGATCCAAGCCAAGAGTTCCGCTTCAGCCAGCCTCACCAATTGATTGCGCGTGCAAGGAATACCTTGATTTTCACGGTGCAGCACTCGCAACCGAGCATCTTGGCTGGCATAGTGATCGAGGATAGAAGCCGAGCGATCGGTTGAGCCATCGTTAATGATAATTAGCTCAAAATCCGTCCAGCTTTGAGCCAAAATACTCTCGATCGTTGTTGCCACATAACGATCAGCGTTGTAAACCGCCATCAACACGGAAACTAATGGCATAGGCATCAGGGAGCTTGGGGGGGGAAAGGTTTGAGTAAGGCACAGGCAAATAATTTCCAGCCTTCGATCGCCCAGGGTAAAGTCCGGATTGCCTTAAGCCCATAGGCTAATGCGCCCGATCGATTCCCAGCATTGAAAAACCACCAGCCATACATGGTGACAAATTGATGCCGTGAGCGCCGATCAACCGGTCGCCACGGGGGAGCCTCATAGAATGTGCCAGTGATCCCCCGTCGTTGCCAGGCTTGGACACAGGCAGCCCGTCGCTGTTGGGTTTGCTGAGTTTGTAACCGTTCACTGATGGATCGATCATGCTGCCGATAGCATAAAACAGTCTGCCGGAGGTTAGCCAGTTCCCCCAGTTCGCCTAATTTCAGCCACAGATCTAGATCTTCAGCCGGATAAAAGTTGGCATCATAGCCTCCCACTTGCAACATAGCCGATCGGCGCATCATGGCGGAAGGATGATTGATCGGGGTTTGCCCCGTGAGGGCCAGTTGTTGGATCGCAGCATTGTCTTCTGCTTCGGGGTGATGTAACAAGATTCGACCCGCCGCATCGATCCAATCCTGTGCTCCTCCCACACAAACCACTTGAGGATGGGTTTGTAAAAATGCCACCTGCAAGGCGAATCGATCGGGCAAGGCAATATCATCGGCATCCATGCGGGCAATATATTCACCCTGAGCCATTTGCAGCAATTCGTTGAGGGTGGCAACAAACCCCAAATTATCGCGACGAATCAACCGAATTCGATCGTCTGTCGCCGCATAACGTTGCAAAATTGTGCTCGACCGATCGGTAGACCCATCATCAATAATCAGAAACTCAAAATCACGATAGGTTTGCGCTAAAATGCTGCGAACCGCCGCTGCTACATAGCGCTGAGCATTATAAACCGGCATGATCACAGAAACGATCGGCACAGTCATAGGAAATCGAAAAAATTCTAGATTGAATGAGTCAGCAATATAGTTCAGCAACAGAGGCTAGTCACAGAGGCTAGTCACAGAGGCTAGCAATCTAACCCCCCTTGGGCGCAGTCCAGATGCCTACACTGGATCAATTGAACATCTATCTGCTTGAGATGAGATAGAGAGTAAAGTGACGATCGAGAGAGAGGAAACAGATCAGTTTCAATAATGGACAACTCAATGATTGACAGCATGATCAATCGAGCAGGTATTCTAATCCAGGGTTAATTTAGAAATTTAGTCAGTTGAATAAAGATGTAATCAGAATAGGAGAGCGATCCGTGAAAGGTGAAACCAACAATTTGAGGAAGGAAAACTAAATAAGAAAAATATCAATGCCCGAATGATTTTGATTCAAATTCGATCGCCAATAATCAGTCAATAATGGGTCAGTAATCAGTCAATAATGGGTCAGTCGCTAGTGAATAATGGTGACCATTGGTTTGACTCAGGCTGATTCCAACCAATCGAAGACTTGATCAAGTTGCTCGATGGTAATTAATCCATACTGCCAGAGCACCATCGGCAGTAAATTATCAGGGAGCGGTGCCACTTCATCTTGATGTTGACGCAGCCCGATCGCGATCGCATGGGAAGGAACTGCCAGATCTTGTTCTAGGTATTCAATGAGCTTTTGTTGCAGCGTTGGTTGCATGAGAGAAAGCACGTATCTAAACGTTTGCGAGTGTAGGCTCTCCTGAGGGAAAAGCCCATGACGGAGATCACGGAAATCCGTGAGAACTCGAAAGAGAGACTCCGGAAAAACCGCATGACGAAAGAGTGTATCACAGCTCTAGTACGGTGGAACCTCGTGTTTACATTCTTAAAAGAAAAATTTTTAGCCCAGTATCGCGCCAGTATCGCGCCAGTATTGCAGCAAGTTCTGGGACTTAGTAAGCAGAATTACTTATCATTCGATGGCATGGAGGCGATGGCATGGAGGCGATGGCATGGAGGCTATAGGTTGCGATCGGCAGATTGCGATCGGCGAGTTTGCTGTACCAGGCGATCGAAGTACCAGTTGAGAATCGGCGCAATCAGGCTATGGAGACGAGCCAGCACGACCATTTCCGAACCAGGGGCAATCACAAAGGCTTTTCTCGCCACTCCCTGCACAATTTGCTGGGCAACTGCATCGGCAGTCCAGGTTTGAGCAGTGGCAGTAATTTGCTTTGTTTCAGGCGGTTTCGTTAGATTTTCGGCTGCCAGTTGGGGAGTATCCGTATCAGGCGGATAGATGACTGAAACCCCGATTCCCCAAACTTTAAGTTCACCCCGTAATGCCTCTGCTAAGCCCCGTAACGCAAATTTACTGGGACTATAGGGGGTATACCCATAAATGCCGATCAAGCCAGCACCGGAAGATACCAAGACAATATGTCCTTGCCTTTGGGCTTCCATCGCTGGTAGAGCCGCTCGAATACAGTAGAGCGATCCAAAATAGTTGACCGCCATCGTTTGCTCAAAAACCTCGATTGGCAAAGCTCGAAAGTAGCCAGGATGGGCAATTCCGGCACAGGTGACTAAGACCGTTGGGGCACCAAATTGTTCGATCGACTGCTGTACGGCTGCTTCAATTTCCGATCGCTGGGCAACATCGGCTGTCAGACTGAGCACCTGAACCTGAGGGTGGCTCTGCTCGATTGCGGTCTTGGCCGCAGCTAACTTGATTGGATCGCGAGCCACAATGGTGACATTAAAGCCCTGACCGGCAAAGCGGATCGCCGTCGCCTGTCCAATGCCACTGGAGCCGCCTGTAATCAGGGCATGGGGTCTACTCATCGTCCGGAGCGACGTTCCATTTCTTGCTGGAGGGCAGACATCGTGCGCTGTAAGTTGTCTTTGTAAATCCCAAAAAAGATCGATCGGTTGGAGGCAGGCTCTACAACGACTTGATGGGTAATCATCACTTGCCCTCCTGCTCCGGTGACATACCAGGAACCTTGCAGTTTTTTCAAATCGCCATCGACCTGGCTAAAGGTAATATGAGACGGATAGTTTTCCGAAGCGGCAATCACGATCCGTTCACGATGGGTGATGGGAAAAATCCGAATCACATTGATCTGTTCAAAGGTGCGTTGAGTGCCGCTACTTTGCAACACCTGACTCGATTCCACACCCGGTAGAAAGCTAGAGAAATTGTTATAGTCGGTCAGAACAGCCCAAGCGATATCGATCGAGGCATTGGCCATCACCCGTGCTGTATAGTTGCCATCCTCCCCGGAAAGCAATACCCGCCCCTGCCGCAAAGCAGCCTGTTCTTGATTGGTTAAGGCTGACTGAAGCGGAACGGTTGGAGTGGCGAACCATTGAGGCGGATGAGCCTGAAGAGGGGTTGGAATCGGAAAAATGGGAGTATCCGCAGGATGGGCTGAGAGAACCCTACCTACTGTCAACCCAACACTCGCAATACCACAGCCTATGCCTAACCCGACTTTTAATGCCGATCGCCGCTGATTTTGCCAACCCACCATAATTTTGTTGCTGCTCTTGCATTCCAAATTATACAAGTTCGCGGAGTCAAACAACTGAGCGATCTAACAGCGTCTGGTCAGTCGATCGGTCAGTCGATCGGTCAGTTGATTGGTCAGTCGATCGATCAAGCAATTGGTCAGTCGATTGGTCAGTTGATCAGCGTTGATCAGCAAAGTTACTGAGAGATCCCTACCGGGATGGGAATACTGGAGTCAAGACGACGCTCCGCCAGTAGGCTCCGGGCAATCCATCCCTAAAGTGGTTATGTGGCATAGGTTTAAGAATTTCTGGTTCAGTCTGAAAAGTTATGATGCTCTGAGTCCTGACTTGAGGGTGCGACGGCAAGTCAACCGATCGTTGCGCAAGCGTCCCATGTTATCCCTAGAGCCCTGGTTCCAGGCGTTCTACCAATCCCATGGTATTGCTTATGCGATCGTCCACTTTACCTATGTGCATCTGGCAAAATATTCAGGGTTGGAGTTTGGGCGTGTCTTGCCGAACGATCGATTAGATGAAGATTTACATTGGAGCCAGGTGTGCTGGTTCGATTGGGAAACGCATTTATTGGATGATTTCTGGAATTATTTCGGTGTCGATATCAGTGATTGCCTGGATCTGGATACAATACAGACTATCAACGATCTCGTGATTTTTCTCGATCGCTATGTTACCGATCATTCCTCGGCTTCAGCGTTGAGAAATCCGAGTTCAGACTCTTTCCTCAACACTGAGCACTACTGAAGTATCAATCCGCACTAGCCTCTAGCGTAACTTTCCTCAAGCGTTTCATGCACTGAACTCACGGCTGGGTGAAGAATATCGCTCAAAATAGAGACTGGTTGCTGCTGGTGTTTCCAGGCAAAAGCATGGCGGAAGGCCGCATCCTGACAAGTTTGGAGTTGTCGGAAGCTAATCACATCATGGGTGAGCAGACTTTCGTACTCAAAGGGCAGCCGCATATTGTGCAAGCCGGCGTTGTCAGTGCAGATCGCAATATCGACTCCCGCCTCAAAACAGCGATCGAACACCAGTTTCAATTCATGAATGCTCTGCATCGTGCCAGTCTTGAGGTATGTTGTCGGACAGACCTCTAAGCACTGACCTTGCTGAGCCAATTGAGGCAACAGTTCCGGATGCTTCAGGGGAATTTGAATGCCATGCCCAATCCGCATCAGGTAAGGCAACAACTGAGGATGGCAGCCATCGGGGGTTTCATAAAGGTGCCCTGTCGTATTTAACCCCAACGATCGGGCATAGTCATATAACTCGATAAATTCATCAAGTCGTTCTCCATAATGATTATCTCCCCCCGCTAAATCAATACCACAAACATACTGGGGCATCTGGGCCGCCAAATCGATCAAGGCGCGATTCACGGTATAGGGCAAACGGGAATGCATACAGAGAATCTGACTGGTGACGATCGGGTATTCTCCCATTTGGCTCGCTTGACCCACGACTTCCACCACCCGGCCCATCAGGTCGATCCGGTCAGATTGGCCCAGGTGTTCTGGGGTACGAAGAAAGGGAGTGTAGCGCAACTCCAAATAGGCCAGATTTTCAAACACATAAGCTCCCCGCATCAACCGATAGATGAAGTAGGGTAAGGTCTCTATGGTCTGCACTTTCTCCACCAGGGTGTGCAATTCCAAATATTCGTCTAAAGTATTACGGGGACGAGTGTAGAAATCCTCAAATGCATCGTAGTCGGCAAACCGATCGGTTGAGTCGGCCTGGTTACGTTCAAAGTAGCGCCAAAGAATCCTGGGTACAACGGAACCTCCCAGGTGGCGATGCAATTCAGCGTATAATGCCACGGGAACCTCTTGATTTGTATATCGATAAAAGTACAAAGGCATCACCAGCATCAAGAAATGCTAGCGGTCTAATGACGACAGCAGACGATCGGAGAAGTACAAGATGAGAACGACTGCTTCGCAAATGGGAGAAACCTTCAGTCTAAATGGTCAGTTTCCCAGCGAGGGCGTTTGCAACTAGAGATTTAGTTTACTTAATGTAACAATAGCGAATCCAAATTGCCAGTTGTTTACATGACAATTCTAGGAAAAGAGCAATAATTCTTCATACTCCCTGGGTTTGAGATTATCTCGAATTCAAGATTATCAATTCAGGATTGTCCTGAATTCGAGATTGCCACGAGTTTAGTCAAGCTGGCTGCTTAGGGCTCCAGCTCCGTCAACGCTTTACCAGTCGATCGCTTCCCCAGACGCTGGTTCTATAAATTCCGGTTCAGTCAACGCTGGCTCAGCCAATTCGGGTTCAAAATATTCGGGCTCAGTTAATTCCGGTTCAGCCGATTCAGGCTCAAAATATTCGGGCTCAAAGGACGTGGGATCAACCGGCTCAACTGCTACGGGTTCAGGTTCGGGTTCAGGTTCGGGTTCAGAGGATCCAGATTGCGTGAGAGCAGGTTGCGTGAGTTCAACGATTGTCGATGTTGGCTCAAGCGTTCCAGGTTCAGCAGCCTTATCTAGAGTTGGTTTTGATCCCACAGAACGAGCCGTTTCTTCGGGCAACGGTTGATTGCGCCAGCCTGCAATCGCTTCTTGGGCTAGGGCATAAACCTCCGTGTAGGGCGGCACTAATTCACCAATCTGAATAGCCCGATCGAGATCTCCCTGTTGAGCCTGCTCGGTGGCCAGATCCAAAATTCGCTGACTCCAGCCACTAATAACCGTTGTAGCATCTGGATAAATCGGTTGATCACTCGGTACCAGTCGCGCCGCTGAAATCGCTGTTTTGTAATTGTTCGCAATATCTAGAGCCGAGTCACTATCTGGGCGAGCCGCTCGACCCTGAGCCATATCTAAAATAACCCGACTCCAGCGATCGATATCTTGCTGCGCCTGGGAATAGAGGGGTTGATCGGGTTTGATCAGGCGAGCGATCCGGATTGCCTCCACAAAGTCTGAAACTTGGTTCTCAGCTCGCGGTTGACGAATGCGAATCAACATCGTTTTAGCTTCATCCAACAAGGCTTGATTAGATTGTTGCAAGAGCTGATTTTGTTCGGCAGTGCGATCTGCGATCGGAATCTGGCCAAGCCGTCGATTTGCTTCTTCAAATTGCTGAGATTGAAAGGCATCCAGGGCTAATTTGAACTGTAATTCCGGATCAACTGGGACGAGGGTTTCAGGGGCTGTTGAAGCAGGACGGGGCGCAGGAGGTGACAAAGCCGCAGTGGGAGCCAGCGGATCGGACGGTGTACCAGTGGACTGAAGCCAAGCACCGCTATTCCGGAGGATCACCCCAAACAGCAGAATTGCCGCAATTAACCCACCCTGGAATAGCAATCGCCGTCCTGTAAAATCGTCACTCAGCTTGGGGAGTGCTTCAGCCCCTGCTTCAGTTCCTTGAGATTCAGCCTCAGATGAGCCGATCGATCGATCGGGCAACCTCAGAGCAGGATTCAAATTTGCAGCTTGCCAATTGGCAGCTAATGTTGCTGATGCTGGTGCTGGTGCTGGTAAGGACAGCGCCGATTGCGGCTTCATCCAACCCCTGAACCAACAGCCGATCCTCTGAGTTAATTGGGCACTAGCCTGAGACAATCTAGCTTGAGATAGGAAAGAAAACGGTGAAATTACTCCTGCGAAATTGTCGGTCAAATTGCTGCTTAAACTATCTGCCAGATGACTGCGAGCCTTGCCGGCCACGCCATAGATCGGTTGACTGCGATGGATCCAGGGCAAAAGCATCTGATAGCGCAAATGAGGCGGCACAAAGGCCAGCACATCCTGTCGCGGTCGCCAGCACTCTTCACTCAACCGAGGTAGCCGATCGGCAACGAATTGCACCAGTTGTTCCACGGTGGCACAGCCCGCAGTTTGGATCGCCTCTACCAAAGCTGTCGTGAATAATCCCTGCCGCAAGGTCAGAGGCTCATGGGAAAACTGCTGGGGTTGACAGGATAAGAGTACTGCAATTCCATACTGCTGAGCCAGTTTTAGGGTTTCCTCACCAAATCCACCCCGCTCCAGCCCCAACTGACTCCGATTGGCATCCAACAACACCAAACTGCGGATCCCTGAGGCATTCAGCAATTGAAACAAAGGCTCGATCCCTATCCCAGTCGCGACAACTTGCCGGGGATCCCCTTCGATCGGTAAAAGATAGTCTTTGCCCTGATGGTACAAGCCATAGCCGCTGAAGAAAAATAGCAACATATCTTGAGGCTGCATCATCTGCTGGTAATAAGCCAGTTGTGCCTGAATGTTCTGCACCGTTGGCAAGCGAGGCTCCCCGATCGTCCCAGTGACTGGAATCGTCCGAGTGACTGGATCGGTCAAGAGGCAACAGTGTTGAGACGGAATGCCTGCTTGGTTTAGCGCTGCTAGCCATTGTTCAGCATCTCGCTGGGCATAGCTCAACGGCGGTAAAAAGCGATATTGGTTGATCCCAATCTGAATAGCCCAATAGTTCACCATGCGACTTACTCCAAGCTCCAGCCTAATTCCCCAAACCCGATGGTCGGTGACCTGAAATTGCCGATCACGATAACACAGCCCACTGGATCAGGACTCAAAAACTTTTTTGAGAGAATTTATCGATCTTCCTTAGGGCTTCGTGTTATCAAGATGAAATATATTTAAAGTCTCAATTCAAAATCTCATTTCAGATTCATCTCATCAATCTAATCTAACTTGCTTTACTCTTGACCCCTTGGCAATCCCCCAGTCCAGCGTTTTAAAAGAGTTTTGAAAGTCTGCAAGCATGATCTTGCAGCTCAGAGTCTGCAAAAACCAGAGTCTGCAAAAACCAGAGTCTGTAAAAGCCTTTCAAGATTGCTTTAAAGATTGATTGTTAGAGACTTATAGAAACTTGTAGAGACTGAGTGTCTAGTTACCCATTTTCAGCCATAGCGTTTGGGGAAAGAGCATGAAATTACCATTTTTAGCGGCTCGTCGGTTCTCTCGGACATTATCTCAGCCATCACCACAGCAGCCATCACCACAGCAGCCATCACCACGGCAGCCATCATCACAGCAGCCATTCCAACAAGCAAGGCAACGGCGATCTCACCGATCGCTACAACGGCCATTGCAACCATCACGCCACTCTCGCGATGGGGTTCAACTGAGCTGGTCTCGATTTCTGTTACTTCGATCGACCGTTTTAGGGTTAAAACTGCTATGTATGGGTGGGATCGGTTGGGCAGGTGGGATCGCGATGATGTCGCCACAAGTTTATGCCTACACGACTCAGGATTTGCTCAGTGTTTCCCGCGAAACCGGCGAAGATTACAACGCTCTGACCCGACGAGCTGAAGCGGCTGCTCGCTCATTAGCCCAACAACGATTTGATAGTGACATTTTGCTGACGCGAGTGATCATTACCGTGTTAGGAGATAACGGCGGGCAAGTTGCTCCGATCTTAGTGTTAGATGTGAATCGAACGAATTGGCGGAGCCGTCCCGATCCCCAAATTTGGGCGACTTATTACCGCAGTACCCCGCGCTTGCTGGAGATGAATGGATCACCCACTCCCACTGGACAACCAGGTTCCAACCAGCCTGCCCCTGCGCCCACTCCAGCAACGCCATCCCCTAGGGAGTCTACTGAGCCCCAACCTATTCCTCCGGCTCGCTTCCCTGTCCCTGTAACACCGATCCGTCCGCCGATTAGCCCCAATCGCCCAGAATCTACCGTACCACCGACCAATTCCACTGGCGATGCGGAGGAGACAGAGCGCAATCCAGTGAACTTGCAAGATTTAACTTTGCCGGAAGGGGTGGCGGTACCGCGATCGATTCTTCGCTAGCGCCTGCATCTTCGTATTAGCCAGTTTGCGGTGCTCATTGATGGATCAGCCGGTGGGTCTTGCGGCATGGGAACAAGGCAGCGAATCTTTTTGGCGACAAATTTGGCGACAAATACTGCCAATTTCTAAGCCAAAGCTTTACTATGGAAAGGTTGTCAAGTTTTTAAATTGAACGACCATGGCAGTTCCTAAGAAGAAAACTTCAAACTCGAAGCGGAATATGCGGAAAGCAACCTGGAAGCGGAAAGCTGAATTGGCAGCACAGAAGGCTCTTTCCTTGGGCAAATCTGTTTTAACAGGCCGCTCTTCGGGTTTTGTCTATCCTCAGGCTGAAGAAGAAGAAGCCGAATAAGTTTCTGAATTCAAATCACTTTTGCTGATTCTGGAGGCATTGAATGGTGGGCAAATTTTTCCAGAAGCCAGGAGCAGACTTACAGGATCGGGTACCACCAGGACAGCATCTGGCTAAGGGGTTCCCGGTTCTCACCTACGGAGAAACGCCATCCGTCGATCGAGAATCCTGGGAATTGAAGGTCTGGGGGTTAGCCACACCCAAAACTTTCACTTGGCAAGACTTGATGGCAATGCCTCAGCATGAATTCACAGCAGATTTTCACTGTGTCACAACTTGGTCAAAGCTGGATGTGCAGTGGGTTGGCGTGAAGGTGATTGACTTCATGCAGCAAATTGAGGTCGATCCTGCCGCATCTCATCTCATGCAACATTGCTATGGAGGTTACACCACTAACATCGCGATGGCCGATTTTCTGCGGGAAGAAAACTTCCTTGCTCATACCCTGTTTGGCGAGCCTCTCCCAGCCGACCACGGCGGCCCTCTGCGGTTAGTGGTGCCCCATCTTTATGCCTGGAAAAGTGCGAAGTGGATCAATGGCTTAGAGTTTCTTGATCGCATGGAATTAGGATTTTGGGAGCGGAATGGCTATCATCATCGCGGTGAACCGTTTGCTGAAGAGCGCTATAGTAGTCGCTTCTAATCCCAGAATTTGACCTTCAGACTTTGATCATGGTGCTCGACCCTCGCAAACCTGACCCTCACAGCCCTAGCGAAATCGACCTCAGCCAACTAGCCACAGAGCAGCGGAATGCCAAGACAGCCGCGATCGATCGCGTTTCCACCCTGGAAATGGTGCGCCTAATCAATGCGGAAGACCAACAGGTCGCGCTTGCGGTCGAGCAAGTGTTGCCCGAAATTGCTGAAGCGATCGATCGGATTGCCGTCCAATTTCAACAAGGTGGGCGGTTGTTTTACATAGGAGCTGGCACCAGTGGACGGTTAGGGATTTTGGATGCCTCCGAATGTCCTCCCACCTATGGGGTTGAGTTTGGTCGGGTCATGGGTTTGATCGCGGGTGGTGACGAAGCAATCCGCAAAGCCGTCGAAGGAGCGGAGGATGATCCTGCACGAGGGATGGCTGACCTGCAAGCCCATCAGTTTACTGCCCAAGATGTGTTGGTGGGTCTGGCAGCCAGTGGTCGCACACCTTATGTGATGGGTGGATTAAAATACGCTAAACAGTTGGGAGCTTTCACGATCGCGGTAGCCTGTACTCCCCAGTCTCCAATCAGTGCTATTGCTGATCTGGCGATCGAACCACTGCCTGGCCCAGAAGTGATTACCGGCTCTACACGGATGAAGGCCGGCACAGCCCAAAAACTGGTGCTCAACTTGCTCTCGACCGGCACTATGATCAAAATTGGTAAGGTTTACGGCAACCTGATGGTTGATGTGCAAGCCTCGAACCAAAAGTTGGTGGAGCGCTGTAAACGCATTGTTTGTGAAGCCACGCAAGTCAGCCGCGATCGGGCTGAGGAGTTACTGAAACTCACCCAATATGATGTGAAACTGGCAATTCTGATTCAGCAAACTGACTTACCTCTAGAGCAGGCGGCCCAATTATTGACTGAAACGGCTGGTTATTTACAACGAGCGATCGATCGTTCCACTCAGGATAATCTGTGATACTCAGATTCATCGTGACTACTGCTTGCCCCAGTATATAGTCCGCTACTGCGATTTGCAGGAACGGTCTTGGCATATTACCTATTAGCCTGGTTCTCGTTGGTGCTACTATACAGGGTGCTGTCCGGATGAGGGGCTACGTCTTTTGCGGCAGGGTTTGCGGACGATTGGCGGATTTCTCCTGCGATCAGCATTGCTAGGGGGTTGTTGACTCACTGTCGCTGCAATTGCTGAGGCTTAGCGCTACTGATCATTTGAGCTTCGACAGTCAGCATAACTTGATTCCATGCAGGGGGATTGGGGTTTGCCAATGGGTCACAATACGATTATGAGCCAGTTACGATGCAATCACCGTCTCGAACCTGAGCTCGTCTCGCACATCATCCCGGTTTGAACATCATCCCGTTTCGAACCTGATCCCGTCTGATCAGGTTGATAATGTAGCATTTACGCCATCGATCCAGACAGCTCCCGACGATGCAGATACGCCTTTCATTCAGGTCAGTCTTTAGGGGGCTCCTTTTCAACATTGGTGCTGTGGAATTGGATAGATTTCAGTTCAGTAACCTTTGTGTTGCTTGCACCCAGCCGGTAGATTGAACCGTCTAACTAAGGATCCGTTTGGAGTGTTTGCGGTTGCAGAAAGACCATCATCTGCTCCAGTCCGCGTTGAATGCGACGAGTCACCGTCATGGGGCTAACTCCAATGCGCTCAGCCACTTCTTTGCGGGACATCTCGTTGAAGAAGACAAATTCGATCGCCGCTCTAGTTTTCTCTTCCAATTGGCTCAGGGCACGTTGCAGTTGTTGCCGATCTTCTTCAAGTCTTTGTAGCGCTTGATAGTGGGCATCGGGCAAAGTTTCACCCAACGTAATCGAGGAATCAACCTGCTGGCAAACGGTGGCATCGAGGCTCAACGGCATTCGGTTCTTGACCGCCATTTTAATTTCCCGCCACTCGTAGGCTGAGATGCCCATTGCATCTGCAACTTCCGCATCAGTGGGTTGATAACCTAGCTGTTTGGCTAGCGAAGCTCTCACTTTTTGACCTTCTTTTTGTAGATCTTGCCAGCGTCGGGGAACCTTAACAGAGCTACCCCGATCGCGCAGAAAATGCAACATCTCACCCCGGATGTAAGGGACAGCAAAAGAGCTAAAGGCACAGCCTTGATTAGGGTTAAACCGTTCGATCGCTCGAATCAGTCCCAAATAACCGATCTGTTCTAAATCTTCGTAAGGTTCGGCACACTGATGGCTGACCCGATGCGCAATCTTGCGAACTAACCCAGCGTTCATGCGAACCAGCTTATTGCGAAGGGATACCGACGGGTTTTGCTGGTACGCCATCAACAGTTCCATGCAGTTAAAGCGGAGAGAAGATTGAGTAGCCGTCATCTGAAGAATCACCTTGAATCGGATTTAGGCACATTCTCTAAATTGCCAGCCGTCCGAACCATCGTTATTTCACGGGAATGAGCGGTCAGGGCTACGGATGTATCAGCAGAAATACTGACCGACTCCGATCAGACGGGCATTTCAGCATCCTGTTCTGCGGCACTCATTCTCAGCAAATTTCTGGGTTTCTCGCTTTACTGCGATCAAGCCAGATCGATTCGGATGCTGGAGCATCGCTTAGCCAGCCTGATCACCAGCGCTTTTCGAGAAGATCCCATAGAATCGAATCAGGTTGTACCAGGCAGTACCCCTGTCTGCTGTCAACCCAAATGAATGTAACTGTTTGTCAAGAAAACTGGTTAATGGGAAATAATTTATGAGCAATACCAGTAACTTTCGAGGCGCGATTCGTCAAGCGCAAGGGTTACCGCTAGTCGGGCCGAATGTCATTGCCAAGGCTTTGCCATACGTGGGGATAGGCCTCGTGCTGACGGCGGTTGGCACCTTTGGTGGGGTCAATCTAATCAACACGCGACCCGCATTATTCATGCCCACGTTTATTGGGGCAATTATTGCGCAACTGGTGCTGTTTTTTGTTGCTAGAGGCGTGGCCGAAAAGGGCGACAATAAGGTAGCGTTGCCACTGCTAGCCACCTATAGCCTGCTGACTGGCTACACCTTGAGTGGTTTAGTTTATGTAGCATTAGGAACTCAAGGCGTTGGCATTTCCGGCATTGGTTTTGCAGCACTGGGTTGCGGCATCACGTTCATTGCAGCCCGTCAAATTGGTTCGAATCTTTCCGACCAGGATGGTCTAGCGCTGACAAAAACCATTCAAATCGGTATTATTGCCCTCTTTGTTGTGTTGATTGGGCAATTGTTGTTTGCGCTCTTTGGGGTTTTTACACCAAGCTGGCTAGAAATTGGCATTTCTGGTCTAGGTGTCTTGCTGTTTGTCGGTGCTGCTGTCGTCGATTTCTATGTGTTGCCGCGGAGCTACCGAGATGATCAGTATCTCTCAGCCGCATTGTCGATGTACCTGACCTACATCAACCTGTTTGTCTTCATTCTGCGACTACTGATCGCCATGAATCGGGACTAAATTCGCTTGATTAGGTTAGCTCGATCATCGTCAATTTGAGTTTCTTCCTCAAGATCGAGCGCTTAATCGAAGCACACAGCGCAAGGGCTGAGTTGGGGAACCGCTCAGTCTTTGTTTTTGCCAAATATTATTTTTGAGCGGGATCGATCGCCATCATAGAAATTAGGCTGAGGTTACGCTTGGTAGTAGCCGGGTTCTGGCAAAAACCGATACAGTAGGTAAAGGAATATGAAGACTTCTCAGGTGGTGGATCGTCCATGCGAGTAATTTTGATGACTGGGAAAGGGGGGGTAGGCAAGACTTCTGTTGCAGCCGCCACTGGCTTACGATGTGCTGAGTTGGGGTATCGGACGCTCGTGCTCAGTACCGATCCAGCCCATTCCCTGGCCGATAGCTTTGATCTAGAGATGGAACATGCGCCGCGCCTCGTGCGCCCTAACTTATGGGGAGCTGAACTGGATGCTCTGATGGAGCTAGAAAGCAACTGGGGAGCCGTGAAGCGTTATATTACCCAAGTCTTGCAAGCTCGAGGGCTAGAAGGAGTCGAAGCTGAAGAGTTGGCGATCCTACCCGGTATGGATGAAATTTTCAGCTTGGTGCGCATGAAACGTCACTACGACGAAGGCGAGTTTGATGTGTTGATCATCGATTCAGCGCCGACTGGCACCGCTTTACGCCTGCTAAGTCTGCCGGAAGTTGCTGGGTGGTATATGCGCCGGTTTTATAAACCGCTGCAAGCTGTTTCGGCTGCTTTGCGCCCTTTAGTAGAACCGCTATTTCGACCGATCGCCGGATTCTCTCTGCCGGATAAACAGGTGATGGATGCCCCTTACGAGTTTTATGAGCAGATTGAGCAACTAGAAAAGGTGTTGACCGACAACAACCAAACCTCTGTTCGTTTGGTCACCAACCCCGAAAAAATGGTGATCAAAGAATCTTTACGGGCTCATGCCTACCTCAGCCTTTACAATGTGGCCACTGACATGGTAGTGGCGAATCGGATTATTCCAGAGCATGTCACCGATCCATTCTTCCAGCGTTGGAAAGAGAATCAGCAGCAGTATCGTCGAGAGATTCACGAAAATTTCAGTCCGCTACCGATCAAAGAAGTTCCACTGTATTCTGAGGAAATGTGTGGCTTGGCTGCGCTCGAACGGCTGAAGGAAACTTTGTACGCCGATGAAGATCCGGCTCAAGTCTACTACAAAGAAACCACGCTGCGGGTGGTACAGGAGCAAAATCAGTACAGTCTGGAAGTCTATCTGCCCGGTATTCCCAAAAACAAGGTGGAGTTAAGTAAATCGGGTGATGAGCTGAACATCCGGATCGGCAACCACCGCCGCAATCTGGTACTGCCCCAAGCCCTCGCTGCCTTACAGCCTGCGGGTGCCAAGATGGAAGAGGATTATCTCAAGATTCGCTTTGCGGCTGTTTAGTCCCCAGAATCAGCGACAGCAAATCGTCGGAAATCGTCGGAGATTTAGCACAGGGCACTCAGGAGAGCAATATCAATGCAATATCAATATCGATCGAGTGCTCCTTCAGGCAAACCGTAGATTGCTTCATCGGCATAAAAAAGTTAAGTGTTAAAATTTGGAAGCAGTCCTCGCGGGGTTAGATTGCATGAGATCGGCAGAGTCTGTACCATCTGAAGTTGTGCAGCAGGTGGCTGATTATTTTAGTGTCTTGAGCGAGCCAATGCGGTTGCGTATTCTCAATTTGTTGCGGGATGGGGAAAAATGCGTGCAGGATTTGGTGGAAGCCACTGAAACCAGCCAAGCGAATGTTTCCAAACACTTAAAAGTAATGCTACAGGCTGGCATCCTCAACCGTCGCAGCGAAGGTACTTCAGCCTATTACAGTGTTGCTGATGATCTGAGCTATGAGCTGTGCAATTTAGTCTGCGATCGACTGGCCAGCCGTATTGAAGAACAAGCCAAACACTTTCGGGCGTTCAGCATCACCAGCCGTCAGTAGACGAGTGAACAAGAGGGTGGATCCGGGGAGAGGCTCCAGAGTTGGAGCGACCTATAGGCTGCGATTTCCAGACTGCAATTTCCAGACTAGGATTTCCAGACTGCAACTTACGGGCCGCAACCTACAGGCTAAAATTCTGATCGAAGCTCGATCGCGTCATGGGTTGATCGACTATTAACCCCTCGCCACCCAGCACATCCAATGGTTTTCCGCCCACGGAGATCCAGACTGCTGCCTGCGGATCCAATGTTGTTGCTGTGTAGATTACCTGACCTAATCGCCCCGACATCGATGCACTACCGCCACCTGTAGTAAACGCTTCTGACAGATCAACATGAACACCATCTGGTCGGATAGAAATCTGCCGCAGCTCTGTGTTAGCCGGAATGGTTGAAGTGAACTCGGCAGGATTAGGCGAGTCTTGTAGCATCGTTTCAAACGCAGATTTCAGCAGAGCATCTGGCTGCCCGGACGCTGCAACGGCAACCGTACTAGGAACTAGCTCAAACCGATCGCCCGTGCTTTTCAACCAGTAAATTTGCACGTTTTGCTCGATCGGCACCTGAGTAATGTCGGGTGGCGAAGCCGTGATAGCAGGTGCCCCATCCGGAGAGCCAGCCTGTGGCTGAGCGGTGCGCCAAGTCCACCAGGCTACACCACTGCCAACGGCCACCACCACGGCCGCCAGACCGGCAATTACTCCCTTAGGAATCGTCCGCACTGAAGAATCTTGATCGCGCATGAGTTTCCCTCCTGGACTACAAATCGATCGCACTGCATCAAGGAAGCCAGCCGATTGTGCAGCAACTAGCTTTGAGTCAGCAAATCCAAAATGGACAATTTCGAGGTTTTCAGTGTAGCAAAGGTAGCGCATTTAAGAACCCATCATCTGACCCATGCAACTCGAGCCATGTGGAGTTAAGGTTGGATGCAAGGTTTCATGCATGATCTCATGATCTACGCTGTCTACATCTACAATAGCTAATCTACAGGAGCAGCTAATCTATAGTAAAAGACGGATCGACCCGGACAAAGGTTGCCAGTTCAATCCGATCGGGCTGAATATCCCAGGCAAGAACTCTGGCGGTAATCCCTTGCGATTCGAGGCGGGACAGATCGAGCTGTTGGCTAATTCCACCCAGTAGTAAAGCCAGCAACTGCGGTGGGAGCGATCGTTCATTGATTGTGACGGTCGGTTCCACCAACTCTAATTGTCGTCCGGCGATCCAACGAATACCCGTTTCAGCTTCGATCGCCAGTTGAGTTGCCGATTGTTGTGCCTGAAGTGTGACCTGAAACCGGAGGCGATCGTGCTCTAGAAATTCTAGTTGTGGCTGCACTAAATCATAGCGATCGAGTGGCTGAGTGGCTGCTCCCAAAGCATCCAGGTTTAGATCGCGAAACTGTGCCATGAATGCTGGCGACTGCAAGGCTCGATTCAGATCATCCCGTGACAAAACCAGACGAATTCCTGCATTCAGTGGCTGTTCTAGTTGCAAGTTGCCCGATCGCAAGCTGGCGGGTTGAAGCGCGATCGGATCGGTTTCGATCTCTAGAGTATCAATGCGCAGATCGGCAATGGGAGAGATGCCACGTCCGGCGATACGAATTCGATCGACCCGACCTTGAGCAATCTGCCAGTTAGGGGTGTTATCAATCCGCACAGTCAGGGTTTCGACATCTTCGAGTTGGCTGCGGAGGGTGCGCTGTGCCACCTGCTCTATCCCAAACCCGACGGGTGAAAGGAGCCCCAGCAACCCGGACAAGACAATCGTAAGAAATTCCATGGATTTACCTGATTCGATCGCAAGCCATGATTCAGTAATAGGCGATGCCTGTTCGCCCCTTCCCACTCTAATGCATCTCATTATTCAACAAAATGCCACCGCAGTGGCCGATTGGACTGCTCGCTATGTGCAGCAACGAATCCAGCAATTTGCTCCCACAGCCGATCGCCCTTTTGTGTTGGGATTACCCACCGGCAGCACCCCAATCCAACTGTATCAGAGGCTGGTCGAATTTTATCAAGCAGGTACGCTCAGTTTTCGCCATGTTGTTACGTTTAATATGGACGAATATGTTGGATTGCCAATCGAGCATCCGCAGAGTTTTCATTCCTTCATGTATCGACATTTATTTGATTATATTGATATTCCACCTCAGCAAATTTATATTCTTGATGGCAATGCGGCTAATGTCGAATATGAATGTGCTCAATATGAGTCAAAAATTCAATCCTATGGTGGCATCGAACTATTGATCGGCGGTGTAGGCGAAGATGGTCACATTGCCTTCAACGAACCCGGTTCTTCGCTAGCATCTCGTACCCGTCTGAAAACCCTCACCTACAGCACCCAGCTTGCCAATGCTCGCTTTTTTGACCATGACATCACGCAAGTCCCTAAACAGGCGCTGACCGTTGGGGTCGGCACAATTATGGATGCGCGAGAAGTGGTGATTTTGGTGCAGGGCTATCATAAGGCGATCGCGCTCCAGCAAGCCGTAGAAGGAGGGGTAAACCATATGTGGACTGCTTCAGCTTTACAGCTCCATCCATGCAGTATGATCGTCTGCGATGAAGATTCCACCCTAGAACTCAAGGTGAAAACAGTACGATATTTCGTCGAGTTAGAACGCGAAAGCCCTACCTTAGAGAATTTTAAGTGACTATTTTTAAGTCGCTATTTTTAAGTCGCTATTTTTAAGTCACTGTTTTTAAGTCACTGTTTTTAAGTGAGTGTTCATTGGTTAAACTTCCTGCTCATGTATGCCTTAACCCATTGCACCCTTTATACCGAAAATCAAATTCTCACCGATCGGGCCATTGTGATTGAGGCTGATCGGATTCAAGCCATTGTGCCGATCGATCAAATTCCGACCAGTTGTGAAGCGATCGATTTGGGCGGCGCGAATGTGGCACCAGGATTTATTGACTTGCAGTTGAATGGCTGTGGTGGAGTCATGTTCAATGATGCGATCACGGTTGACACGTTGGAGATCATGCATCGCACCAACCTTCAAAGTGGTACTACAAGCTTTCTGCCCACCCTGATTACGACGAGCGATCGAGCGATGCAAACTGCCCTAGAAGTGGTAACAGCCTATCGTCAGCAAAGTCCGTTCAATGTATTGGGGCTACATCTGGAAGGGCCTTATCTCAATCCGAAACGGAAAGGAATTCATAACGAAATTTACGTACGGCAGCCCGATCGGGTCATGCTGGAACAAATTGCTGCGGTGGGTCGTGATGGGGTCAAGCTAGTCACGCTGGCTCCAGAACAGGTGGATCCGTCAGATATCCAGTTCCTCACCGATCAGGGCATTCTCGTCTCTGCTGGCCACACCGACGCGACTTATGAACAGGCGATCAGAGGCTTTGACGCAGGGGTGGGCATGGTGACTCATTTATTCAATGCCATGTCTCCCTGGCAGGGACGCAATCCAGGTATGGTGGGGGCAGTGTTCAGTCGCGACAAAGTTTATGCAGGGGTGATTGCCGACGGGCACCATGTCCATTTCGCCTCGATCGCGCTAGCTCATCGCCTAAAGCCCAGCAAATTGCTACTGGTTACTGATGCTACACCACCTGTGGGCACCCAGATGAATTCGTTTTGGATCGGGGGGCAGGAAGTATTTTATCGGGATGGCAAATGTGTTTCGGCAGATGGCACGCTCGGCGGTTCTGCTCTAACGATGATCGAAGCGGTTGCTAACTGTGTCAATCACCTGAATTTACCGCTAGCGGAAGCCTTGCGCATGGCATCGCTCTATCCAGCAGAGGCAATCAGGGTAGACGATCATTTAGGCAAAATTAAACCTGGCTATGTCGCCAATCTGGTCATCTTTGATGCCAATCTGCACCTTCTTAAGGGGGTGGATCGGGGCAAAGCAGTTCCCCTGACTTAGCTAGCCTGGGCATGGGTTACCTGTTGTGGAGCCAGCCGACTCAGGCCCTGCTTCACTAAGGTTTGCAGGAAGACCGATCGCTGATTGTCTTGGAAGACGGCTTTCAGTTTTTGGAGCAGGCGATCAAGCTGGAAGGTCGTCGATTCAGATTGGCTTTGCTCCTCGAAGTATTCTACGAGACTCAGACCAGCAATGCGAGTCAGGTAAGCAGCGCTGAGCCCTTGTAGCGTACCACCAGCCACATAGGTGAGGGCATGACTTTTCAGCAGGGGTGTGATCGCCTGACTAGCCATTTCCACCAGCCCCAGTTTCACCATCTGCCCGGCCAGGCTACCCGTGACCGTTTTAGCTTGTTCCAGGGAGAAAGACTGTTGATAGAGGCTACCCAAATCCATCACCATTTGGGCGTTAATGGTTGCAGTGGCCAGCAAATCTAGACTGGGTACCGGATTGGCAAAGGCTGCACCGGCCGCGATCCATTGATATTGTTCGATGATCGGCAGCGCCCGATGACGACGAACCTGATTGAGTTCGGACTGTACGGTCTGCTTCAAGGCTTGCGCTTGCCGATAGGTAGTTGCTAACCTCAAGTTGAATGCTTCAGCCGTAAGCATCGCTTCTAAACGGGTTTGGAGCGCGCTCAGCTCCGGAGATGGCTGCTCAATTTGCTCTTGCATCGTGCCATCCGGTTGTTGTCGTCGCACTTTGACCGGGGCTGGAGCCGCTGCAATCGCCACCACATTCTCTGCCGTCAGCCATGCCTGAACGTGATCGCGCAGTTGTTGCAAAACCACCGATCGATCAGCGGGTAAATACTGATCCTGTTTGTTAAATACCAGCAGCAAGGGATGATGCTGGCGAGCAAGGGATTGCAACGTTTGAAACTCAGAATCGGTAAGATCGCCGGTGACAACCAACAGAATCAGATCGGCATTTGAGATCGCTGGATCCAGAGCATCGGTGAGTTGGCTGGCTGACCAGCTAATCGAATCTGCCAAGCTTAACTGCTGCATCACAGTCTTTTTGCCGACTGCACTACCACCCAGTACCCTGAGCTGAAGCGTCGATCGACTCTGCTGTGCCCTCACCTCAGCCAACTGCTGCCACAGCGTTTGCACGATCGCTGGCTCAGTGGTTTCTGCTAATTCTTGCTCAAGGCGGGCAATCTGGGCTTCCACTGCCTGCAATGCCTGATCAACGAAGGCTTGATCGATCGTTTGGAGCGGCACAATCACCGGATCGATCGGTTTTGGTTGCCAACTTTTCAGCCACCATAAACCTGACCCGATCGCCACCGCGCCCCAAACTGCCGAGCCACCCAAATCGAGCATCGAGACATCTAACCCATGCAGCAGCCAAGCCCCAGCCGTTAAACCCAGTCCACCCAAAAGGATCGGGCGACGCAATAATCCAGAAACCATTTCAGAAGCCATTTTGCTTCACCAACTCACGCTCTCTCTATCTTAGTCAAACGGGGTGATTTCCCATGGATTTCATGGAGGATTTTTAGTGTGGAAAGCCGATCGATCGACTTAGAACCGGAACAAAACCGTTTTAAGTCAACCTGGGATAAGCTCCGCTCCTTTTGTCAGGCAATTGGTCAGGCAATTGATCGGGTGATTGATTGGGCGATCGAACGAATGCCTCACCTTGCGAGCGGGTATGGGAACGGCATGGGGCTCAGTAAAGGGTTCCAGAGGAGTTCTAAAGGAGTTCTAGCGTCTCCGTCGTACCCCGCCTGTACTGCGTCGCACTTTACTACCACCACTGCCAAATCCGCCAGAGCCGCGAACTTTACTGGGTTGCGAGTTATTGCTGCGCTGTAGGTCGCTAGAACCGAAACCTGAGCCAGTGGAACGGTTACCTGGATTAACTTGGGGCGATCGGTTTGTAGTAGTTGTTCGATTCGTCGTCGAGGTAGGTGACTGGCGGATTTGCCCAGTGGTGCGGAAGGTTTGTCGATTCTTCACTTCGGCAGGTGGCGCATTATAGCGAGTGCGATAAGAATTGACGGCTTGATCGTAGCTTCTACCATAGCTACCGTAGCCCGTCAGCACGCCACCGGGACGATAGACCGGCGGGAAATAATATTGGGGGGTAAACAATAAGCTACCCAGAGCCTGTCCGGCTAGGGCACCTGCGAACGGAGTCCAGAAACTCGATTCCTGTCGCACCACAACGACTTCTTGCTGTCCCGTCTGGGGATTGACCTGGCTTTCGGTCACATTATGGACATACTCGATCCGAAAATCTTCTGTGAGGTATAACGCAGGCTGCCCATTTTCGACCTTCAGGTAGGATTTTTTGCCAGCCGCAATTTCTTCTTCCGTCAATCGTGCCATTTGCAAATTGGTCGATCGATAGAGAGATTGCCCTGGCGGTGCATCTAGCAACATCAACGTATATTCGCCGCTGCCATCATCATAGGTAGCTTGCTGAACCGGGTAATTACCATCATTCAGAGTTGAGGGGGCAGATGCAATCTGAGGTGAGGATTGCTCGATCGAAGTAGTGGGTTCTGTGTAGTTCGATGACTCTCCAGCGCAGGCAAACGTGGTCACAGATAGACCAATTGCCATTGAAAAAAGGAGCAATTTACGCATCATGGTTTTGAACATAGGATCGCTAGGTTGATAGAGACAGAATGATGAATGCTTGAGATTGCGTTAAAGGGGAATTAATTCCGGAAAATTGAGCAACAGTTGCTCAGAGGTCAAAACATCGCCCAATTGAGCAGGCGAAAAATGGACTTGAACCGCTCGCAGTCGCCCATCGTATTGGAGATTAATCATCGCTTTTAGCCCCGCCTTGAGCGCTGCAAGATCAGCCAGATCGGTTTCGATCGCAGCCGATTCTCCTTCATAGGCAACGGTTAAAATCACCACCAAATTGGGGGTAACTGGCAAGGACAGTAAATCTGTTTCGGTATCCGAGGGAATCGCCACACCATAGCGCTGAGCCGAATCGGTAAACAGCTCATTCACATAATCAGCAGCATCGCCTTCGTTCCAAAAAACATCGCCTTCATTGGCTGCCGATCGCCAGTAGAGATCGTACTGTAACAAGCTCTGGCAGATCTCAACGAGGCTTTCTCCCAACACTGCTAAGTCACCTTCTGCCTCGATCGCATCTCTTGCGGCTTGGTTGAGCACCCCCAGTAGCGGTGCGGCTTCATCACCTGCCAGATGCACAAACACACGGCAGACGGCAAAGCGGGTTTTGCCACCCAGTCGATTAAGGCGGTCACGCCAACCTGTCATTTCCACTCCATTGGAACTATCATTCTTCTACTCTATCGCGCCAGTCATGGAATCATGTTGCCACCCCATGGGCAACCGATCGGTTTATCCTGATCGATCAGGAATGGGATCGCGGGAACGAGCACTGACTTTAATCAACTCAAACTCCGCCCCGATCGATTACCTTGCTGATGGAGCGGAGTCTAGAGTGAAGCCTGCATTTAGGGCATTCTACAGGGAACCTCCATTCCCTAGAAGGCTCTCATGTCTCACCGATGGCACTGAATCATGTAGTTTGAGCCGGCTAGGAAACGAGCCCATCCCCTTTCTTGATGATCTCTTTCAAGAACCAGCGGTGTTTTTGGTGAACCTGCACCAAGCGAGTGTAGAGATCAGCCGTTCCGATATCCCCTGCTTGAGCTGCGACTTCAGCATCTTGGTGCATTTCAGCAATAATCAGGTCATGGGTGGCAATTGCTTCTTCTACCATTTCCTGCACTGCCAGTTTGCCAGTGGAGGGCTTTACAGTGGCTGTGGGCAAGTATTCTGCCGGATCAGCTACAGGTGCGCCATCCAGCATGAGGCTACGTTCTGCCAATTCATCGATCATGGCAAATACTTCTGCCCCTTGCTCTTCAAACAGCAGATGTAAATCACGAAAGAGAGGGCCATAGGTGAGCCAGTGATATTTCTTGTAATTCAAGTAGGCAACCAATGCGTTGGCTTGCTCACGGTTTAGGGTTTCGACAACAGTGGTTTGAGCAGTTAGAGTGGCAGTCATAATATGGATGTCCTTTGGTAGGGTGTCCTGTGTTAATGCATTCTGTCTAGTCAATCTCGCGTATCCCAACCCCTTCATATCGTATAGAGATTGATTGACACGCCCAAACTCAGAATTTCTCTAGATTTTGCTGGTTGTTGATGGACTCGAAATTGATGGATTCGAAGTTAAACCTGCTAGAAGCTGGTTAGCTGCTTTGGGGCAACAAGTCGGAGAATCAGAGGTTAATTGATCAATGGGGATTGAACTCCAGTTCTCTCTACTTAGTAAATCATAATCGTTATGACTTCGTTTTGCAACCTGGCAACGACTTTTCTTTTTTTCTGGCTACTCTCGTTTCTGGCTACTCTCGTTTCTGGCTACTCTCGTTTCTGGCTGCTCTCGTTTCTGGCTGCTCTCGTTTCTGGCTGCTCTCGTTTCTGGCTGCTCTCAGTGGGCTTGCCGCTGATCCACCTCTGAACCGATCAATTTGCTTGCAATTGCGGCATCGGGCAATGATCCTGCCATGATTTGCCGATTTGTTGTGATCGCTAGGACAGATGATCCTTATTTTCTGTTTTTATGCCAAATCAGGAAAGAATATAGTCAATTTTGGCTGTTTACCCAAGTTTGCCTCTAAGCTAATGGAGTCTTGCAATCTATTCTGAGGCTCGCAGCTTTAGAAGCTTGCCAACACATGCAGCTTAAACTCCTCCTGTAGACCTAGATGATGTGGGTGGCATAACGTTGCAAGCATTGAAATTCCGTTTATGAATGGTTGGTAGGAATAATGCTGATGAAGACCTTAATCAACTGGAATCTCGATCGAAGCTTATCCAATATCCTCCCCACAGCTCAAGCGCCCCACCTGAGTGCATTCCACCTGAGTACGAAATTGCCACAATCGTCTCAACCGCGATCGTCTCAACCGCAACCATTAATGCAGCTCATGCAGCTCATGCCAATCAACTGGCGAACGATCGGGCTAGCACTGCTGTTTACCCTGCCCGCTGGTGCCGTATTTGCCAATCCTCAACCCGCTCCACTGGTTACCCAACGCCATAGCCCTGAATCATTTGAGTCAGCCTATCGTTATCAGTGTGACGGTGACTCCAGCTTTGTGGCGCGCTACGGAGAGGGACGCGCCGAGTTGATGTTGGGGCGGCAGAGAATTCGCCTTCCTCAAGTTCGATCGGCATCGGGAGCCCAATATTCAGATGGCACCATTTTATTGGTGACCAAAGGGAATGAGGCATTTTTGGAAATTAACCAAGTGCGTACCCATGCCGACTGTGTTGGAGAAAGGGTAGAAATGGCGACACCAGCCCCCATTTCACCTCGACCAAGTTCTAGACCGCGCCCTTATCCTCACACTCCTGCTCCGCAAGCAACCCCAGTTGCTCCTCCCGAACCTGCGCCTACGGCTACACCGCCCGCCTCTACCCTATCTCCCACGCCTGATGCTAGACCGATCGATCCAGCAGAACCCGTAGAACAGCCTGTGCGAGGAATGTGGTAGTTCGTTGAATCAACAGGCTTGTTCGAGATAGGGATCGCAGAGTCATGCTGTCAATGCCGATGATGCTGGTGTGATTGAGGTGATGGCTAATCTGGTGATGGCTAATCTGGTGATGGCTACACTAAAGTAGCTCAGAACATGCATTCAGCCCGATCGCTCTGGCTCATCGGCAAGCCACCCGGAAATATTTTAATGAATCTGCCCCACCTCTACCTTTTTTGAGTAAAGTTAAGAGCGTCTTGGCGATTTTTTTGACCTCGCTCGTATGCTTTGCTTTTTTCTTTTGATTTAGTATATTTGTACTAAGTTCTTGTGGGCAGCCTGTGTATATCAAACGTGTTGAGCTAACCAACTTCAAATCCTTTGGAGGGACGACGGATGTGCCCTTGCTGCCAGGATTTACTGTGATTTCCGGGCCAAACGGTTCGGGCAAGTCCAACATTCTGGATGCACTCTTATTCGCCTTAGGGTTGTCCAGTTCAAAAGGAATGCGGGCAGAGCGATTACCGGATCTGGTCAATCAAACCCAGGCGAGTCGAGTCCGATCGATGGTAGAGGCCAGTGTCACGGTTACATTTGCCCTGGATGAAGCTGATCAACAACGGGCTCAATCTGATGAAGCAGAGCAGAAACTGGCCGAGATCCGCGAGTCAGATGCTCCACAAGCGGACGGGGATCCTCAGCACTCCCCTAATCTCAATCATCCTGACCGTGATCCGGAAGAGGACGATCGAGCAATTCGTGCTGACACCATTCAGCTAGAGCCCGCTGCTCCTGCTCAGCCCTCTGACGCTCCCAATGGGCACACTGGATCCAATCATGGCGATGGTTCTCATCATGGGGCAGGAACCCCGATCGTGCTGCATCCCTTGTTAGAGTGGTCGGTAACGCGCAAACTGCGAGTGACACAGCAGGGCACCTACACCTCCAGCTATTTAATGAATGGGCAGCCCTGCACCCTGACGGAATTGCATGAGCAACTCCATAAATTTCGAGTTTATCCAGAGGGCTACAATGTCGTTTTGCAGGGGGATGTCACCAGTATCATCTCGATGAATCCGCGCGAACGACGGGAAATTATTGATGAACTGGCTGGAGTAGCCGCCTTCGATCGCAAAATTGATCAGGCGAAAGGCAAGCTAGATGCAGTCAAGGAGCGCGAGGAAAAGTTTCGGATTGTCGAGCGTGAACTCATTGCCCAGCGTGATCGCCTCGCTCAGGATCGGCTCAAGGCAGAAAAATATCAGCGACTGCGGGCAGAATTGCAAAACAAGTCTCAGTGGGAGGCTGTGCTCCTGTGGCAAAGCCAGGCGAAACAAGCGGAACAGATACAACATCAAATTACGGCAGGCGATCAGGCAACGAAGGAACTGGCCGATCGGTTGACCAATATGGCAGAGGAGATTCGCCAGGCCACGATTGGACTGGATCAGCTCAATCAACGAGTCAAAGCCCTTGGGGAAGATGAGTTATTGGCGTTTCAGGCTACATTAGCCAGCCGAGAAGCCGAGTTGCGACAGATGCAGCGGCAGCAACAGGAGTTAACCACCGCCCAGTCTGACATCGACCAGAAACTGGAGCACACTCAACAGGAAATTCAAGCTCAACTGCGGCAATTAGCAGAGTTGGAACGGGACAAGCAGCAGGTGACTGCTGAGGATTTAGTCAAATTGCGATCGGCGCGAGATCAGGCACAACAGGAATTAGATCAGCAACGAGAGTCTGCTAACCAAATTGCGGCTGCTTCCGATGCTTGGGTGCAAGAACAGGCGGCCCTACGACGACAAATTGAGGCATTACAGCAGTCGATCGATCCCCAACGCACTGAACAGGCTCGGCTGCAAGAGCGGGCGGCCCAATTACAGCTCAAAATTCAGGAACAAACTGAGGCGATCAGTGCTTTAACCCAGGAGATTGCCGATCGACAAACGCAGCGCAACCAGATTGAAGCCCAACTGATTACCACCATTCAAGAGATTACCGAGCTGGAAAGTGCGGCCAATGCGGCTGAACGGGAACTGCAAATGCAACAAGAGACGCAAACCCGCTTGTTGCAAGAACAGCGAGACAAGCAGCGCCAACTGGATAAGCTGGAAACCCAGGCACAGATGATGCGCGAAACTCAAGGCACGGGGATCAGCCAAGTCTTGATCGAAGCAGGGTTGCCGGGAATTTGCGGTCTGATTGCCGAATTGGGGCGGGTAGATGCCCAATATCAGTTGGCTCTGGAAATTGCGGCGGGAGCCCGCTTGAGCTATCTCGTCGTAGAAGATGATGGGATTGCGGCGGCTGGGATCGAGCTATTGAAGCGCCAGCGAGCTGGACGAGCCACCTTCTTGCCGCTCAACAAAATTCGAGCTTCGGTGAATCTGCTGCCGAAGTGGAATCGCCCGGAAGGGCTGATCGATTATGCCGCCAATTTAATCGACTGCGACGATCGTTATCGTGAGGTGTTCGCCTATGTATTTGGTAGCACAGTGGTGTTCTCCTCCCTGGAGCTAGCACGACGGCAAATGGGGCAATATCGGATGGTCACCCTAGACGGGGAGTTGCTAGAAACCAGTGGTGCGATGACGGGAGGCAGCCTGACCAACCGGCAAGGCACTTTGCATTTTGGAACAGTAGAGGCGGCTGAATCAGCAGAGGCAGTAGCTTTGCGCGATCGTCTCCAGCAAATTGGTCAAATCTTAGGTCGTTGTGAACAGGCAATTCTCAAAGCGAGTCAAGACTTGAAAGCTCGTTCTCAAGCGCTGGCAGAAGCGAAACAAACCCAGCGTACAGTTCAGATGCAGGTTGAGCAATTGCAGACGCAGTTGGTGGGGTTGATTGCGCAGGAAGGTCAGCTCCGGACTCAATTCGTCCAAAATACCCAGGAATTGAGTACGGCCGAAGCTCGCCTCGCCACACTAGAGCATGAGTTACCCCGTCAGGAAGCCAATCTGCAACAACAACGTCAAACTTTGCTGGAACTTGAGCAGTCCCAAACCCACAGTGAATGGCAGCAGTTACAAGCGGCGATCCGTCAGCAAGAAGCCCAGCTCAACCAACGGCAACTTGCTCTACAGGCTGCCGAACAGCGCCTTCGGGATCTGGAACAGCAACAGCAGCGGGTGGAACAAAAGATTGAGCAGTCCCAGCAGCGAGTGGAAGAGTATCGCCTCCAGCAGAGAACCCAGTTGCAGCAGCAAACCCAGTTAGTTGTCCAAATAGAAATGCTGACAACTCAAATTACTGAAACGCAAGCGGCTTTAGCAGCTCTTGATCAAACCTTGGCGGCCGAAAAACAGGAGCGCGATCGAGCAGAACGGCAGTTGCGCGAGCAACAAACCCAATATCAACAGTTGGAATGGCAGCGGCAAAAGTTGGTAGAAACCCAGCAAACTCGACGGCAGGAATTGGCCGCATTGCAAGAACAATTGGTCGCTCAGCGGGCTGAGTTACCCGATCCCCTCCCAGACATTCCTGCCGAAACGGATCTGGCCGCTTTGCAACATGAATTGCGATCCTTGCAAAAACGGCTGCAAGCGATGGAACCCGTCAATATGCTGGCTTTAGAAGAATATGAACGTACTCAAACTCGTCTAGAAGAGTTGAGCCAGAAGCTAGCCACCTTGGATGAAGAGCGGACAGAACTATTGCTGCGGATCGAAAACTTTACAACGTTGAGACGGCGAGCTTTTAAAGAAGCCTTTGATGCAGTCAATATTAACTTCCAGGGCATTTTTGCTGAGTTATCCGATGGAGATGGCTACTTACAGCTAGACGATCCCCAAGATCCGTTTGCCGGTGGCTTAAATTTGGTGGCTCATCCGAAGGGGAAGCCAGTCCGTCGTCTCGCTTCCATGTCGGGGGGCGAGAAATCCCTCACTGCCCTCAGCTTCATTTTTGCCTTACAGCGCTATCGTCCGTCGCCCTTTTATGCCTTCGATGAGGTAGACATGTTTTTGGACGGGGCAAATGTGGAGCGATTAGCTAGAATGATTAAACACCAGGCCCAACAAGCCCAGTTTATTGTCGTGAGTCTCCGGCGACCGATGATTGAATCGGCTGAGCGGACGATCGGAGTCACTCAAGCTCGTGGAGCCTACACTCAAGTTCTGGGCTTGAGCTTACAGCCCCAGAGTGCTTCTGGCTAAGAGATGGCGATGAGAAGAAATAGCATCCCGTTGGTTAACCTGGGCTATTGTAATCTTAATTAATATTGACATTGATCGTATCGGGATTAGTTGTCGATTAGTATCTTAAGACCGATCCGAGATCAGGACTCGAACATGACGGAACAACAGTATTGGCAACGATCGGATTTGATGGGCACTCAGATCATTACTCGCACCGGGGGCAAGCGGCTCGGAGTCGTGAGTCAGCTCTGGGTGGATGTCGATCGGCGGGAAGTAGTCGCGATTGGGGTACGAGAAAGCATGTTGTCTGGCGTGCTGTCGAATATCCAGCAGACCATGCTGCTGACCAGTGTGCGGCAGATTGGCGATGTGATTTTGGTGGATGATGACAATGTATTTGAAGACGACTTCAATGACGAAGTCTACAGCAATCTGATCAACAGTGAGGTGATCACAGAGGCTGGGGAACCTTTGGGCAAAGTGCGAGGATTTAAGTTTGATGCTCAGGATGGCCGGATTGAGTCGATCGTGATTGCTTCGATTGGTCTCCCGCAGATTCCGGATCAGCTCATTAGCACCTACGAACTGGCGATGGAAGAAGTAGTCAGCAGTGGTCCCGATCGATTGATTGTGTTTGAAGGTGCAGAAGAGAAACTCAGCCAGTTGACGGTCGGTTTACTAGAACGGATTGGCATTGGCAAGCCACCTTGGGATCGGGGCGAAGAAGAGGATTATGGAGCCCCGATCAAGACAGAAAATCAACTCAATTCTGGGCTGAATACTCCGATCGAGCCCATCCAGCAACAGCGTCGAGTACCTGTCGTACAAGAAACCTGGGACGACGATCATTGGGAAGCCGCTCAACCACGTCAGCAAATGCGAGCCATGCAGCAAGAGCTACCGCTTGAGGAAGAATCGAACTGGAATGACGATGATACTTACGAAACCGTACCTTACGAGACCGTTCCCTATGAAGCAGGGCGATCGGAAGCTCAAACGGTAGAACTGGCGGCCGATGAAGATGTAACGAAAGATGCCTGGGAAGATGATGAGAATCCTACCCCCTATCGTGCGCCTCAAGTGAACTTGCCAGAGCGCAAGCGCGTTGTGGAATACGAAGAAGAAACGGACTATTAGGTTGAGGCGCTCAAGCTGAGTCCTATCTAGTCGGCCGATCGAGCTTGAGCCAGACAGCTCCTGCCGAGTTGCCGAGCCAAGTGCTGGCTACTCTTCATCTGAGGATTTTTCCTGGAACCCTCGCACAATCCGGGCCAGTTCATTTTTTTCATCCACGCTGGCTCGGGTTGGTGATCCGCTGATGATCCGCTCAAAGTTACGGAATGAGTCTTTAATTTCGGGGCCATCACCACTAATAATATACTCTCGAATCCCCTTATCATGGGCTGATCCCCGCATCTTAAACACGTTGATTGCACGAGCCATTTCACCGCGAATTTCCACGTACTGCAACAGAAGAATGGTGTCCGTGATCGTGGAAATGTGAGAATCCGTAATGGAATGGGAGCCCATAAACTGATCCGTGGTGTTCGTGAAGAAGCCGGTGATTTCCTCCTGTTTGGCAAACCCAGTGACACCGATCACAAATTGGCGAAAGGCATTATTACTGACCCCCCTGGCTAAGGCAGAGAGAGAATCGATCGCAATCCGAGAAGGTTTAAATTCAGAAATCTCTGATTTAATAATTTGCAAATGGTCTTCTAGACCAGCCGACTCAGGATAGGCGCAGATGATTTTGAGTAGCCCCTGCTGCTCCAACTCTTCAAAGTCGATCCCCCAGGAATAGGCGTTTCGAGAAAGCTGGGCGCGTGATTCTTCGTAGGCAAACAAGAGGGCGCGTTCATTCACCCGGCAGCCATCCTGCAAAAATTTGCTCACCAACAGAGTCTTGCCCGTTCCGGTTGCGCCGGTCGCCAAAATAATCGAATCTTTGAAGAAGCCGCCACCACACATTTCGTCTAAAGTTTTCACCCCGGAAGAGACGCGCACATTGGATGATCGCTGGGTCAGACGCATGGCTCCCAAAGGGAAGATATTAATGCCATTATTGGTAATCGTGAAGGGATATTCCCCTTTCATATGGGTGGTGCCCCGTAGTTTGAGAATTTCTACCGTACGACGACGGCGTTCTCCTTCTAGGACGTTACGGACGATCACCACATTGTCAGACACAAATTCTTCCACCCCAAACCGCGCCACCGGTCCATACTCTTCGATCCGCTCGGTGGTCATGATCGTAGTTGCCCCTACCTGCTTCAGGCGAGCCACCAGCCGAAAAATCTCACGCCGTACCACTGAAGCAGCATCATACTGCTGAAAGACGGCTGTCACTGAGTCGATCGAGACCCGTTTGGCTTTATATTTACGGATCGCGTATTGAATTCGTTCGATCAGAGCCGAGAGATCAAAACTGCCGATCACATCTTGCCCTTCCGGATCCGGTGAAGCATCCAGGATAAACAGCTTGCCTTCATCGACTAACTGTTGGAGGTTCCAGCCAAAGCTGTAGGCGTTTTTAATAATGTCGGCTGGGGACTCTTCAAAGGTGACAAACACACCCGGTTCATCAAACTGGGTGATGCCATTATAAAGAAATTGCGTTGCCAACAGTGTTTTTCCGGTACCAGAAGTCCCGCTCACTAGCGTGGTTCGACCGATCGGCAACCCACCATGGCTGATGTCATCAAATCCCTCGATCAGAGTGCGGATTTTTCGCACACCAGTGACGGCGGTGGGTAAATTCTGTTCATCCGGGCTGGCTTGGGTCATGGGTGATCGTAACCTTTACTTTTCTGAACTGAATCTGATATTGACAACAAATGTTGACAAATTCTTGGATACTGGTGTGAGTACAAGCAGGGTTGCAATCGGTGGGTGAGAGAAGTCCGAGAGTCAGTCCGAACCTGGCGAGTTAAAATTTTGCCAACTTGAATGACCTAGACCGCTCAATCAATCAACCTGCTTGAAGGATAAAAATCAAGCTATAGCGATCCTATGAGTAGTCAGGGCAGGCTGCCTATGCATTATACGTCGGATGTGAAACCTGAAAACCTTGTCTAGCTTGATTTCGGCAGTCTATCTGCATAAACGCAGCCCTGTGTTTGCCTAATTCCTGATAACTGAGAGTTTACTTGTACAGAACTTATACAGGATCTTTGGGCAGGATCTATGGAAACAGTTCAAACAATCGAGATCGTCAAGGATGGGCTCAGGGGGCAGAGTCCAGGGCGATGAGGGCATCTCAAAGCAGAGTCGGTGGCAGCAGCCTGAAATCTAACTGAAATCTAACTGAAATCTAACTGAAATCTAAGATCAATGAATTTGAGACTCGATCGAATGATTAGTGAGACTCTTCGTTATCTTCCTCTTGCAACTCGTCATAAAGTAGGTCTAGCCCAATCAAAACTCGTTCTCGATCAGATAAATCCCCAATAATCTTCCGAACAGGGGGCGGCAAAATTTTGGCTAGGGTAGGCGTTGCCAAAATTTTGTCCTCTTCTGCAAGCTGTGGATTTTTGAGCACATCAATCACTTTGAGGGCGTAAACTCCTTGAAACTCCTTTTCCAGAATGTTGTTCAGCGTTTTGAGGGCACGCACTGAGTTCGGAGTGTTGCCTGCCACGTAAAGCTTGAGGATGTAGGTTTTTTTCAATGGACTCATGGAGGAGCAGAGAAGAACGCAAAGGGTAAAGGGCCGACAAGCTATCTTACTGGGATCCCACCCAGTCAATTCAATCCAGAAATACCCTACAGATAAAGTAGCAGGAATCTATGATTCTCGTGGAATCGATCGACGGTACATCTCGCATAGGTGCGCTAGGGTGTCGATCAGGGTCAATCGATAATCCAATAGGATCTCATCATTCCGACCTTCCAGCCTGAGTTGTTTGGCAAACTCATCCATCAGCTCCATGTGAATTTCCACAACTTGGGAAATTGGCACATCGGCAAAAAAAGCGATATTAACAAAATTATCGATCTTTTCGTTGAGGTGAGCCTCACGGGTGGAAAAGTATGCCAAGATAATTTCGCGATAGTCGGCTTTCAGTTGGCGCAACAATTCTTCGCGCTGAAGCGGAGTCATGTGACGCAAAAAGTTTTGAGGATTTCGTTTGTAGTAAACACCAAGATAGTCGAGCCGCTCCTTCAGCTTCTCGGCCAAACGCAGTTGTTGCGCCATCAACCGATGGGATAGTGAAGACTCTGAGGAAACCGCATCCTCTGGTATAACCGGATCGGGCTGAAGTTGGATAAATTTACTGATTGCTTGATCGATCGTCAGTCGGAGCTGGTTGATTTGGGTAGTGGGCAGAGCAAGCAAGGCAGGATGATAAGCAAAACGGAAGGTTTCACCCACTGGCTCCACAATCACAGTGGGAATAAAAATAGCTTGGCGATGTAAGCCGTCGAATAGGGTTTGCAGCTCTGGAATGGCTTGAACCACCAAACAATCGACATGAGCCGACCGCAAATAATCTAAGGTAGATTCTGGATCGCCAAATTGATGGCAAATATAGTGGTCTGAGCGGGTTTCAGCCTGATCCGTCTCTCCTAGATACGGAGAGAGCAATTGCGTAAACTCATCAGAGCCAGTCAAAATACAAATTGAGAGAACAGATCGCAAGGTCGGGGGAAAGGTGTTAAAGGTACGCCTACAGTACAAATATAGTCTGGAACGCGAATATAGTCCGGAGCCAGTTCAGTTAAAGCAATTGCAGCCCGGAATCCCTAGCGTCAGAGAGAAATCAGCGAGAGTCGCATGATGCCAGTCGCCTCATTGCTATTGTGGCGATCGATCTGCCAAACCTGATGGTTCTGGATCGACGCTTTAACTAACGCCTGAATCGATCGCCGATAGCTGCCAGCGATCTTAGTCGAGAGAACCGGGATATCAAACCTGTCGGACAAAACCTGGAAAACGGCTGGATGGATCGCTTGAAGCTCGCTTGACGAGAGGATTACAGTGGAATAAGTGATATAGAAATGTCAATAGCCCTAAAAATTCTTAACACTTATTGTAATTGAAAAAGCGCTTTTCACTCTAGCGAACCAGTCATAATTGATGGAAAGACTCAGGACTTCGATCGCTTTCCTTGCCATCTGCTTTCCTTGCCATCTGCTTTCCTTGCCATCTACAGTCACGCTAGCCAATTGGATCATGCCAGCCAGTTATCTCATGTCAATCAGTTGTGGCGTTGCAGCGAGTTGGATGATTGCAGTGAGGCGAGTGTACCTGTTTCTGGGAACGAGTGGGATTTAAGTATTTGGAATCTAAGTATTTGGAATCTAAGTATTTGGAATCTAAGTATTTGGATCTAAGTGCTTGGGATTTAAGGATTGCTATCACGACTATTCCCATATCTACTTTCTAGCTCGGCGGAAGACGAATGGATTCAGACGAGGCGATCCCACCATTCAGCTAGCCAAATCTCTGCGGAGTAACTGAAGCTTTGTTTACCTGGTGCCTTGCACACCGTACCCTCCAGATTTCTCAGGGTATTCGTACGTGACTCTCTTGCACTTTTTGGGTGTTGTTGTGGAATGAATATCTCTTCTCTCAGAGAATTCATTGTATCAGTTCCGGCTCACTGCGAAACTGACTCATTGATGAGGATATGGCACTGTTTTCAACGATCCCAGGTGGATCAGGTGGTCATTGTAAATGCCCAACAGTTGCCAATGGGGATTTTGCGTCTGAGCCGCTTGATGGCGAGTCTGGATTTCGAGCAACCGCTCTTAGATCATCCCACCTTCAACCAGCCAGTCAGTACCCTATTGCATTGTTTGGATGCTGCTGCTGTGTATGATGCGGATACTCCGCTTGACCAACTCTCTCAGCAAATTTATCGCTTGGGAGATCAACCGATCGTGCTGGTGGATCAGGCTGGACATTATGTAGGGTTGCTAGACCCCCTAGCCGTAGTGCAGGCGTGGATTCGGTGGAATAAGGCGCAACCAACCGAAAGCAAGCAGAAAAACAGCCAACAGGCAACTCAGCCTGGGCAGGATGAGCGCTTAGCGGGTAAGGCGATTTCCGGACGGAAACGAGTTCGATCGAGTGTGAATGCCTCTGAAGCACTGATTCCGGATCCATTGATCGATGTTTTGGAACGCTTACCGTTACCCCTGATGCTGCAAACCTCGGCGGGTCGGGTGATTACTCAGAATCAGCTTTGGCGACAGCAGGTTGGATCGATACAGCATCCACAACGCATTCGTAGAGCAGCGGCTCGGATCTTAGAAGCGGCTTTGTCTTGTAAAACGGCTAATGCCACCAATGCCACCAATGCCACCAATGCCACAGGTAAAGCTCAACGGTTATCAGAAACGACCCATTGGACTGAAGCGGCAACCCGTTCTGCTTTACCCCGATCCAACCCATCTGATCATCAGGTGGGTACGAGTGTTTGCCACTATGGCCCAGAACCCAATACCTGTATTTGTGTTTGTCCAATGAAGAATGGGCAGGATCGGGTTTGGCAATTCATCAAAAGTCCCATGGGGATGCTACCGGCACGCTGGCAGCATTGGTCTGAGGAATTGCATCAAGATAGTTTAATGCCGTTCAAATTGGCTTCACTGAAGTTTACACCTGACCCAGCCTGGCGCTCCCTGCTCCAAACTGAAACGCTGTGGTTGGTGCTGGCGCAAGATATTACCGAACAGCAGCAGGTCGCTAAAGAATTGGCGGCACGCAATGCCGATTTAGTACAGTTAAACCGTCTGAAGGATGAGTTTCTGGCCTGCATTAGCCATGAGCTGAAAACGCCACTGACGGCCGTACTAGGGATGTCAAGTCTGCTGAAAGATCAATTACTGGGCAATTTAAACGAGCGACAACTGCATTATGCCCAGTTGATCTATCGGAGTGGGCGGCATCTGATCGCCATCATTAACAGCATTTTGGATTTGACAAGAGCCGAAACCGGCCAACTGGAACTGGCGATCGAATCTGTCCATTTGCCAACCGTGTGTCAACAGGCTTACGAGCAGGCGCAACAGCAGCAGATTGTGGAGTCTAGCTCTGATATGGAGTCTGTGGTTCGAGATTCAGAACGGCAGTTTCATCTTGAAATTCAGCCAGGGTTGCAGCAGATTCTAGCCGATGAGCTAAGATTGCGGCAAATGCTCAGTAACCTGTTGTCTAATGCGATTAAATTTAGCCACCCTCAAGATGAGATGGGTTTACGAGTCGAGGCTTGGGAGGGTTGGATCGCATTTACAGTTTGGGATCAGGGAGTAGGGATCCCTGCGGATAAACAGCATCTGATTTTTCAAAAATTTCAGCAGGTTGAGCATCCTTTAACGCGGCAGTTTCGGGGAACCGGCTTGGGGTTAGTACTGACTCAGCAATTGGCCCATCTGCATGGGGGAGATGTTAGCTTTACTTCTATGCCTGGACAAGGGAGTCAATTTACCTTATTGCTGCCGCCTGCCCCACCCCAGTCCTGTCTTAAACCGTCGGCACCTCGAACTCTAGATTCCCAACGAACTCAGTCTACTGCCCAGCCAGAAGCCCGTAACCGTCTAGTGCTGGTCATTGAAGCGGAGTCTGAAGCCTTGGCGGCTCGCCTAGAACAGTTGGCTGAAATTGGTTATCGAGCAGTGATCGCTCGATCGGGCACTGAAGCGATCGAAAAAGCCCGCCGGTTACAGCCTGCGGCAATTTTGCTCAATCCCCGGCTGCCGCTCCTGTCCGGTTGGGATGTTTTGACGCTACTCAAGGCTGATCTGGCCACCCAAGACATTCCGATCGTCATTACTTCGGTGCGAGTGGAGCGTCATCAGGCGTATCAAAATGGAGCCGATCGATTTTTGAGTTTGCCGATCGATACAGGGCTCTTGCATCATTGTTTGTCGCAGTTGATTCATCCCCTAGAACCCAATTTGGCGGATACGATCGTCGATTTGACGGTCTTACATCTCTATGAAGGCGCTCCTTCGTTTACGCTGATCGCGGATCAATCGGCGGTCACTCAGGGGTTGAATCGGCTGCTCTACCCCTACCATTGCCGAGTTTTGGAGGTGGATGATCTCGAACAAGCTGATTTGTTGGCTCGGGTTTGGAAACCGGATGTGGTCTTGATCGATCACCTGGAAACCAATCCCACCATTTTTATGCAGCAACTCAGTCAAACCTCTTATCTGGCAGGATTGCCCCTCATTACCTTTTCTACCTCCTTAACAGAAGCCGCCAACAAAATTCCTGGCCTAGCGGTTTTTCCCTATTTGGCCAACGCAATGGCTGAAGCTCAAGCACCAGCGGCAGAGCGAATGTCAGAACCAGAGGTGACGCAATTGGTGCAAGTGATCCAACTAGCGGCTGGAATTCACTGGGTTCCGCAAATTTTAATTGTAGATGCGGACTCTCTCTCCCCCGCCCCCCCCCAGCAAGTTATCCGTCCGCCTGTACAGGCACTCATGCAATATCTCCAAACTGCCGGATTTCGTAGTACGGTCAGCCATGATGGGAGCCAACTTCTGAAGAGGTTACAGCGATTTGGGATTGACCTGCTGCTCCTATGTGTGTCGGGCAAAGAGTCCCCCACTGCGATGCTCCCGATCGTGGAAACGCTCCAAGAGCTGCCCCATCGACCGATCGTTCTGGTTTGGAACTATCAATCCGTACCCCCAACTTCGGGTGACGGGGTTTCGGAGCAAGCCTTTCACGACGCTCTTGCTTCAGGACAACCCTTGGAATCATCCTCGGCTCCTACGGCCACCAGTGTTGATTCGCTCCAATGCTGGCAGTCGATTGCGACTACCATTCTGCCTGCTGAGACATCGGTTTTGCAATTGCTATCGCAGATCAATCAGCTTCTTCTGAACGTTAATCACCCATAATGTCTGGGCCCTATCCTTCCCCATTACTCTTAACTTAAACGCAGCGACCCCTGGATAATCATCCGGAGATCGCTGCGCAGATCAACTCATTGACTGAATTCGTGCCGTTAGCTCAGCGCTTCTGCACCACCGACGACTTCCATCAACTGCTGGGTAATCGCAGCTTGACGCGCCTTGTTGTAAGACAAGGTCAGAGTTTTGGTTAACTCTTTGGCGTTATCGCTGGCATTGCTCATCGCCGTCATTCGAGCTGCCAACTCGCTGGCTGCCGATTCCTGGAGTGACCGAAGTAACTGGTTATTCAAATACAACGGCAGCAACGCATCCAAAATCTGGACTGGATCTTGCTCAAATAGCATATCCTTCGCAAAGGGGGTTGGAGCTGCCCCCGTCACCTGTTGCCGTTCTACCGCAAACTCACCACCGCGAGTAGTTAACCGGAAAATCTCATCTTCTTGATCGACGAAATCTTCTGGATCCAGGGGCAGCAGGGTTTGGATCACCGGCCGTGAACTCACTAGCGAGACAAACTTGGTGTAAATCAACTCGACTCGATCGACCGATTCCGACAAGAACAAAGACAGCAGCTCATCAGCAATGGTAGATGCTTCAGCCGCAGTTGGCACTTGCTCCAAACCTGAGAAGGTAGCGCTGATCGGTTGATTGCGTCGTTGGAAGTATTGAATTGCCTTCCGACCAACCAGAACCAAGGTGTAATTAACCCTTTCCGCTTGTAGTTCTTTGATGCGTCGCTCAGCCCGCCGAATCACATTGGCATTATAGCCACCGCACAGACCGCGATCACCGGTCACAACTAACAAACAAACAGACTTCAGTTCACGCTTGCGCAGCAAGGGCAGGTTGGCATCTTCAAACCGCAGACGGGTCTGTAAGCCATAAAGGACTCGCGCTAGGCGATCGGCAAAGGGGCGAGTCGCAATTACCTGCTCTTGAGCACGACGCACCTTCGCTGCTGCCACTAGCCGCATGGCTTCCGTAATTTTTCTAGTATTCTTAACCGACTGGATGCGGTCACGAATTTCTTTTAGGCTAGGCATAAAAATGTAGGGCTGGGTGAAAAATCCTGAAAGTCAGGGTGAGCCAGGCCCACCCCTTAAACAAGCGCATCAACTTAGGCAGCAAACCCTTTCTTGCATTCGGCGATCGCTTCTTTCAATGCGGCTTCGGCTTCATCGCTCAACTGCTTTTGGGTACCAACAACTTCGGTATATTTGCTGGTCTTGAGATAGTCCCGCAGCCCTTTACAGAACTCGGTCACTTTCTCAACCGGCAGATCGTCCAGATAGCCGTTGATGCCTGCGTAGATCACTGCCACCTGCTCTGCCACGCTCAGGGGTGAATACTGAGGCTGCTTGAGGATTTCCCGCAGACGCTGACCGCGCGAAAGCTGGTTCCGGGTTGCCTGATCCAGGTCAGAAGCAAACTGAGCAAAGGCTTGCAGTTCATCAAACTGGGCCAATTCCAGCTTTACCTTCCCAGCCACTTTCTTCATGGCTTTGGTTTGGGCAGCCGATCCTACCCGCGATACAGAAATACCAGGGTTTACCGCTGGCCGCTGACCGGAGTAGAACAGGTTAGAAGAGAGGAAGATCTGACCGTCGGTAATCGAAATCACGTTGGTCGGAATGTAAGCCGATACGTCACCCGCTTGGGTTTCTACGATCGGCAGAGCCGTCATGCTGCCTTCACCCAGTTCGGGGCTGAGTTTAGCGGCCCGCTCCAGCAAGCGAGAGTGCAAATAGAAGACATCGCCAGGGTAGGCTTCCCGTCCGGGTGGGCGACGCAGCAGCAGCGAGATTTGACGATAGGCTTGAGCCTGCTTGGATAGGTCATCGTAGACCACCAGCGTGTGCTTGCCTTTGTACATGAAGTATTCCGCGATCGAAGCCCCAGTGTAAGGAGCCAAGAACTGAAGTGCCGCCGGATCGCTGGCGTTGGCAGCAACAACGACGGTGTAGTCCATGGCACCGCGCTCTTGCAGGACGTTCACCACCTGCGCCACGGTCGAAGCTTTCTGCCCGATCGCCACATAAACGCAGATTACATCACCGCCTTTCTGATTCAGGATCGTGTCTACCGCGATCGTGGTTTTGCCGGTCTGCCGGTCACCAATGATCAATTCCCGCTGCCCCCGACCGATCGGAATCATGGCATCAATGGCGGTAATCCCAGTCTGCATCGGCTCATACACCGACTTCCGTTCCACAATCCCCGGAGCCGGAGATTCGATCAGGCGAGTATCCGTGCTGGCAATGTCGCCTTTGCCATCGATCGGACGAGCCAGCGCATCGACGACTCGGCCAACCAGGGCATCTCCAACCGGGATGGCGGCAATCTTGCTGGTCGCCGTCACTGAGCTGCCTTCTTGAATATTGATCCCGTCGCCCATCAACACGGCACCAACATTATCTTCTTCCAGGTTTTGGGCAATTCCCACTGTGCCATCTTCAAATTCCAGCAGCTCGCCGGCCATCACCTGCTCCAAGCCATAGATGCGGGCGATCCCGTCACCCACTTGCAGCACGGTTCCAACATTAGAAACCTTGACTTCCTGGTCATACTGCTCGATCTGCTGCCGAATAATGCTGCTAACTTCATCAGGTCTGATGCTAATTGCCATACGTCCTCGCTAAGTCAATAAGCTGTGAGTGCTAAGCTGTCAGTGCTATGTCAACGCTATGTCAACGCTAAAAACGTTAAATATGTAAAACTAGGCGGTTGCGCCCAAGCGAACCCCAATCCGCCGGAGCTGTCCGCGCAAACTGGCATCAATGATCTGAGAGCCAACTTTGATGATCACCCCGCCTAAAAGCTCCGGATCCACCTTGGTCTGTAGCTCGACCTGGTTGGCTTGAACCGTCGCCATCACTTTGTGTTTGATCGATTCCTTTTGCTCGTCGTTGAGTTCGACCGCCGAAGTGACTTCCGCCAGAACCGTTTGCCGCAACTGGCGCAGCAAGGCTTGGAACTGTTCACAAATTTCCGGCAGCACCAGAATGCGCCCTCGATCGACCAACAGCATGAGGAAATTGAGTGTGAACGGATGAACCTGCTCACCCAACACCTGCCGCAACACTGCTTTCTTCCGATCGGCTGCCACGATTGGGCTAGCAATCAGCAAGCGCAGATCGTCCGACTCTGCCAGCAGCGTTTGCAGCGATTTGGTATCTTCACCCAACTGATCCACCACATTGTTCGATTGAGCTACTGACATCAATGCCTGGGCATAAGGCTCAGCAATTTCCGAAAGGGTTAACGTAGATTGCATCAGGAACCTCCAATTCTGGCAATACTGCGATCAATTAACTGGCGCTGGGTCTCTTCCCCGACTTCCGATCGGAGCTGCTGCTCGGCTCGTTGCATCGCCAGCGTTGCAATCCGTTGTCGCAGTTCGTTCATCACCCGATCTTGCTGCGTGGTCAGATCTTGGGCAGCCGCCGCCTTCATCCGCTCCACATCTTCTGTAGATTGCTGCATGATGGCAGCTCGCACGGCTTCAGCTCGCTCTTCTGCCTCTTTACGAATACGAGCCGCTTCAGCTTGTGCTTGAGCTAACTTTTGCTGCTGTTCAGCCAAGGCCGCCGCCGCTTTTTCCTTGCGCTGTTCAGCTTCTTTGATCGCGGTTTCAATCTGGGCTTTGCGATCACTCAAGGTTTTACCCAGTGATTTCTTGCCAAAGTAAACCAGGACACCAATAATGATCGCCAGGTTAATTAAATTTGTCTCGAGCAGATCCAGGTTCAACCCAAACCCGGAATGCTCTGCTTCCGCAGCCAGTAAAAAGAAAGTCCCCATGATTACCATCTACCAAGTGAATCGCTCTGCCTGAGTCAATCTAATTAGGCGACAAGCAGCTTATCGAGAATCTGGCGGCTTAGCGCATCGACCTGTTGCTCCAGCGACTGCATTGCTTCTTGCTTTTGCTGATCGAGTTCGCGCTGCACCTGCTCCCGCTGCACCTGTGCCTCTTGCTGAGCTTCCGCCAATTTTTGAGCAGCGATCTTCTGAGCATCAGCTTCGGCTTCGGCAATGAGAGCTTGAGCTTGACGGCGAGAATCCATCAGCTCCTGCTCGTACTGCTTGGCCAAGCTTTCTGCTTTCGATAACCGCTCTTGAGCATCAGCCTGGTTTGTTCGAATGTAAGTATCGCGATCATCGATCGCTTTGCCAATGGGCTTATAGAAGAGAATATTTAGCAATGCCACTAGAATCAAAAACTGAACCGCCATTAGTGGCAGCGTGGCATCAATATCAAATAAGCCTCCCTTGCCCCCCTCAGCCGCGGCTTCTGCGGCCAGCAGGATAGTCCAATGCATCATAATAATTACTTCCCCCCGGTTCGCAAAAAGGGGTGAAACGACAGAAATCGCACTTGACAAAATCGGTGTTGCAAAATCACACCGTCAAATAGGCGGTAGAGACGCGGAACATGCGCCTCCACCCACCGGACTTAATAATCCGGATCTAACTATTAAGCAAAGGGGTTTGCGAACAGAAGCACGAGAGAGACAACCAGACCGTAAATGGTCAGCGCTTCCATGAACGCCAAGCTCAGCAGCAACGTACCCCGAATTTTGCCTTCAGCTTCAGGCTGACGAGCAATCCCCTCTACAGCCTGACCTGCTGCATTTCCTTGACCAATACCAGGACCAATCGCGCCCAGACCGACAGCCAGAGCAGCAGCAAGCACAGAAGCGGCAGCAACCGTTGGATTCATGATGATCTTCCTTACCTTCTCTACAGAACAAACAGTTAAACGTTGTCGTTGGACGAAAAGCGTTTGCACGCTGTATTTAGTTTCAGACCATCAGAAAGCAAGAGCTGCTTCTGATAACCGAAACACTTGATCGACAGAGGAGCCTAATGTTCCTCATGTCCTTCACCGTGGTGGTCTTCCATCGCTTCCCCAATGTAGGAGGCTGCCAGGGTCGCAAAAATCAACGCTTGGATCGCACTTGTAAACAGACCCAACGCCATCACCGGCAGCGGAATAAACAGGGGAACGAGCAGAACCAGAACACCCACAACCAACTCATCCGCCAGAATATTCCCGAAAAGTCGGAAGCTGAGGGAGAGTGGCTTCGTGAAATCTTCAATGATTTTGAAGGGCAGCATGAAGGAAACAGGCTGGACATAGTTGCCGAAATAACCCAATCCTTTCTTGCTGAACCCAGCATAAAAATAGGCTAACGAGGTCAGGAGCGCCAACGCGATCGTGGTATTAATGTCGCTGGTAGGAGCTGCAAGTTCGCCTTCTGGCAAATGGATTAACTTCCAGGGCACCAAGGCACCAGACCAGTTGCTGACGAAGATGAACAGGAAGAGCGTACCAATAAATGGCACCCAAGGGCGATACTCCTTTTCCCCAATTTGGTTCTTGGCCAAATCACGGATAAATTCCAGCGCATATTCCATGACGTTTTGCGTTCCTGCCGGAACCATCTGGATGTTGCGAGTTGCCAGAATTGAAGCAATCAGCAGTACGGCGATCACAAACCAGGAGACGAGAAAGACTTGCCCGTGCAGCTCCAGATTGCCAAAGTGCCAGTAAAACTGTTTACCAACTTCCAACTCGGCTAGTGGCAGCGAGTGGAACAAAGTGAGTGCATTCAACATTGTCATGCGAAGAGTTTCCCCGGATCTTTAAGGAGTGCTAGGATAGCCTGAATCTAATCAGTCACGCATCAGAGCCAGGCAAAATCGAAGTCCGCAGCATATAAAAGATCACGGCAGCTTTGTAGGTCATAAACCCCAAAAAAATCGGCATGATCTGGAGCTGATCTAAACGAGACGCTACAAGAATCACACCCACCAAGAGAGCAAGGCGAGAACTGCTGAGTTTGCTTCGCTCTCTACCAAGCTGCGCGACATTTCGAGCCAACATTCTCAAGTAAACCACACCTGTGCACGCGCCAATCAGATAATTGAGCGCAATATTAAGAGAGTAGAAAATCCAAACCGCTCCAAAAATAATCCCTGTTAATATCAGGGTGATTTTCAGCAAGTCTTCCTGGAGTTGATAAAACTCCTGCATAGACTCGTCCGGCTCCGGTGGTAAGCCACTAGAGGGAGTCTCATTTTCGGGCGTGGATGTTTCGATCGGCTCGATCGGGAATTCCGGTGAGTTCACGGAACCTAAAACCTAATCAGAATCGTTACTGGAATGAGTGGCTGGGTCATTGCTGACCCCCAACAGATCATATCACCACCAGGTAACAATACTTAGTGAAGTTGGGATCAAAAATTCATCTCAATTTATTTTGCTGTCGGAGCAGATACAAATCGAGAAATCGGGTTGAAGCTCGGCTCATATCGGCAAATAATCAACAAACGGTATGATCAGCGACGCGGATCAACTCCGATCGCACGCATCCTCACCTTGGTCAACGCTTTAGAATGCGAACCAGATCACCAGTTTTTTCCTCCTGTTCCAGGTCATGGCCGATCCGGCAGATCGGGCTCAGCCTCCTCATTGGGGCACTCATCTTGGGACTGATCGTTCGGCTGAACCAGCTCGATCGGAAAATTTTTTGGGTGGACGAGGTAGCCACAGCAATTCGGATCGGGGGATATACCAAAGCTGAAGTGACTCAGGCACTAACCGATGGACAATGGCACCAGCCACCGGATCTGATTGCCTACCAGCAGCTTCAGCCCGATCGCGCCTTACCGGATCTGTGGTCTGCCCTTGCCAACAGTCCTGAACATGCACCGCTCTACTTTCTCTTGCTGCGGGGCTGGGCGCAAATTTGGGGTAGTTCAGCCATCGCACTACGCAGTTTTTCTGTGCTCTGTAGTTTGCTGTTGCTAGGGGCAATGTACGGCTTGAGTCGCGCCTTGTTCCCAAAGCACCAAACCGCTAGATTCACCGTTGGACTCGTGGCCCTCTCACCCCTATTTATTGCCTACGCTCAGGAAGCTCGGCCCTACAGTTTGTGGCTGCTGTGGATCGTTCTCAGCAGTACGTACCTGTTATCTGCCCTGCGGCTCTCTACAGTGCAGCAGAATTCCTGGAGTCGCTGGGGGCTTTATGGGCTGACTCTCACGCTCTGCCTCTATACTTCGCTGCTATCAATTGGCGTGGCGATCGGGCATGGGCTGTATGTGATGGGGCAATCGGTGATGGGGCAATCGGTGATGGGGCAATCGGTAATGGGGCAATCGTACCAGTCCCGATCGGGCAAGTTCAACATTGGGGGCTGGCGAGCGTTACCCCGGCCATTTGTGCTGGCTTGGGGTTTGGCAGTTGGCATGATGTTGCCCTGGCTCTGGCATGTGGCTCAGCAGTGGTCTACCCTCCAGTCCAATACGACCTGGATGCGGCTACCGTTACCGGATTTTGCCAGAGGCGTGATCTGGTTTTACAGTGCGGCGATTCTTTACTTTGATGTGCCGGTGATTTTGCAGCCCTGGTGGATTGCTGCCTCTGAAGTGTTACTGGCCTCGATCGCCGTAATCGTGATTGGATATGGGTTTTATGCTGTTTATCGTCAACATCGATCAGCATTCTACTTTCTGCTTTGTTTGGGATTCCCCGTGCCTCTGTTATTAGTGGGCATCGACTTGATCAGTGATGGTCGTTATTCCACGGCTCCCCGTTATTTGCTGCCTTTTCATCTGGCAGCTCAGCTTGCAGTGGGGTTTCTGTTCAGCGATCGGTTCAGTGAGCGAAGCTGGAGGCTAGTTACGGTCTTGATCTTAGGATTCTGTTTATTGTCCATTGGGTTGCACTGGCACAGTTCACCCCGCTATCTCAAAAACCGCAACCTGCATAATCCTGGACTTGCTGCCACGATCAACCAGGCGAGGCTACCCCTGATCACAGAATCCGTGAACACGATCGACCTGCTCTCTCTCAGTCACCTCTTGCGCTCCGATCAACCGATCGCCATTCTGCCGCCAGCCAATGCTCCTTTCAACTCCCAGTCCAGTTTGTCGTCAGGATCTCCAACAGATTCCCTCACCTACGCACCCATCGATCCCAGCATCTGGGTCGCTTTAGTATCTGCAAACCCGACGATTGCCTGTCGCTTCTTGCTCTTCAACCCCTCTCCCGACTTACAACGCTACTTCACCGATCGAAACTGGCAACTGACTGAACAATACCGGCCAAGCTTGCTGTTGCCAGGGGAATTTGCGTTATCTGTCTGGCAGGTGGACTTACCCCGCTCAAGATGTTAGCCATGTTTGCAGTTCCTCCTTCCGAGATCACCCTCCTTCCCGATCAGGTGCATGTTTGGCGAGCAGCACTTCAGCCCACTCAGGCTGCTTTAACCCGGATGTCTGGTCTGTTATCTGCCGATGAGCAAGCCAGAGCCGATCGATTTTACTTTCAGAAAGACCGCGATCGATTCACGCTGGCCCGGGGTATCTTACGCTGCATTCTGGGTCAGTATCTCCAGGTATTGCCCCAAACTCTGCAATTTTCCTATGGCTCAACGGGTAAGCCAGCCTTATCCCATCCCCCCAATGCAGTTCACTTCAATGTTTCGCATTCTGGACAACTGGCGCTCTACGCCGTCAGTCTGCGATCGGTTGGAATTGATGTCGAACAGATCAACCTCGATCGTCCAATCCTGGAAATTGCCCAGCGGTTTTTCTCAGTCACTGAGCAGCAAGAACTCGCAATGCTGCCACCTAACCTGCAACCGATCGGCTTTTTCAATGGTTGGACTCGCAAAGAAGCCTTACTAAAGGCGATCGGAACTGGGTTAAGCTTACCCCTTGATCAGTTCAGCGTCAGCCTCAGTCCCCATCATCCACCCAAGTTGCTAGAAACGGCATGGGATCGGGCGGCCATCAATCAATGGTCAATCCGATCGGTGGATGTGGGTCAAGGTTATGCTGCCGCAGTGGTAGCCGCCGGAACCGATTGGCAGTGGTCGGGTTGGCAGTTTAGGTGGGAAGACCCAGAACTCAATAACGATTAAGATTTGGGACTGGAGGAGGATCGTCGGAACGGTAATTGCCAAAGTTGTAGCAACACACAAACCGGCACCAGATAGAGATAAAAAGCATAGGGAATAAACCGCCAGTCGGTCATGAGAACGGTGGCCGGCACCAGTCCGGCAATATTCCAGGGAATCAGTGGCGCAATCACCACCGCTGTGTTTTCCAGATCAATCGCCAAATCTGCCGCAGTAAGTTGATCCTCATACCGATCGCGCATCAATTGATCGGTCAACAAAATAGCGATCGTCTGGCTACAGCCAAAGGCCGAAGTCGCCCCACTAACCAGCATGGTGCCCAGAAAAATGTGTCCCCGCGATCGGAGCGGTCGTAACCAGCGTTCAATGATTTGTAGTGATTGGGTACCCGATAAAATCCCCGCGATCGTGGTTGAGATCAGTACAATGCCGCATACCCTAGCCATAGAGAGCATTCCACCGCCCAACAAGATAGACTGAATCGGGGTGTCGATCTCTAATTCAAACCCCCAAATGGCAAACTGGATTACCTGACCCAGCGAGTAGCCTTGCCCAAACACTGCGAGTCCGATCGCCATACCAATGCTGAGCAACATGGAACGAAAGGCAGGTACGCGCAGCAAGGCTAAGCCGAGAATCAGACCGGCTGGTAGCAGCGCCCAAGCCTCCAAGTGAAAGCAGCGATCGAGTTCCGTGGACAGCCAATCTTCTGTTTGAACTGGAGTGAGCCAAGAATACCCCCAATACAGCAGAACACTGATTCCTAAGGGCAGCCAGCCGCTATACAGCATATGCTTGATGTTGCTGTACAGCTTCGTGTGAGTCATGGCCGCGATCAGATGGGCACTGGAAGACATAGGAGAACATCGATCGCCCCAATAGGCTCCAGCGATGACTGCACCTGCGAGTAAGTGGGGGTTCACCTGACTCCCTTTAGCCATAATCATTAAAGCCAGCCCGATCGTTCCAGCCGCTCCAAATGAAGTGCCAATCAGCCAAGAAACCAGACTCGTCAGCAAAAAAGCCGCCAGGATAAACGTTTGGGGGTGAATCCACTGAATACCGTAGTAGACGATCGCAGGTACTGTTCCAGCCGCCATCCAGGTGGAAGTGACTGCCCCAATCAACAGCAAAATGCTAAACACTGGCGTTGCTTTACAACTACCCTGCCAGCCAAACTTCAAGAGGGTAGACAGTGGAAAGCCTCGACGCAGTAACACGCCACTCAGCAATACAAGGGTACAAAGTAAAGGATAGGCGATCGATACCCCGCGAAAGACACTGACCAGCAGGAGTCCAAAAGCAAACAACAGCGTAAACAATAAATCCATCCGGGGCGCGATCCAAAATTTTTCAACAATCCTGCTATCCCAAACGAGAAGCGGTAGAGTGGATGCAGGTAATTTTTGTAACGATGGTTGATGCGGGTGACTGTGACACGCTGGTTAGCCTTAACCACTGGTCTAGCTGTTGGCTGGGGAGCGATCACTTTAGAGAGTGTAGCGTTATCTTCATCCCACCAGACGCGATCAAATCAAACGCGATCAAATCAAACGCGATCAAATCAGGCGCAATCAAATCAGGCGCAATCGATCTTGATGCAGCCGGTTTCTTCGGGTAGCGCTTTGCCACCCCTTGTTGTGGCTCAAGCTCAAGCCCCTAATTTGCAGCCACCCCTTCCTACTGCATCTCCAGATCGATCAATCTCTCCAGCGCGAGCAAGCCAATCTCCGTCAACATCTCCCCCTTCTTCTAAACCGCTTGGTCAAGCGAATGAGGCATCCCAGACTAATCATTTACCTCAGCCTGATGTGCCCCAGACAGTCAATGCACCCCAAGCTGAAGACACATCCCTGCATCCGGCATCTCAGCTAGGCGGGTGGCTTGTGGCAATCTTGCTACCGATCGTGGCGATTGGCAGTAGTGTGTATGCGGTACGGCGATCACCCAAGCAAACAGACCATTCATCAGGCGATCGTTCAGACCATCAGCTTCCAACCGATCCAACGCATCCAAGCCCTCTAGCTGAGGAAGCTGCTCCTCAAGCCGTTCAAACCCACATGGCATCCCCCTTGCTAGCCGGTTCACCCGTAGAGGATCGGACGGCAGCAAGTCAAACCGCCCCCTCACCACTAGAATCACCACTAGAACGAACTGCCGCTCCCATCCCGGAACCGCAACTGAACCGGAATTCTGCCATTAGCCCCACAATTAACCCTACCCTCAGCCCGACCACTCGCCTCCCGAAGATCGACCCGGTGATGACTCTGATCGCGGAATTGCATAGTTCCGATCGAGTCAAACGACAGAACGCGATCTGGCAATTGGGACAGGCAGGAGATTCACGAGCACTGCAACCCTTAACCGATTTGTTAGTGGACTTAGACTCTCAGCAGCGCAGTTTAGTGTTAGCTGCAATCAGTGAAATTGGGGCTAGAACCATCAAACCGATGAACCGAGCCCTTTTGCTGTCCTTACAAGACGATAGTCCTGAAGTACGAAAGAACGCTATTCGTGACATTAGTCGGGTCTATGATTTGATGATTCAAATCAGCCAATCGCTGCACTATGCCGCCAATGATGCAGATACGGAAGTTCAAGAAACGGCCCGTTGGGCCCTAACCCAGCTCAATCGGGTTCGCAGCCTCCCAAAAAATGAGCAGGTTGCCCACTTATCAGAGCACCTGCCCAAAGAAAAAACAGACCCCTATTCTGAAGAAACCCCGTAATCCACAACCGATTGCTCCATAACTTGGGGCGCACATTCTGCCTACCACTTGATGCGATTTTGCTCCCGCTTCTTGAGTGCCGCGATCATCTGTTGTCTCACTGCGGTGGCCCAACTATCAAAATTAAATGAATGGTTGGGATTACTGAGCCAAGTTTCTAATGAAGCTGGTTGCTGCTCACCTTCACGCGCTTGATTCCTAACCATGATCTTATAGGAAATTTAATGTTACCTCATCAGTTTGCCTTATCTACGACAAAAGATAGATACTACCGAAGGCACATTTTCAAATCTTTAATGCATCTTTGAATACTCTTAATGCAAGGGATGCATAACCGGATCGATTTCGGTTGGCCTTCCTGCTCGTTGATCAATGTTGAGGAACCGTTGATCAATGTTGAGGAACCATCGCATTGAGCTGGATTGATGAGCAGAACTTCCATGAACATGCCAAGCGCGATTTGCGGCTAGTCATCAGCACCCCTATTGGCACCAGGTTGCGATCGGTCTGGGTTAGTTCCATCCAGTGGCTGTTCAAATCCAGACTCAGTCGGTAAGGACGGATTCAAACCCCTCCCATTGGGCAAACTGCGAGGTGAAAGTGAATTCGGATCTGCAGGTGCCGGATTGGGGTTGAGGTTGAATGAATCAGGCAAATCTCCATTGGGGACAGACAGCGAAGGAGGAAACAGCGGCTCAGTCGTGCCAAAACCTGGCTGATTGGGCTGAAGTTCGGTTCCTGGCAGATTACTATTATTCTCTCCAGGTAGTGTTGCCAGAGCGACCCGATCGCCCCCTGCCGATCGAAGTAAATCCAACACGGCAACCACATCATCATAAGTAGCAGCTCGTTCGGCGTAGAGCACAATCATGCCTTCCGGGTTTTGCTGACGAAAAGCTAGAATGGCTTGGTACAACTGATCATCAGGGATAGGCAGTTTCTCTAGATATTTAGTTCCCAGCCGATCCACACTCACAATCAGGGTTTGCCGCATCTGAGGGGCACCACTGTCGGCGCGGGGTAAATCGACATTGATGGCAGACTGTCGCGTCAGAGTCACAGCCGCCAGAATAAAGAAAGTCAAGATGCAGAAGATCACATCGATCAACGGCACAATTTCAATGCGGACATCGGGCTCGGTGGATTCATAGTCGAGCTTCATGGGCAGTCTCCCTAGCGATCGTCCTGAGGCGGGGCAAAGTCAGTGGAGGGCTCTACGGTAGAGCGAGAGCTGCGTCGATCGGCAGGGGATGCAGTCGATTCTGGACTGGCTGGCAGACGACTCCGTGACCAACCTTTGCGGTAAAGCAATTCCAACTCATTACCAGACTGGCGAAACAACTTGGCCTGATTGCTGACAAAGCTTTGAAATAATCGATAGCAAGCCAATGCCCCAATCGCAATAATCAACCCGGTTGCCGTACTGACCAGCGCTTCGGAAATGCCCAGTGTGACCCCGGAAGTTGCATCCGTACCCAGATCGGCAATGCGGACATCTCGCAGCGATCGAATCAGACCCAATACCGTCCCCAAGAGCCCCAGTAAAGGGGCAAGAGCGATCGTCAATTCCAAAATTTTTTCACCACGTCGCATGGTAGAAATTTCTTCATCGGCTGTCGCTTGGAGCGCTAACTGAAACACCTCCGGGTCAGGATCTTGCAGCTCTAATGCCGAGTGCAAAAACCGACCGATCGGTTGATTCATCGATTTACGAGCAATTTCTGTGGCAGCATCCCAGTCGCGCCTTGCCGCCTCCAGCACCCGTCCGGCGATTTCCCGTTCGTGCGTCAGAATCTTAGACCAAAACCAGGCTCTTTCAATCACGGTACTGAGAGCCAAGATTGACAATAGCAGCAGCGGAATCATGGCAAGGCCGCCACTGGCGAATAGCTGGGGAATACTCACTGCTCGATTTAACCTCCTTCACGACACCTGCTTAACCAGAAAAGCCCCTTAATTTTAGAGAGTTTCTGAATTTTCGGTTCGCTTGTTCCAGTCATTGCTTTCTATCAACAGACCAATATATCGAATTGACTGAAACTCCGCCAAAAGGATTCTGGAGGCGTTTCCGGGCCAGCACTCACCGCTCAGGTCGATCCCAGGAAGTCAATTCCAGGAATCAGGGCTGAACCATAAAGAAATATTGCAATTCCGAGAGCAGCGGATCGGCTCGTGAGTCTACTGAAGAACCGATCCTACAAAGCACACGCTATCGTATCAAATATGGCATCTCATCGATTCAAGACCGCAATTCAGCGGCTCAAGCAACCTATTCAAACCCTGCGACAATCCCTGTCAGTCTTCCAATATTCCGGTCGAGCCGTAGAGCTTGTCTGGACAACCGATCGGGGACTGACGCTGGTATTGGCTGTTCTCACCGTTATCGCGGGGTTATTGCCTGGAGCCATTGCTTACATCGGTAAATTGATTGTGGATGGGGTCGTATTGGCGGCTCAAACCGGCGCAGCAGCCGATCGCTGGCAAACTTTGCAGTATGTGGGGCTAGAAGCAGGGGCGATCGTTCTTCAATCGGGCTGTCAGCAAGGCATTTTGCTCTGTCAGGCATTATTTCGGGGTCTGTTGGCACAAAAAATTAGCCTGCTGATCATCGAAAAAGCGCTGACATTGGATATGGCGCACTTTGAAGACTCTGAATTTTACGACAAAATGATGCGAGCCCGCGAAGGAGCCTCCCATCGCCCCCTCACCGTTGTCAGCCGCACCTACGGGCTGGTCAAAGATGTGTTGTCGCTATTGACCTTTGGTGGACTGCTGCTGCAATTTTCGCGCTGGGCCGTGCTGCTGTTGATGCTGGCAGCGATCCCATCCTTTATTTCCGAAACCCGGTTTGCCAAAGACACGTTTCGGTTATTTAGCTGGCATGTACCCGAAAAGCGAGAACACCACTATTTAGAAGTATTGCTAGCCCGGGAAGACTTCGCGATGGAGGTAAAGCTTTACCAGTTAGGGCCCATATTAATGCAGCGTTATTGCCAGATTTTCGATCGCCTCTATCAAGAAGATCGCACCCTGATTATCCGCCGCATGGCTTGGAGTTACGGATTAGGGCTGATCAGTACGATCGCGTTTTACGGCACCTACGTCTGGATTATTGGCGAGGCGATTGTTGGGCGGATCTCTCTGGGGGAACTCACCATGTATTTAGTGGTGTTTCGGCAGGGGCAGACCACCTTTGCCGCGTTGCTCAGCTCGATCGGCGGCATGTACGAAGACAACTTATATTTGGCCAACCTTTACAGCTTTCTAGAAGAAGAAGTACCCGAACCCACTGGCTACAGTACCTTTGGGCCACAACCAGGCGATGGCATCCGGTTTGAAAACGTCAGCTTCACCTATCCGGGGCACGATCAGCCCGCCCTTGATGGCGTTTCGTTTCACCTGCCCCCTGGGCGCAAGCTGGCGATCGTGGGCAAGAACGGTTCTGGCAAAACCACGCTCATCAAGCTCTTAACTCGGTTGTATAGTCCCACTTCTGGGCGAATTCTACTGGATGGGCGTGATCTGCAAGAGTGGGATCTAGAAGCTCTACAACGCCGGATCGGGGTAATCTTCCAAAACTTTGTCCGCTACCAGTTTACGGTCGGTGAAAATGTCGGAGTGGGTGATGTCGATCACCTGATGGAACAACCCCGCTGGGAGATCGCGGCTGAAAAAAGTACAGCCCGCCCGTTTATTGACCAATTTTCGGAAGGATTTCAAACTCGACTGGGACGCTGGTTTAAAGATGGGCGGGAGCTATCCGGCGGTCAGTGGCAGAAAATTGCTCTGTCGCGGGCATTTATGCGATCGAACGCGGATGTACTCATTTTAGATGAGCCAACTGCGGCAGTGGATGCGGAGGCCGAAGCCGAAATTTTTGAGCGGTTGCAGCTAGTCACACAAGATCAGATGGCGATTCTGATTTCCCATCGCTTTTCCACGGTACGCATGGCCGATCGAATTATGGTGCTGGCTGAAGGCAAAGTCCTCGAAGAAGGCACCCACGAATCCCTGATGCAGCGAAACGGACGTTATGCAGAGCTTTTTATGCTTCAGGCTGCGGGTTATCGTTAATCTTGGTAGGAGTAGGGTGACGGAGTTGCCTTTTCGCCTTTACCTTTTTGCCTTTTATGTAGCCTATGCAGCCATTTCGTCTATGGGTCTTCCCTACCAGAGTTCTGATTAAATTGGGATGCAGCAGGGAATAACAATGCAACCCCCTTGAGCCTGCTGTAAAGATTGAGCAGCTAATTTGCAGGACTTAAATTGCTGGGGAGCGAGCCTCAAGGCTGTCGTGAGATTCTGATTCAGCAGTAACTGCTTAACAGAGTCTGAGCAAGATTGACCATACAACAGACGATGCGGACAATCAAAGCTTTTATGGGGCGACAGATAGATTTGATAGGCTTCGATCGCAGAAATTGCGAGCTGATTGGGTAAAGCGGTAGCAGACATAGACCTTGTCCTTGGCGAATCTTGTCCTTGGCGAATGTTAGTCTGTGTTTTAGCAAAGTTTGTTGCTTTTTTCCTCTGTCGCAAGACCGATCAGAATCCTAATTTTTGATTGGCTGAGTTACACTCTATGAGCGATTAGGCAACGCTGCGCTAAAACAGGATGCATAAAGGCACTGCTGAAATTGTTCAGCGCAATTTACAAGGGAGCAGTGAATTGAGTCGGAAATATATAAGGTATATTACCGCCAACGATCGCG
>JALOOM010000104.1 GCA_025454395.1 Elainella sp. Prado103
TCCGATGAATATTTTAGTTCCGATGAATATTTTAGTTCCGATGAATATGACGACGCAGGTCAGCCACCAGATGATTAAATTCATCTGACAGCATCATTTCTGTCGTCATTGGCTGGGGCAAACTCACCTGCGACTCATACAGAATACTGCTCGGTCGGGGTGCCATTACATAAACTTTATCTGACAAAAATGCTGCTTCCCTCAAATCATGGGTGATCAAAATGCAGGTACATTTCACCCGTAGCCACAATTCTTGCAGCATGGCCCACATTTCTTCACGGGTAAATGGATCGAGCGCTCCAAACGGTTCATCCAACAACAGAATTTCAGGTTGGTGAATTAAAGCTCGACAGAGCGATGCCCGTTGCCGCATCCCGCCCGACAATTGCCAAGGAAATTGTCGCTGAAAGTCTTTGAGTCCCACTGCGATCAGCAATTCCTCTGCTGTTTGTACCAGCTTAGCTTTATTGGTTTTCATTTCCCGCTTGTAGGGTTGCACCACTTCGAGCGGCAACATCACGTTATCAATGATGTTGCGCCAAGGCAGCAAAACCGGACTTTGAAACGCGATCCCTACCGTTTTCAAAGGCTTGACAATCTTAGTCCCGTGATAGCGCACTTCCCCGATCGGAGCGGGAGCCAATCCAGAAACCATCCGCAGAATTGATGTTTTACCACAGCCGCTTGGCCCAACAAAAGACACGAACTCACCAGGCTGAATTGTTAAAGAAATTTCCTCAATAATTCTGCGAGGTTTGCCATCAACGATATATTCCAGCCCAACCCGATCAAACTCCAGAATAGGAACCGTACTTGTTGGTGTAGACTGCTCTGTAGATTGGGACTTGACCATTACAACCTTTCCAGCGCCTGTTTAGATGAGGATCTGTATGCTGTATACGCCAATCACAGTCCAGGAAATGTATTCTAAGATACTAATTTTACAGAACTCGCCAACCCTGATACAGAATTATAGAATCAGCAAGATACCGTAAATGATAACTTGAAATTCTTAGGCTTTTATTCTATCAATTGCTCCATTTGGTTCATCAATTGGGGCTCTCCCGATCGAGACTCCTTCCCTGCTTCCCAGTCCTAGTTCTGATTCATGCAATGATCTTAAAAAAATCTTTTTTTGTATTCTTTGTCACATCAAAAAGCCAGCTCCTTTGTTCTTTTGTAAAGAAGATTGAGAGTCAAAAATTTTGATCAGATCACTAACCGTCTCACTGCTATCATGCTTCTTCGGTTTCTTGGCACTTGTGGCATCACCCTTTCCAGCCCTGGCCAAAACACCTACTTCGTTTGCGGTCAATTCAGCCAGTAGCACTGTCATGGTGGCAGCAGTTTACGAAACAGGTTATTCCACCCAAAAAACTGTTGTTAAGGGTCTTAAAGCTGAGAAAGCTACCTTAAAAAAAGCACTGGGCTTTGGCGGTATGTCTGTTTTACAAAGTGAAGATGGGTTACGGGTTGTCGTACTTTCCCAGTGGCAGGATACCGCTAGTTTCGAAAATTATCGCACCAGCATCCCTAGTGCTGCCAGTACTACGCTCAAGCCTCCCAGTCCCGCTCGAGTCACGCTGTTTAAAGTGATCAAAACCCAAACCTATCGAACCGGTGCCAATCCTACCCTGCGCGGCAAAGAGGCGATCGTCGAATTCAGCGAATTTAGCATGAGCGATCCAGCCAATACACCTGACATACAAACCGACTTAGAAACCATGATGGATCAAGTTTTCCAGCAACAGCCCCCTCCCCAAGCTGTGGTGATGCTGCAAAGTGCCGATCCGCAGGAATTTGCTTTACTCGCGAATTGGAATTGCACCGCTGACTTCGAAGAAACGGGTAAACCGCTAGGTTTTGAGTCCAACCCTTCTGCTCTTCCTAGTCTTGCCCAGTCCGATCAGCGTTTTTATAGCGTCGTGCGGATCTTACCGGCTAACGTACCGAAGCAATCCAAAAGTGATGCAACTGTCGATCCCTCAGCCCCTATGCCCGCTTGATCGCTCATTCGATCTGGTTGAACTGATTTACTTCTTTTGGTCTACTGAATTAATTGCCTGACTCATTTCCTGGCTAGTCTCCTGATTAATTGCCTGATTAATTGCCTAATTAATTGACCAAATATTCCCTCTCACGGAGTTTTTTTGATTCATGAAACGCCAGCTCACCACCTTATTCATTAGCTTTCTGCTTTTAATGGGCACAATCACCATAATGTTCGTTGTGTCACCGATCGCCAGTTTTGCCACCCCTTTGCTCAGTGCAGCCGCTCAGCCTAACCCCTTTATGGAGAAGCTGAAAATCGATATTCTGCCTCAATTAGAAGATCTATTATCTCCTGAGCAGATTGCTGCATTTGACGAGGCATTAGAATCTGGTAATCTGCGTAAAGCATTTGAGGCAGCCACCCTCACTACGGAACAGAAAGATCAAGTCAGTGCCCTGTTTAAATCCCTTCCCAAGGGTAGTTTCAATTCGTTGTCTTCTGCAGATAAACAAGAGTTCTTCTTGAGCCAGAAAGCAGCATTCTTCGACAAAGACCAGTTTGTGCCAGATTTTGAAGCGATCCAAGCCAAGAAGAAAGCTTTCATGCCCGATCTAGAAGCGATCCAAGCCAAGAAGAAAGCCTTCATGCCCGATCTAGAAGCGATCCAAGATCAGCAAGATGAGGCTGTACCTAACTTCAAAACCTTCATGCCCGACTTCAAGGCCATTCAAGCCAAGAAAAAAGCTTTCATGCCCGATCTAGACAAAATTATCGAAGAGCGGCAAGCTGCTAAAGCTGCTGAAGCTGGTAATGTAACTGAATAAAGCAATTTGCTCAAAAATTGATCTGACGATCTTGAGCAGGAAGCTAAGAATTTTCCGGAAATCAGGTATTCATCCGCGCATAGATGGTAGAAGCCGAGGGTGAATAGCGCGTTAAATAGCTAAAGATCCAGAACTTAATGCAAGAGTCAATCACCACGAGTATCGTTGCAATAAAACCATTGATGAGGGCTTTGCTTTCGGGTAATCCAAAGTGATGGAGGAATCCTTCCAGGATCACTTCCCAGCCCTCGGTCGAATGGAAACCAACGAACATATCCGTAATCAAAATACTTGCAGCGAGGATCGGTTCATCCATTGGTGCAAACGATTCAGGTTGAAACCTTGCATAGCCATAACCTTTAGACAACCACCCTTAGCGGTATGTTGGGTCAATCAACTAACCATTAATCTAGGAAAAAACCAGGGCTAAAATCAGTTTTAACCTTGATAATTTAAGATTTTGTGCCCAGGGGTTGTCACCGTTTATTTTGGATGAGCTATGTCCAGCTTTGAATCTAACCAGTTATTTTACACCAGCCTTGTCTTAGAGCTGATCGTGCCCCAAGGCAGGGGATTTATCTTTCGCAAGTGGTACGCTCAATTTGTCAATGTTGCTCGACGACAACCTGGCTTTGTACGGGCTGATCTATGTCCACCTTTACGCTGCCCACCTTTACACTGTTTAGACGGGGTTATGAAGTGGTATGCGATCATCCATTTTGATTCACCAGAAACCCTTAATCATTGGCAACATTCACTCGATCGATCCAAAATCTTGGCGGAAGGGCGCACCATCTTCAATTCTTATCGCTATAAGTCATTTACGACCGGACTAGAAGGATGGTTTTCTCAGCGATCGAAACTAGAGAAATCGCGCTTGGGGCCGCCCGTATGGAAGCAAATTCTGTCAGTCGTGATGGGACTCTACCCCATCATCATGCTGCAATCCTGGATATTTGCTCGCCTCGGCATCATGCAGTCCTGGTCTCTGCCCGCCGCAATGGTGATCAACAACCTGGTGACCTCTTCCATTTTATCTTTAGCCGTGATGCCCCAAATTACTCGCTTAATGCATTTTTGGTTACGCCCAGCCGATCGAATCCAATCTCTCAAAACAGATGTGATCGGTGCCTTGATCGTCATCTCTACCCTCAGCACCATGGTATTGATTTTCGAGCATTTACCCCGCTAAAACCGATTGATCTAATACCAATTTGATAGGAGCTTGCGATGTTTGTCTCAAATCTACAAGTCAGAATTCACTCTATTTCATGAAAATTCTTGACAGAGAGTATCAGTTTTGTGTCGATTTTGTATCATACGACGCAAAAGCCGCCAAATCTCTTGATGTAAAGTAATCTTCAAATATAATTAAATTAACTATTTTTATTAGTACACTGTCTACTGTATACAACAATTGATATCAGATTCGAGCAATCGGTTTAAGCTATCCCATAGTGCAATTCATTCAAGCAATTCCTATAGAGCAACCCCATCAGGAGAGGAGACGACAGCGTGAGTAATCTGAAGGTGATTATCATCGGTGCGGGAATTGGCGGCTTGGCGGCAGGCATCGGCTTGAAAAAAGCAGGTTTTGAAGTCGAGATCTACGATCGCGTCAAAGAGTTGCGCCCGGTCGGAGCCGGTATTTCCCTCTGGTCGAATGGGGTCAAGGTGCTCAACAGTTTGGGCTTGTCCGAGCAAATTGCCCAGATTGGCGGACGCATGGAGCGGATGCAGTATCGTTGGAAAAGTGGTGAATTGCTCAACGACATCACTCTGTCTCCGCTGGTAGAAGCCGTCGGACAATGCCCTTACCCAGTCGCCCGCGCTGATTTGCAGAACATGCTGGTTCAGCAGTTTCCGGGGAGAATTCACCTGGAACATCAATGTACAGGTGTGGAACAAGATGCCAACGGTGTCACGGTGACTTTTGAGAATGGCCATCAGGCCCAAGCGGATCTACTCATTGCTTCTGACGGCATTCGCTCCACCCTGCGAAATTATGTGTTGGGCGAAGCGATCGAACCGCAGTATCGTGGCTATGTCAACTGGAATGGATTAGTACCTTACAGCGAGGATTTAGCACCGGCCAATAGCTGGGTGATCTATGTGGGGGATCACAAACGGGCTTCGCTCATGCCAGTTGGAGGAGATCGCTTCTATTTCTTCTTCGATGTTCCCTTGCCGAAAGGATCGATCGCCAATCCTGACCATTATCGAGCTGAGCTAGCAGCACACTTTGAAGGCTGGGCTGACCCAGTGCAGCAGTTAATTCAACGGCTCGATCCAACCCGGATGGCTCGTCCAGAAATTCATGATGTTGGGCCGCTCAAGCAAATTGTTCGGGGTCGCGTCGCACTCTTGGGAGATGCTGCTCATACCACTTGTCCAGATTTGGGTCAAGGTGGTTGTCAAGCATTGGAAGATGCCTGGGTGATTACCAAGCAGCTCAGTACTGAGAACCTCGATTTAGAATATGCGTTAATGCGATATGAACGCGATCGGCTCGAGCGAGCTAATCCTGTAGTTGAAAAAGCCAGGAATCGAGCTGAGGTCATTCACGGCAAAGATCCGGAAATTACTCAGCAATGGTATCAACAACTTGCTCAGGAAGACCCCATTGCAGTGACCTCAGCGATTTCCAAAGTTATTCTAGCTGGCCCATTGCGCTAGGGCAATAACAGGGTGACCCTGATTGACTGATCAATCTTTTCCCCTCATTAGCAAGTGGGCAGTTAGAGCTTTGTCAGTCAATCAGCAGAGTGCCCAGAAGGCAATGTTGTGGCAAGGAAAAGATGACTTATGTCCAGATCCGATACAGACATTACGCTAGAATCTCGATCCATTCAGCCCCAACCCACCTGTAATCTGATCTATAAACTAGATGATAAACCACCTGTTCTCGAAGCAATTTTTGTCGCCCTTCAACATGTCTTAGCCTCTTTTGTCGGTGTGATTACGCCTCCATTAATCATTTGCAGCAGCTTAGGCATTGATGCGGCGGAGACCAGTCATACCGTCAGTATGGCTCTGCTGTTTTCTGGTATTGGTACTTTTATTCAGGCTAAGCGGATCGGCCTCATTGGGTCAGGTTTACTGAGTCTGCAAGGCACCAGTTTCTCTTTCTTAGGAGCGATCGTTGGAGTCGGCACAGCAGCAATGCAAGCGGGTAAGAGCCCTCAACAAGCATTGGCATTAATTTTCGGGGTTTGCTTTTTCGGCTCCTTTGTAGAGATTTTCCTGAGTCGATTTCTACATCTGACCCAAAAAATAGTCACCCCAGTCGTTTCTGGGACAGTGGTGATGTTGATCGGGCTCAGCTTAGTCAAAACTGGCATTATCAGTATGGCCGGAGGTCTAGCAGCCCAGCAAGACGGCAGCTTTGGCAGCCTCCAGAACCTGGGGCTAAGTGGCTTAGTATTAATGGTCATTCTGGTACTCAATGCCACTCACAGTCGATTTCTTCGCATGGGTGCGATCGCAATTGGCTTAGGAATTGGTTATGCCATTTCGATTCTCTTAAACATTGTTGATTATAGTGTCTTAGACAACCTACCCCTGATCAACATTCCAATGCCATTTCAGTATGGTTTAGACTTCGATTTTGCTGCTTTTATCCCCTTCCTTCTCCTGTATATTCTAACTACTCTAGAAACGATCGGTGATTTAACTGCAACGTCAGCAGCCTCGGGTGAGCCAGTAGAAGGGCCAGTCTATCTGCGGCGGATCAAAGGAGGGGTTTTGGGCGACGGCATCAACTCAATGATTGCAGCTCTGTTCAATGCCTTTCCTAATACTACTTTCAGCCAAAACAATGGAGTCATCCAAATGACTGGAGTAGGTAGCCGCTATATTGGTTTGTACATTTCAGGAATCTTTATCTTGTTGGGATTGCTACCATTCGTAGGCGGAGTTTTACAAACGATTCCCCAACCAGTTTTAGGAGGAGCCACCATCGTGATGTTTGGCACCATTGCTGTGGCAGGGATTGATATCATTGCCTCCACTAAGGTCGATCGCCGTACATTGATCATCGTTGCCGCTTCCCTCGCTTTAGGGATTGGCGTGGTGTATGTACCAGAAATTCTGGATGACAAGCCTGCCATCATTCGGAATATTTTTTCATCGGGGATCGCCACGGGTGGGCTCACGGCTATGTTGCTCAACTGGTTTTTCCCCAAGGAAAGCACGGATGACCTAGACGAGTCCTAGTTGTTGCCAAATTGCCGATAAAACAGGCTCAGGATCTTCTTGGGCTCAATCCCTGGGCTCAATCCTTGGGCTCAATCCCTGGGCTCAATCCTTGGGCTCAATCCCTGGGCTCAATCCCTGGGCTCAATTATGGTTTAATGAATCTTCAGTAGACTGATGCCATCGCGTTCTCCCGCCTGTTTGGGTACAAAACTTTGATTTCCACTGTGATCACCTCCCTGGTCAATTCCATGTCCGGTAAACTCACGACCCACATTCTCGATACGGTGCATGGCTGTCCGGCTGCAAATGTTGCGATCGAGCTATGGGCAATTGACCCTGCTTCCGGGCAGAAAACCCTGCTCAAAACGATTCGTACCAATTCGGATGGCCGCACGGATACACCTGTGTTGATCGGCGATGAATTTCAAATCGGTACCTATGAATTGGTTTTTGCAATCGGCGACTACTTTAGCCAACGGCAACTCTCCCTTTCAGAACCCCGTTTTCTCGATCGGGTGCCGATTCAGTTTGGTATTGCCGATCGCACTGCTCACTATCATGTCCCCTTGCTAGCCACACCCTGGTCTTATACGACCTATCGTGGTAGTTAATCTCCCACCCTCTGCTCACCCTATGCCTTACCCACTTGCTGAGCTGAACCAGCTCGATCAACCGGCTTTTGTCACGGCTTTAGGCAGCATTTTTGAAGATACGCCCCAAATTGCCGCTCAGGTATGGCATCAACGCCCCTTTGCCAATACGGCCGACCTGCATCAAAAGATGATCGAACAGGTGGATCGGATGAGTTCCGCAGAGAAACTTCAGTTAATTCAAGCGCACCCTGACTTAGGTAGCCGTACCAAAATGGCTGAAGCCTCCGTCAGAGAACAAACTGAAGTTGGGCTCGATCGGCTGCCGCCTGCCCTCTACGATCGGTTTCACCATCTCAATCAAGCCTATCGCCAGCAGTTCGGCTTTCCCTTCATTATTGCTGTCAAAAATCATACGATCGACAGCATTTTGACTGCCTTTGAAACCCGGTTGCAGCATAATCTTGAAGCAGAAATGAGCCAAGCACTGGCTGAAATTGCTCAGATCGCGGCATTTCGACTCCAGGACAGGGTTGAGGACTGAGTATGTCCTTATCTGACGAGCCTTCCAGAGTCCTGCTCAAACTACTCAACTTTCTGGCAGATTTTGATGGCGAGATCGACCGTGAAGCCGCCGCTCTCCTCAATCGCCTCCGATATTGTAGCGAGCCGATTCCACCCCTATATTCTGACCTGTTTGGGCTGGCTGAGCGCGCAACCTGTGCAGAATGGGTGGATCGCATCGAAGCCCTGTCTTCAGAACAGCGAGCTATATGCAGCTATACCTTCCAGATCTTTCGTTCCTATGAACAAATGTTGCGGGTACGAACTGCCACTTCACCAGAGCAACAAGCAGCCTATGAAGCTCAGCTAGAACAAGTACGGCTGAAGGTTGCCAAAACAAAATCCGTTTGGGCTGAAGTGATGAGAAATGCCCCTTAGCAGCATCGAATGCCGATCGCCCCGATCTCCATAGTGAAATACTACCCTGTCAACCCAAACCTGACTCGATCAACCCTGTCACGACTCGATCAACTCTGTCACTAACTGTGTTGCAGTCGCACTAACTGTGTTGCAGTCGTATCTTGCGCAATCAATCCTCCCTTGCGATCGAACAGCACCGTACCGATCGTCAAATCCACATCGCCATATTTGCGCACATAAGCGGTTGCTCGTTGGGTTACTTTCTCAGCCAAGGCTTGAAACACCGCGTCTGCCCAGTTTGCCTCAATTAACCGCTGATGAGCCTGATCCGCTGTTTTCGCCGTCAAGACTGCCTGGATGATTGTTCTGTCTCCGCCTACTTGAGCCAAAGCTGCGGCAATAATTTCTAGCTTGGCATCTGCGAGATGGCTGGAAGTGTTATAAATCCCACCTGCCAGCTTCACTAACTTGCCTTGATAGCCTAACAACAGCACGGATCGCGCTCCTCGCATCCCCGCTTCTAGGAGCATGGCACCGATCCAGTTCCCCGTTTGCACGATCGCCTCAGCCGGTAGCCCCAATCGCTCAGCCACCTGCATCCCATTGCTGCCAATACAAAAAATCAGATCGGGCTGGGTTGCCACTTTGCTGTGCAGTTGCTGTTGCAGATCAGCCAAATGTTCTTCTGCTGAGAGGGGTCGCGAGATACCACTCGTACCCAGTAAGGCCAAACCTTCCAGGATGCCGAATGCCTCGTTCGAAGTTCGTTGAGCTAGCTGCTGCCCTTCTGGAAAAATAATGGTGACTCGCAGCGATCGATCAGCCGGAATCAAAGGCAGCAAATTCACTTCAAACAACTGACGAGCAAAGCGGTAGATCGCCGGATCGCCAGAGGCACTTTTTCCTAAGCCTTCTCCGGCTGCCAGTATCAATGCTTCTGTCTGTCGCGGCATCACCTGCACCCAGGCCCAAATCGGTGTATTGCGCGTTAAATCTAAATTATCACCCGGATCACTCAGCGTGATCGCCAACGCGCTTTGAGAATCTAAATTGGCCACCTGCTGCACAGGGATTTGAGCGATTTTTGCCCCATCAGCAGGAATCCCATCAGCAGGAATCCCATCAGCCGGGATAGATGCCGCCGATCCCAATCCAAGCAATTCAGGTGAATATTCAGTTTCAGCCATAACAACAGGAAAATCAGCCGGGATACGAATCGATATATTCGTTGAAGAATCTATTCGTGGATCGCCTGGTTGATCGATCGGTAAACCGCCAGATTGATCGATCGGTGGATTAGTTAGATCATCAATTGATTGATCCACTTGTAAATTGACCTGAATCACTGGCTTAGACCAACCCTGCCATCGGTGCAACCAGGCCGCCTTTGCGGCTGCCACTGCAAATACTGGAAGTGTATAGCCCGATCGTGCCATTGAGATACTCTTTGGGGATGTCCTTTAAGGGGGGTGAGTCCTAATTTTCACATAAGATTGCTCACACAGAACCATGGATTCAAGAACAATTTCAATCTGAGCCCAAATCTCATCCTGCCCAAATCTCATCCTGCCCAAATTTCATCCTAGTTTTATATTTCCATGCCATACTGCTACTCAAATTTTCTGAAACTTCCCATCTCTGTTCTAGGAAATACCGATGGCACTTACCCTGAACCCTTCTCATCGGCTAACAAGAGATCACATTGCCAGTACCGGGCTGAGCCTGCTACTACTGTTATTTCCAGCCGCTTCAACCACCTTTTCCGCAACCGTGTGGGCCCATGCAGGCCATGGCGATGAGTTTCACCCACAGTCTACCCAACCGGCTGATGCGATCGAAATCGATCCTACCACTGCCGATCGAATCGGTTTAAAGGTAGAACCTGTCACCCGCCAATCGCTAGCATTTGGACTTTCAGCCACCGGGCAGATCGAAGCCGCGCCGAGCCGCCGAGTGGAGGTCACCAATCCGGTAGGAGGCACCGTCATCAAGCTGCTCGTAGAACCTGGAGATCGGATCAGGGCAGGTCAACCCTTAGCAGTGATCACCAGTGGTGAACTGGCCGAGTTGCGGGTCGAGGCATTAGATAATGCGGCTGAACGCCAAGGAGAGGTGCAACAGGCTGAGGCTAACTTGCGGCTGGCCCAACAAACCTATGCCCAACAGCAGCAAATTGCCCAAACCAGCATCGCCCAAGCCCAAACCGAACTGAAGGTCGCCCAAGAGCAGTTCGATCGCGATCAAGAACTGGCGGCCCAAGGAGCCATTCCCAGACGGCAATTTTTAGAGTCGGAAGCCCATCTTGCCTCTGCCCGAAAAGCCTTAACGGAAGCAGCAAGCCGGTTGGAAGTGCTGGCCGCTCAAACAGAAGTTACGCAGGCCCAAACCGCTCTACAAGTCGCGCAGTCTCGGGCTCAACTGAGTACAGGCACCTATCAAACTCGCTTGCAACAGTTGGGAGCAACGCCCAATTCCGATGGCACAATCACCATCAAAGCCCCGATCGCAGGGACAATCGCCGATCGATCGATTACCTTAGGACAGTCCACAGAGGAGGCAGGCTCCGTTTTGATGACGATCGTGGATGATCGCACCTTGTTAGCCACTGCCCATATTCACGAAAAAGATCTGAGCCAAATCGCTGCGGGTCAATCGGTGCGAGTCACAGTTGCCAGTCTGCCCAATCAAGCATTTGTTGGACGTATCACCACAATTGGCTCGATCGTGGATGAGGGGAACCGGGTTGTCCCCGTGAAAGCCGAGTTGAACAACTCTGAGGGCAAGCTCAAACCTGGCATGTTTGCTGAACTGGAATTGCTGACCGATCGTACTCCACAGCCTGTCTTAGTGATTCCCCAAACTGCGATCGTTGAAGCCAATGGTCAGCAGCTAGTTTTTGTCCAAAATGGCAACGCATTCCAGCCCGTCGAAGTGACATTAGGTAGACCATCTAATGGATCGATTGAAGTAAAGAATGGGTTATTTGATGGCGATCAGATTGTGACACAACGCGCTAATCAACTTTATGCTCAATCGCTGCGTGGCGGGAATGCAAAGTCAGAAGTAGCAGAAGCTGGCAATACGGAAGCTAGCAATACGGAAGCTGGCAACATAGCAGCAAAGATCATGAGGGGAACATGGCCGACCTGGATGAGGATTTCGGCAACTGGCTTACTGGCGATCGGTACCTTCGCTGCAGGAGCTTTCTGGGCAAATCGTCGATCGAACAATTCGCACAGTTCACGAGCCTCCTTCCTACCCATCCTGGGAACATTCAGCCCAGTCAAACCTTCTCAGCCCAGCAGTAATTCTGCATCCGCTGCACCAGAACCGATCGCCCGCCGACCTGAAGTGCATGTCCCAGATTCAGAATCCCCTCCCCCATCATGTTAGCCTCGTTGACAATCACGAAGAACTAAGAATTCAAGAATTAAGAATGCAGATTGGAAAGCTTCAGCGAACTCAATCATTATGCTCAACGAAATTTTAAAGTGGTCGATCGTCCAACGCTGGCTGGTCGTTCTGGGGGCAATTCTGGTCACGGTTTTGGGCACTTATAACCTCACCCAAATGCCATTGGATGTTTTCCCGGACTTTGCCCCGCCACAAGTGGAAATTCAAACCGAAGCGCCCGGATTTGCACCTGAAGAAGTCGAGTCCCTCATTACCTTACCGATCGAAAGTGCAGTGAATGGAACACCGGGTGTTGAGACGGTGCGATCGTCTTCAGCCGTCAGCATCTCAGTAGTCAGAGTCATTTTTCACTGGGGCACCGATGTGTATCGAGCCCGGCAACTGGTGGCAGAGCGGTTGCAACAAGTGCAGGAAAAGTTGCCAGAAGGAGCTGGCAGCCCACAAATCTCACCTGTCTCGTCTCCTGTGGGCACCGTTGTGATGTATGCCTTTACCGCCAATACCACCCCTTTGATGGCAGTGCGGCGGTTGGTCGATCGCGATGTCACCCATCAATTGCTAGCAGTGCCAGGCGTATCCCAGGTGATTGCCTACGGTGGAGAAGTGGGACAATATCAAGTCTTAGTCGATCCAGCCAAACTAGCTGCTTTCAATCTCTCACTCCAAACCGTCACCGAAGCAGCAGCGGCAGCCAATGTCAATGCGGCGGGTGGCTTTCTGACCACACCCGATCAAGAGATGATCATTCGTGGAGTAGGTCGCCTGGAGTCGATCGAACAACTGGGTGAGTCGGTCGTGGCGGCTCGGAATGGTCAACCAATTTTACTGCGTGATGTGGCTCAAGTCACCCTGGGAGCTGCACTCAAACGCGGAGAGGGCAGTTTTAACGGTCAACCCGCCGTTATTGTGGTGGTGAATAAACAGCCGCTGAATGATACGCCTACGGTCACGCGGGCGATCGAGCAAGCCATGGCAACTGTGAAATCTGGCTTGCCCGCCGATGTCACGGTCACCGAAACATTTCGGCAGGAAAACTTCATTGAAGCTTCGATCGAAAATGTCCTGGGTTCGTTACGAGACGGCACAATCATCGTCTCAGTCATTTTGCTGTTGTTTCTGATGAACTGGCGCACCGCAGTGATTACCCTCAGCGCCATTCCCCTGTCGATTTTGGTGGGCATGTTAATTTTAAATGCCCTCGGACAGGGAATCAACACCATGACTTTGGGTGGACTCGCAGTGGCCGTTGGATCGGTGGTCGATGATTCCATTGTCGATATGGAAAATGCCTACCGAGGACTGCGGCAGAATCAGCTCGCGGACACCCCTGAACATCCCTTCAAAGTGGTTTATGACACCTCTGTTGAAGTACGAGTCAGTGTGATTTTCTCGACAGTGATTATTGCGGTGATCTTTGCTCCCATTTTCAGCCTCACCGGAGTAGAAGGTCGCATTTTTGCCCCCATGGGCGTGGCTTACTTGGTTTCCATCTTCGCCTCGACCCTGGTGGCGATGACCCTCTCACCGGCGCTCTGTGCCATTCTATTGGCAAATCGACCCTTACCTAGCGAGGAAACCTGGGTAACGGCCTTCTCTCAACGAGTTTATCGTCCCGCCCTCAATTTTGCGATCCATCAATCTAGGGTGGTGTTAATGATCGCAGGGGTTGCCTTCATCGCCGCCTTGATTGTCTTTTCCAGCTTGGGGCGGGTGTTTTTACCAGAATTTCAAGAGCCGTCCCTGGTCAATGCCATGCTGCTTTATCCAGGCGGATCACTGGAGGCCACCCATCAAGCCGGTTTAGCCATGCAAGCTGCCTTGAAGGACGATCCTCGCTTTACGACCGTTCAATTACGGGCCGGGCGTGCCCCTGGAGATGCTGATGCCGGTGGGGTTAACCTGGGTCATCTGGATGTGGAATTGAGCCGAGCAGGCTTGCAAGATCGGGAAGCTTCGCTCGAAAAGATCCGCACGGAATTTGCGCGGCTGCCAGGAGTCGCACCCAGTGTGGGTGGATTTATTACCCATCGGATGGACGAAGTATTATCGGGGGTACGGAGCGCTATTGCCATTAAAATTTTCGGTTCTGATCTAGATGAACTCCGCCGAATTGGCAGCGAAGTAGAAGCCACCATTCGCAATATTGCGGGTCTGGTAGATCTGCAACTGGAGCCTCAAATTCCAATCCGCCAAATCCAAATTCAGTTCGATCGATCGGCGGCGGCCCGCTATGGTCTGACCGTAGGGCAAATTTCTGAAACCATTGAAACTGGATTAAATGGGCGGGTTGTCTCGCAGGTTTTAGAACAACAACAACTCGTTGATCTCGTAGTATGGTTACAAGATGAAGCGCGAAACGATCTAGATACCATCCGTAATCTGCTAATTGACACACCCACCGATCAAAAAATTCCCCTGGCCCAAGTCGCTCAAATTGATTACGGTACCGGCCCAAACACGATCAACCGAGAAAATGTATCACGTCTCATTGTCGTATCTGCCAATGTTGCTAATCGAGATTTAGGATCAGTTGTCACCGAAATCCAAACTCAACTTCAGGAGGCGATCACTCTTCCCCCTGGATACTTTATTCAATATGGCGGACAGTTTGAATCAGAGCAGCGGGCCAGCCATAACTTGCTGGTGTTTGGAGGATTAGCAATCGGGGTGATTTCTATCCTGATGTACTTTGCTGTGAAATCTGTGGCAGGAATGCTGATGATTATGATTAACCTGCCCCTGGCTTTAATTGGAGGAATCTTCTCGATCGCGATCGGAGGTGGTATTGTTTCAGTTGCTTCGCTAGTCGGTTTTATTACCTTATTTGGGGTGGCAACCCGCAATGGTTTGCTGCTGGTTGATAACTATAATGCCAAACTAGCCCAGGGAATGCCGTTGTCACAGGTGATCCGCGAAGGTTCGATGGAACGATTAGTCGCTATTTTGATGACAGCCCTGACTTCAGCCTTGGGCATGGTGCCACTGGTGATTGGCAACGGCGCAGGTAAAGAAATTCTGCAACCCCTAGCGATCGTTGTCTTAGGAGGGCTCTTTACCTCTACGGCACTCACACTCTTAGTGTTGCCCGCACTCTACGCTCAGTTTGGAGGATATTTCATTCCTAAAACCACCACTTCAATGTCACCCGATCATATCTTTCAAGCTCCTACTCCTAATCATAGGCAGCAAAATCCAGTCAGTAAAATCTAGTCAGTAAAATCCAGTCAGCGATCAATTCGGTCATCCATTGCTCCCATCATTTCGTCCTCCTCTAGGCTTCCAACGTTACTCAAACATTACTCAGATAGGTTCTCAGGTATGAAACTCCATCCATCTTTTGCAACCAGCTTTATTGTGACCAGCTTGATGACGACCAGCTTCATCAGTCTCACAGTCCTATTAGGAGCCTGTGCCAGCAGTAGTAATCAGTCCGATAGCGCCGACCCGACCCCACCTGTCGTAACCCGTTCACCCATGCAGGAGTCAATTCCATCGCCGCAACCCTCCGCAACCCCAGATCACGCTGCCCCCATGCAGGGCGGACAGGTGGTTGAAACAGGAGCTTACCATTTAGAACTCGTGGTGCTGCCTGAAGCCAGTGGTACCCATCTCGATCTGTTTTTGCAGACGGGTGACACTCATGCGGCCGTGGAAGGGGCAACCGTCACCGGCCAGGTACAACTCCCTGATGGCTCTCAGCAAGCGGTAGATTTTGAGTATGATGATGCAGGGAAACACTATGCCACATTACTACCGGAAACTGCACCAGGAGAATACAAAGTTGTGGTGCTCACTACTATCAACGGCAAAAAGGTAAATGGGCGCTTTAATTTTACCCGATAGGAGTTTTCCCGATAGATGGGGTGCCTTGCGATGAGAATTCTGCTGGTTGAAGATGAACCCGATCTAGGTGCAGCCCTAGAACGATCGCTCAAACGCGAAAAGTATGTCGTCGATTGGCTGAAAGATGGAACCGAAGCATGGCAATTTCTCGAACATGATCCGCACCAATATACGGTAGCGATCTTAGATTGGCTTCTGCCTGGTTTATCTGGCATTGAGCTTTGTCAACGCCTGCGAGCCCAACAAAATCCTCTCCCGGTTTTGATGTTAACCGCTCGCGATCGAATGGAAGATCGGGTGATGGGGCTGGATGCAGGAGCCGATGATTATTTGATTAAACCCTTTGGCATGGCTGAACTCTTGGCTCGACTGCGGGCATTACAGCGTCGATCGCTCCAGATTCAACCGTCCCAGTTGCAAGTGGGTCATCTGCTCCTGGATTACGGAACCTCTACCGTGTCGATCGCATCGCCTGTAAACTACCAGACCGGAAACCGCCAAAATATTCCCCTCACCGCTAAAGAATTTCAATTGTTAGAATATTTCATGCAGTACCCCAATCAAATCCTATCGCGGGATCAGATCATTGATCGAATTTGGCAGGCAGAAGCAGATTTCAACAGTAATGTGGTCGCAGCACAAATCCGATTGTTACGGCGCAAGTTAGCTGAGTATGGCTACGATCATCTGATCGAGACGGTTTATGGCATGGGATACAAATTAACCACTCAATAGAATATTCCCATCCTCATTCCTATTTTTATTTCTATCCAATCTCCTTCATGAAACATCATCCGGTTTTCCAGACTACTCGGCTACGGCTAGCAGGGCTATATGCTGGAACGATGGGAGTCATTCTCACAATTTGTGCGATCGGCTTTTATGAAGCGATGGCTCGTAGCCATATCTCTGAACTCAACCATCGGATCGAATCGGTCGCTGGAACCCTTCATGATGGGTTAGAAGCCTCTCTACAAGAACCTGGCAAGCTAGAACCCATTGTACAAAAATTCGTACCTTCTCTCTGTGTAATCGGTAGCCGCTGTACTGATCAATCTACAGCTCTACATTATTTAAGTGTATTTCAAGAGCAGGGTTATTACATTCGTTTTTTAGATTTATCTGGCGAGTTATTAGCCACCGGAGGACAAAACCCGCTGGAGTTGCCTATCCAGATTGAAACTGAGCCTTGGCAAACACTAGCAGCAAGTGATGGCAACCGCTATCGGCAACTTTCTTTACTGCTCAAAACGGCCCGTCAACAGCCTTGGGGTTATATGCAGGTGGGGCGATCCCTTTCTGAACTGGATGGACATATGGTTTGGGTGCGGTGGATTCTGGCGATCGGTTTACCCAGTGCGATGCTATTAGTCATCATGGCAAGTTGGTGGCTCGCCGGACAAGCCATGCAGCCAGTCTATCGATCGTACCAACAAATGCAACAGTTCACAGCCGATGCTGCTCATGAACTACGCACCCCCTTAGCCGCTATCCAAGCCAACCTGGAAGCAACCCTCACACCCGATGCCACCGATACCGATGCTTGGGATACCCTACGCACAGTAGAACGCCAAACTGGCCGCCTGTCTCGCCTAGTTCAAGATCTGCTCATCCTCTCTCGCATGGATTTACAGGGTCTAACAACCCGATCAACTCCTTGTCAGCTCAATGATTTAGTGACCGATCTCGTTGAAGAGTTTTCAGCATTAGCGCTTGCTTCCCGTCTTTCACTCACCGCCAATATTCTAGTTCATACACCCGTGATTGTTATTGGCAGTGAAGAGCAGCTTTATCGTTTAGTAGCCAACTTAATTACAAATGCCATTCAGTATACCTCGGCAGACGGGCAGATCAGCGTCTCGTTACAGCGAGAAGAGCCCTATGGGATCATTCAAGTTGCAGATACGGGCATCGGCATTCCCTCCCTGGAACAACCCCGCATTTTCGATCGATTCTATCGGGTCAATAGCGATCGATCTCGACATACCGGCGGCTCTGGATTAGGATTAGCGATTGCTCAGGCGATCGTGCAGAGACACCAAGGCACCCTTCAGGTCGAAAGCGAAGTGGGTCAGGGGAGCCGGTTTACGGTCAAACTCCCCATGAAAAGAAGCCGCGATTAGAACCATTGATCGGCAACTTCACCCTCTACAACTTCACCCAGCAACTATTGCGGATACCACTCTGCCCGCCACTGCATCATCTGATCAATTTCCTGCTGCTGGCTGGTGATGATATTCTGCGCCATCGCTTTAATTTCAGGACGACTACTCTTTTCTAACGCTTGCTGAGCCATATCGATCGCCCCTTGATGGTGTGGAATCATTCGATTAATAAACCGCAGATCAAACTGATCATCGGCAGCACCCAGATCCCCATTCATCATCATACTGGCACGCATTTCGTCTGTCATGGGCATCATGTGTCCCATCTCAGCGTTATACATCATCGGTTCAGCACTGGCATTCGGATACCAAGCCGATCGCCAAGCTTGTAACTCAGAAATCTCCTGCTCCTGCGCCGCAATAATGGCCTGAGCCAACGCTTTAATTTCAGTTCGGTTTGACTTTTGTAATGCCTCCTCAGCCATCACCACCGCTCCTTCATGGTGAGGAATCATACCATCAATGAAGCGTAGATCGAAGTTTTCGTCGGCCGGCCCAAGCGTCATATTCCCCATCGCACCATGATCCATCTGAGCCACACTGGCGTTGCTGGCACTGTCAGATTTCATGGTCGGCAGAGAAGATCGATGACTACAAGCCCCAAACAGCAGAGCAGTCAGAGGAATGAGACCTACTACGAGGTAGGCAGGAATAGTTTTTTTCATCAACATAACAACCTGTGTGCGTTGCGATCGTCTTCAGGGGAGCGATCTGAATGCTTATCTAATGCTGATCTAAGGTACATCAGATTCAATATTGACAGGTAAAAATAAAATCAAGATGAAATTCTGGTCGATTCATCAACGTCGATTCATCAACATAGAGACAAGCAGTGATAGTTCAGTCCCACAAGAACATTGTTAGCAATATACTCAAGCTCATCGATAGAGCCTGGAAAAAGATCATAAAGTTGCCAGCATTGCAGAATTTATCTCGCGTCAGGTTCTAAAATGCAGTCGATCGTTGCATGAAGCAAGTTATGTAGGAAGGAAGATGAAGAAAAGCAACAGAAATGTTCTTAGTTATTCATTAGATAATACCAATTCTTCATGAAGCTGAGTAAGGGGCTTGGGCCTCTTGTCGAGCAAGCGTTGATTCTACGCAAGCTCATATCCAATTGGTAAAGTCAGTAGCTGGAATTAATTGGAATTAACTGTAAGATATCTCCTCCATCTCCAAATCTATCCCGTATTCAATTACGCCTAGTGACTGA
>JALOOM010000105.1 GCA_025454395.1 Elainella sp. Prado103
CGAGCGGTACGAGAACACCAAAATCGCTTCCAGTTGTAGGTTTGCTTCGACATGCGCGATCGCTCTGAAGAAAAACTCTTGCTCTAGGATAACTTCATTCAGAAATCTTAGTGGCAAGAACCTGATTGACTGACAAAACTCAAACTACCCACTGCTACGCAGAAGCAAGCGACACCCCAACCCCTCTCCCAGAGCAGGCGAGGGGCTTTCAAACCAGAATTTGATTGCAAGTCCCTTCGCCCCTAGTGGGAGAAGGGATTGAGGGATGAGGGGAAAAGTTTTGTCAGTCAATCAGGGCAAGGACTACAGCAACTGACAAAACTTTCTGCGCTCTTACCAAACTCGGACATATTCCCAAGGGACAACCTTCAATTTTCTGCCCCACCAGTAGCTGGAGCAGACTAACTACTGTTTAGATCGAAAAATGCATGAGCATGCCACAGAAAAGAGCGACTTGAAAAAGTTAGATAAGCTGGGATAAGAACCGAATCGCCTTGATACCAGGCATAAAGAAATAGGATCCACCTCGAACTTGGACAAATCGCGGCAATCCAGCAATACATTTGCGCACTGGAGCCGCCTGTACCGTAAAATGGCTGACCCCATGAGTCTGATTTTGACCTCGATCGCCAATCAGGGGATCATCATCGTTGTATAACCCATCAAATTTAGGATTGTTAACCCAGGTATGCTGGATGAATTCAAACTGACGGCTGATATTCGCATTAAAACAGATAAAATGAATACCGCGTTCCAGATCTGGATTGGAGGCAGCCTCGGCATTGAGCATATCTTCAGGCTGCATGGAGCCTGCTAGCGGTTGACCGTAAGTGCGCCCACGACGCAAAATACGATGGCGATTCGTAGTATTCAGAGTCTCTGCGGAACCAGGGTTGGGCTCCAGGGCATCGCGTGGATTAACCCGACGAATGTGAGCACCAAAAGGACATTTGAGGCCTTGGGGATCGCTCGCGTGGTAGAGGAAATCATTCTTTTCAGCCAGATCAGCATTATCCTGTTGTGGAGTTGCAACGAGAGGTGCCCCACTCGTCCAGCGGCCAACCATTTGAGCGGCCAATTTGAGACGGGTCTGGGGCTGCGGCTCGCCTTGAGCACCACGACTTTGCTGATCGAGAAATTGCCAAAATGCCCGTACATCCTGATGCAATTGGCGGAACACGAGGTAACTGCCATTTCGTCCCAGATCTTTTAAGCCGGAAGCTGAATCGATCGGGAGCAACTGCTCAGGATCGTGATCAGGTGAAATTAAAGGACGATTGGTATATTGTCCATAACCGTTTCTATAACCGAGAATGAACTCACCTGCGTTAATCGTATTCTCTGGAGTTCCCGTTCGCTCGGTACCAGCAATGATTGGATCGGAAATATCATCTCGAAAGCCAAAATGTTCTTTTCGATCGGGTAACCGCTGGGTATCGAGACGTTTCACTTCTTGGATCCCATGCGACACAAATTCATCTACCAGGGTTTGATAAAATTGCTCTAACGTAGATTCATCGATCGCATAAAGCATCAGCAAGAGATCAATCCTCGGGGTTGTAGTCCCCCCCCATTGCCAATATTCGGGCGCACTCTCCCCCTGATCACCCAAAATTCGCTGTCGATGGGGTGTGAATGTCATACCCTCTTGAAATTCATCAGCAAACTGATCCAGAGTTGGCGCTGCCAGTCCCAATCTCGTCAAGCCGCTAGCAGTCAATGCCAGGTTCAGGCAAGTGGATTGTCCAGTCACAGACGGGTTACGAGCCGCAGAAGTGATCCGATCGACCAAGCTGCTGAGCCAATCATGGCCAGCCGATCGATCAGTAATTTGCAACAACAGATAGCGAGCTGCTGCTAACTTACCATAGCCATAAACAATAATGCCTTGAATATCTTCGAGATCTAGCTTTTCCATAGTTGAACTCTCTAAACTTATGTCCTCAGTCAATACTCGTACTGCCAGGTAGAACACCTCACAATCGTTGCAGCCATTGCTCAATTTCAGTTGAATTCAACTGACGGAATAGATCTCGGCGAATCATTGCATTATTTTGGATATTGATTGTTGATAGATGGGGATAGGCTGAATACCAAATCTGGGTAGGAATTTGACGAGTCGGCAAAAAGGTTTTATACGCTTGTTCATCTCGAATGCCATCTAAAAAGAGCCAGCGTGTTTTTGGAAAACCTTCACCATTACTAAAAATGGCATTTAATCCCCAGGCAGCCTTGTCGATAAAATCATTCATATAACTTTCCAGACTGCCATCATAGTTACTGGTAAAGAACAGCCGCCGCCCCTGATCGATCGTCACCCAACGGGCAAAGTGGATGGTATTTAACCCTGATAGACTCCCCCGGTTGAAGACATGACGAATCAGATAATCTGCCAATTCCAGGACAATCCAGGCGGTGATTTTACGAAACCACCCTAGCTTAAATTCACCGATCGCAATAATTTGATTTTGTCCACCAAAATCCTCATCATCCCGTAGTTGTCGGACTCGATCAGGATCTGCTTTAGAAGTATCCGGTAATTCTCTCGCTTCATGAATTCGTAGCAACACCAACCCAATCGGTAAGCCCAGCAAAATCAGGGGTAGAAAGGGGAGCAGCAACAGGGGTACCCCAACTTTGTGCAAGGTTTCCCGCAGTCGCCAGGATAATTTGGGTGGCTCAGCCGGAGAGAGGGCCCAACCCAGATGAGATTGACTGCGCACAAAAGCTTGGATCGCAGATCGCACCTGATTGCTAGCGGTACCCTCTGGCCAGTCCGACTGATCTACAAACTGACCGATCGCCTGCCGCAATTGTTCTTCCTGCTGAATTTGCTGCACGGTGCGCCCAGGTGTATTGACATAAAACGGCTTGCTACTGACCCGGTGGGATCGCAGAAAAGCCACTCGACTTTGGGGGGAGCGGGCATGAGGTTGCGGATAACCTTCACAATGGCTAAACACCTTGTCCAGCTCATCTGCGGCAATTGTGGCTAGCGCGGTAAGATGGGCATCCAGCGGAGCATCAAAGTTCGTCAGCAGTGCCAGACTGGGGCGAATCCTCTGTCCTCGCAAATCCTGCGTTTCATCCAAAATCATCAAGCGTGCAAAATGGATGGTATTCAGCTTGTCAAACGGAATAATCGGTGGCTGGTTGCGATTTTGGGCAATGCGACCCAGCAGCATTTTTAGAGAATCGATCGCGTTGGGCTGGATGGGAGCGATCACCGTCAGTGCCAGTTGATGTGTCATGAAACGGAACCCTTACCCCAAGAAGATGAAAAAATGAATCTCAGGTGAGTTAAAACTCCAGGATGAAGTTAAGAACTCGAGTTTTTCCCCAATAGGCCTGACCCAGATAAAGATTGGGGGCCACTTCTCGAATCTCATCGCGAATCTTCTGAGCAATGAAAGAGGTTTTTGAATAATCTAGGATTGTCGCTGCTTGCCCATCGATCCAGCTTTCGCCCGGATAAACAGCAGCTTTCACCAACCGTAATCGCAGCGGCAAAATTTTATTCAGCAGAAACTGCTCATCCGGGTGAAAAACTTTTCCTTGCCAGGCCAGCCATTTAATCACCGGAATCATGATGCGACTCAACCACGAACCCGGAAAAAATAGAGCCGTTCCCTGACTATCTCCATCGGGTAACGCTCCCACTGGACTATTTCGGTAAAGCTGATCCAGTTCAGCCTGGGACATTTGGATCAGATCGCGAGCGGTTACTGTCATATGATTCATCTCCATCCAAGTTTAGCGACTAAATAATTAGTTGACCTGTCAGCCTAACGTTGTCTATCACCCTAACGTTGTCTATCACCCTAACGTTGTCTATCACCCTAACGTTACCTATCACCCTAAGCATCTATTAGCGTAACAATTCTCTAGCGATTCTTAAACCGCTGATGTCTGAAAAACAAGCGATTATCTCCATAGGTAGAGGTGACAAATTCAGAGGTGGTTTCAATCCAACCAATCATGCGGGCTTTCTGTCTCAAAATTGCCGCTTCCTGGACTGATTCGAGGCTCTGATCAACGCCATACACTGTAAACAACCTGGTACCAACCGGAATGGTCGCCAGATCGACCCGAAAATCATGGGGCGGAGTCGCTGCAAACTGCACTTGTGGATTCGGCACCAGAAACAACTGAAGCGGATAGTTGGGCTGGGGCTCCGGCTCGCCCGTTTGGCGCAGTTGGCTCAGATTTTGTAGATCGAGCTTGGTAGGAAATCGCGAGGTGCGCCGGAAGATTAAATTAATCAACTTTGGCCCTAATCGATCCACCACCGGCACAATATTGGAAAACTCGTGGGCAAAGAAATTGTAGTTCTGCCCCTGCCCATCCAGGGACACCAGAGCTGAAAAATTGGCAGAAGGCGATCGATCGATCAGGAACTTGATGGCCAACCCGGGGGCAAACCCGCGCGCGCTGGGATCGCCCGTCACCGAAAGCCGCATCAAACCGAAATCGGATCCTCGAAACAGTCCAGTGAAGTCTGCTGTCGATGGTTCAGCCGATCGTTCAGCCGATCGTTCAGCCGATCGTTCAGCCATCGCAAGATCAACACTGGGCACTAAGCGAATTTTGGCGACACTGCCATGAGCATGGATCGCCTTTTTCCATTTTTTGGGAGCCTCATCCGCCAGATAATCCATTTTGGTGCGCAGAGAGGTGAAAAATAGCCCGATCACGTCAATCTTTTTCAGGGCAGGCAGTTGCTCATACTGGGATGCCAAAATTCTCTGCTCCCACAGAAAACTTTGCTTTTGCTCAGCCCTCCAGGTCAGGTAGTCACTCGGTAAGCCTTGCGTTGTCGAAATGGTCGGCCGCTGAGTCTCTGATAAATTCTTCATAGGATTGCAGCTTATGATTAATGCAATCTGAAAGCGGAAATATTAACAAATGTTCAATTTTCCGATCCAATTGCGAGAGAAAGTTAATATCGGTGCAGCGGTTCTAAACCTACCCGTTGGGATGGTATTCTACTGAGTCGCGATCGAGCCACACAAGTAACGATTCGTTCGTCTCAACATTCCAGCCCGATTCCAGTCCAATTGCAGCTCAATTGCAACCGAGTTCCGGATCCGGGTTTAGCCGAGCTTGATAGACATCTACCTGAACACATCTGCGTTGTCTGCTCATGTCTGTCATTATTACAGGCTGAATTGAATTCTTGATAGTACCCACAGGGGTGCTGTAGTCAGATCCGGAAATTGTTAAAGTGTCTTTACTTCATGCTTTCCGTTGATATTTCATGCAATCAGCCCATTTTTAGCATACTCGCCAATCATCAATTGATAATCAAGAAGTAATCCAATTGTTTCCTATCCTTGTTCTCCTAGCGTTCTATCAGGCAACCTAGCAATGTCTAAGCAACCGTGGCATCGCCTTCCCACTCTGTGCGCACTATTGAAACTCAATGAGTTTCGCCAAGCCTTGCGGCAAAAAAATCTTCACGATACTTCGCAAATTCCCGATTCTGAAAAATTGCCCCATCCTACCCCCGATCCAAGCGGGCGACACCTGACTACACGCACCTTTGATGGCAGCTTTAACGATCTGAAGCATCCAGAAATGGGAATGCTCGGCACTCGTTTTGGGCGGAATGTGCCGTTACCCGATGCCTACCCCGATCGCGATCGACTCATGACTCCTAATCCACGGGTGATTAGCCGGACTTTGATGACCCGCGATCAGTTTATTCCTGCCACTACCCTTAATCTATTAGCAGCCTCCTGGATCCAGTTTCAGAACCACGATTGGTTTGACCACGCCAAACATCCCAGCAAGAAGTTTGAGATTCCGCTCACTCCGGAAGACCCCTGGCCAGCAGAACATCGCCCCATGACCGTTGCGCAAACGGACGAAGATGCCAGCCGATCGCCCGGTGATCAGTCTGCACCACCAACCTATATCAGCAAATCAACCCATTGGTGGGACGGTTCCCAAATCTATGGCAATGACCTGAATAGCGCCGACCAGCTCCGTTCCCATATCGACGGGAAATTGACGATCGGGGCAGACGGACTCTTACCCTTGGACGAAGCAACCGGGCTCGATCAAACCGGCTTCAACCAAAACTGGTGGTTTGGATTGGCTGTGCTGCATAACCTCTTTGTGCGGGAGCATAATCACCTCTGTGATCAACTCAAGCGCCAGTATCCTGATTGGCAAGATGAGGATCTCTATCACCATGCTCGTTTAATCAATGCAGCTCTCATGGCCAAAATCCATACCGTAGAGTGGACACCTGGGATTTTATCCCATCCAGCCTTACAGATTGCCATGAATGCAAACTGGTATGGTTTACTCGGCAAACAGGTTAAACGCTGGTTTGGCAGAATCGGCAATGGCGAGTTATTGAGCGGCATTATTGGTTCACCTACTGATCACCATACTGCTCCCTATTACTTAACCGAAGAATTCGTCTCAGTTTATCGGTTACATCCCCTGATTCCAGATGAGTTTAATCTCTATGGGCTGGAGAACGGCAAACTCATCATGCAACCCGATTTTTTCCAGGCTTCTGGGAAACGGACACGAGCCATTATGGCAGCCGTGCCTCTGTCCGACCTATTCTATTCTTTAGGGATTGCCCATCCAGGGGCGATCACACTGCACAATTATCCTCGCTTCCTCCAGCAACTCATCAAAGATGATGGTGAAGCCCTTGACTTAGCGGCGATCGATATTCTGCGCGATCGAGAACGAGGGGTACCTCGCTACAACCGCTTCCGGGAGTTGATTGGTCGAGGGCGAGTCAAAACCTTTGAGGAAATCACGAGCAATGCTGTCTGGGCTGAAGAGATGCGCCAAGTTTACAATCATGATATCGACAGTGTTGATTTGATGGTGGGGATGTTCGCTGAGGATTTACCCAAGGGTTTTGGCTTTAGTGATACAGCCTTCCGAGTCTTCATTTTAATGGCTTCACGACGGCTCAAGAGCGATCGTTTCTTCACGAAAGATTATCGGGCTGAAGTTTACACCCAGTTCGGGCTGAAATGGATCGATAATAATTCGATGCTGACCGTCTTGCAGCGCCATTTTCCCAACCTGAAATCCGCTCACAAAAACCTCAAAAATGCGTTTGCGCCCTGGCGACGAGTTAGCGGTTAGCAACGGAGACTGTTGAGTGTGAGCCTTCAGACCCAACAGTCTCTTTCCTCAAATCACAGAATTATGCTTTTCTTAAACCTTGACTGGAAAGCCAAATGACTTCCCGAGTCGTAAACCCAATCTGGCTTAGCACTTCTCCATAACGTCCTAGAAAGTCTTCGAGCAACGCTTGTTTGCTCATCCCAATTTTTTCCGCATCTGCTTCTACTTGGTTTAACATTTGTCGCACGATCGGTAAAATCTGCCGATTGGTTGTCTCCAGTTCAGCTTTAACCTCAGCAAAATTCGCTTTCAGCCAGGTTACACCAAAACTGAGATGTTCATGTTCATCTGCCACGATCGATTCTGTCACTTTGCGGGCAAAATCATCTGCTACCGGAATGTAATTGTGATAAGCGGCGATCGCAAAGCATTCCACGATCAGCGCCTGAATCAATAAGCAAGCTCCCACCTGTTGATGCCCGGCCACCGTCTGAAATGCCTGCCGCAATGGGGTAAAAAACTGCTCAGCAAATGGTAAGTCAGGGGTGACATTGAGATTGCGTCCACAAGCCTCAAAGCTTTTGCGATGCCGCAATTCCATCTTTCCCAATCGCGTTAATAAGTCACAATGTTCAGGTAATAGCTCCGCCAACCGGATAAAATTATCGTGCGCTTCTTGTTCTCCTGCAATCACAATTCCGTTGATGCGGCTGAAGGAATCACGATAGGCATCACTGTGAAAATCAAGGGTTGAATTGACCCGAATTTGAGACATCAGCACACTCCCATTTTGCAATCTCACCATTTTATAACTATATGGAGATTTATAAATAAAAGCTGAGAGAAAGCGATCTCAGTCGATCGCCATGGTCTAGCTCACTAAAGCAGCTTGTCCGAATCAGTGGATCACTTTGGAGAATCTGATGGCTGTAACCAGGGACTTCAGCTCCTGGCCTGCTCAAGTGATTTCTACAGGACTCCTAAGCTGCTGCTAGATTGCTGCTGAATTGCCACTGGACTGCCATTAGACTGCGACTGGACTGCGATGGACTACCCTTACACTGCGACTAGCCTACCATTACACTGCGACTGGACTGCGACTGGACTGCGACTGGACTGTGACTGGACTGTGACTGGACTGCGACTGGACTGCGACTGGACAACCAGGTTTATCCTTGACCCTGCTTTTAGCGTCTCTCCCGCCAGCCGTCTTTTATAACCCAATCCCTTAACCTGAGTAAAAAATTACATTCGGTATCTAAATATTGCTTTTTATATCTGGCAGTTGTGAGTCATGTTAGATCGCAGGGAATGAGAGCCAGAAGCAGGATGATAGAACATAGATGCTGGGAGTTGAGCAAGCGCAGCGGGGTCATGGGCTAGCAGGGCAAGGAGCAGCACGATGGTGAATCAGCACAAGACCGCCGATCTGGACTGGTTGAAGTCGCATCCAGTTTGGGGATCGTTGCCAGAAGAAGCGTTGCAGGCGATCGTCCAGTCGTTGTCTTGCGCCTGGGTGGCACCCCAAACTCTGGTTTATCAGGAGGGTCAAACCCCGATCGGACTTTCTGTGCTGAAACAGGGCAAAGTGGAAATTTTTCGGCAATCTCCGATCGGCAAATTATTTATCCGCCATCGCCATGCAGGCGATCTCCTAGGCTATCCATGCAGCGATCAGGTGATCGGGGTCTACCAAACCAGTGCGATCACTCTCACCGCCAGTGAAATCGGGGTGCTGCCCCAAGCGACCTTGCAACAACTGCTGGCAGCACATCCAGCCATCCAACAGGTGATCCAAGGTTTACTATCCCAGGATTTGGAAGAATATGCAGCTCGGATCGCTTGGGAAGAGGTGCGCATCCAGGGTTTGCAGTCTTACATTCAACCCATCCCCAATCCGACTGACCAACTGGGCAGCAGTAAAGCCACCCGCAAGCTGGATAGCCAGATGAAGCAGGCAGCCGCTCAACTCCATCCAGTCATTTTTCAAGCCCAAGCAGGCACTGGCAAAACCTTTACGGCAGGGCTCATTCATGCTCGCTCAGCCCTGGCATCCCAACCTTTTGCAGAACTCGACTGTGCCGATCTACCCAATACCGCAGGCCGACTGAATACGGATGCCCTTTTTGGTAGAGCGGGCGATCGAGCAGGTGTGATCGAGCTTCTGGAGCGAGGTACTTTGCTGTTGGATAATGTCCAGTTGTTGAGTGAGTCCGATCGAACTCGGTTAATCCATTACCTCAAAACAGGCTGGCTTTTACCCAATCACTTACCCAATCACTTACCCAATCACTTACCCAATCACGGTGTCATTCAGCAGAATAATTGCGATACGCTTAACGATGATAATCACGGTGATGATCACCCTACAAGTCTAATTGTCACCCAAACTGATCTAGCCACTACTGCTCCTCAACCGATCCAATCTGAAGTCCGTCTGATTCTGGCATCACCCCAGAAATTAGTATTTCCTCAACTCGAAACGATTACGATCAAACTTTTTACCCTACCGCAGCGAAAAGCCGATATTCCTGAGTTTGCTCACTATTTTTTACAGCAGTTTTGTCATGAACAGAATCGGCCTTTACTCCAGCTCGACCAATCTGATCTGCGTCGCTTACTGAGCTATGACTATCCTGGCAACTTAGCTGAACTGGCAGAAATTTTGCATCGTGCAGTCATGATGACCCCACCCGGTCATACGATCGTGCCCGAACAAGCTTTATGGTCAGTGCAATCTGCTAAAAATGCTTTTCGGCTGGATTTACTAACCCATGTCCCCTGGTTGCGGACTGTGCTACTCAGTCGCTGGTATCCTGAAGGCATCTGGATTCCCATGATGGCAATCTTTGTGCCCGTCACTCTATTGGGCTGGTTGGGGGCACAAGAGCGAGGCAATAGCATTACTCTAAATTTATTTTGGGCCTGGTGGTGGCCAGGGTATTTATTCCTGTTTGCCTTTATCGGCCGACTCTGGTGTGCAGTCTGTCCCTTCATGATCACGGGCGAATGGATACGGCGCATCTCCCTCTGGATCTTCCCGCGCCAACAACTCGCCTGGCCTACTCCATGGCTGAACCGTTGGGGAGCCTGGATCTTATTTGGTGGCTTTATGGTAATTGACCTGTGGGAACAACTGTGGGATTTACCCCATCATGCCAATCTCTCTGCTTGGCTACTGCTAACGATCGCTGCGGGTGCAGTCCTGTGTAGCCTGATCTATGAACGCCGCCTCTGGTGCCGCTATCTCTGCCCGATCGGCGGTATGAACGGCATGTTCGCCAAACTGGCGCTGATCGAACTGCGATCGACCCAGCAAGTCTGTGGTAGTCAATGTCAAACCTTTGGCTGCTACAAAGGCGGGGGTGTAACAGCGGTCAGCTTTGTGGATGCCCTGCCTACTGAAGGTCAAGCCACAGGCGGCTGTCCCCTTTATTCCCACCCGGCTCAATTGCAGGATAACCGGGACTGTATGCTGTGCATGACCTGCCTCAAAGCCTGCCCGAATCGATCGGCCCAACTGAATCTGCGGTTTCCCGCCTCAGATCTCCTCGATCATCATCACGGCTTTTGGGCTGAAGCAGCCTTATTGTTTCTACTGCTGGGTAGTGTCTTGATGCATCATGCCCAGACTCTTTTACACTGGCTAAGATTATCGATTCCAATCGATGCCAACCATTTACTGTTTAGCATTCCGATCACAATTACATTTTTGAGTATTCCTGCATTACTCATTCTGGCAACCCATCTGATTGCTCGTCACTTTGATCGGCAGCAGCCTGATTATCTCACGATCGTCTATGCTTATCTTCCTTTAACCCTAGCAGCCAATCTAGCTCACTATATCCCCGCTGCTATCACCGAAGCCGGCGAGATTCTCCCAGTGCTTGCCCGCACATGCGGCTATAGTGGTGCAGGTCTACCCACCTTGACCTGGAGTGGAGAGGTAGCGCAATTTCTCCAGGGTGTCACCTTGCTTTCAGCCCTCCTCTTTAGCCCGTATCCTTTACTGCGCATCACTCAGCGATCGGGACTGAGCAATTTACCTCATCTCTTGCTGATGATCGGGTTTACAATGATTTTTTTCGCGCTGATGATTTAGAGCCATCTATTTCAACTGAAGATATCATCAAACTGGTCACTGATCCGGCAAGCTCGATTCTTTTGCAAGAGTCAGATGGCGGATAGCCAGATATGCGGCAAGATCCGGTTTTTGAGGTCTGACATTCCATTGCACTCCATGATAGAGAAGCGATCGAAGGGTGAGAATATGTATTTTAAATTGCGCTGGTTTCATCTATTCAGCCTTGTAACCCATGTCACGACTTCAACCTGCTTAGCCGTTCCAATTCCTGCTGAGAGTGCATCCCACTTTTACTCATCACAAAAGTGCTTAGTTATAGGCTTTGCCAATAGCGCTAAACTTTGAGCATTGTACCTTTTACCTTTACCCGATACCTGCCATGGACGCTGAGACAAAAGCCCAAATCCAAGCCCACGCTCGTGCGCTTGCCGCTCTGCTATACGAGGAAACTGACCCGGAGCGCGTATTGGAGATAGACATGATCGGATCTGGAATATCTGCACCCAGATTGGCACTCAGACTCAAAGACGGGAGATTTTAGACTGGTATCACTTGGTTGAAAATTTGGGCAAAGTGGGGGGTTCTGTGCACCGTTTAGATGCCGTGGAAGCCTGTTTATGGCAAGGCGATGTCGAGGGTGCAATTGCACAGTTTGAGGATTGGCACCATGAGCAGGTGACGACTTTCGTTGGCTACCTGAACAAGCATCAACAGCGGATTGTCAATTATGGCTACTATCAAGCCGAAGGCATCCCCATTGGTTGCGGTGCAATCGAATCGAGCGTTAAACCCATTGGGCGGCGAATCAAGATATCGGGGCCACAGTAGCAATGCCGATACCTATGCCAAACCAAAGTATCAATTTAGGAACGACCGGCTTACCATCCAATTGAAAGCGCCTAGGACTTGACCAAGATAGTCTTGCATCATTTTAGAACGAATGCTTTGTTGAGCTCAAGGGCACATGGAACTTATCGCTCCTCCAATCTTTGATGGGTTAAACGAGCAACGACTTTTAGAAATTGGGTGGGATCGACAGGTTTCGGTATATGGCATTGGAAGCCTGCCAACAGCGCCTGTTGTTGATCTGTTTCTCCTGCGTAGGCCGTCAGAGCGATCGCTGGCGTTGTGCCCCCTTGGTCTGGAGGCAGGGTTCTCAAATGGTTTAAAAACATATAGCCATCTTGATCAGGCATCCCAATATCGCTGACTAGGATATCAAAATGGGTATGACTGAAGGCAGCAAATGCTTCAACCACCGAGGAGACTACAGTGACTTTAGCCTCATACTGTTCCAGGAGAAATCTGAGAAACTCACGGGTATCGGCATCGTCATCAACCACTAGGATGGTGATACCCCAGAGATTGGGCAAGGCTTCCGATCGAGGCAGGTTGAGGTTGCGATCGAGCGCATTGGGGATCAGTGGCAATCTGACCATGAAAGTAGCTCCCAGCCCTTCTCCGGGGCTTTGAGCCTGAACAGTACCGCCATGCAACTCGACTAAGTGACGTACGATCGCTAGCCCAAGTCCGAGCCCACCAAATTTGCGAGTGGTGCCACCATCTTCCTGACGAAAGTAGTCAAACACATGGGGTAAAAAGTCCGGATGAATCCCCTTACCCGTATCACGGACGATAATCTGTGCTTCTGAGGCGACTGCTTTGAGTTGAATGCTGACTGTGCCACCCGCGTCGGTAAATTTGACTGCATTGGAAAGTAAATTCCAGATCACCTGCTGCAAGCGGTTTGGATCGCCTGAAACCATACCGATACTGGGTTCCAAGTTAACCTGAATTTGAATTGATTTACTCTCTGCTGCCAGCCGCACCGTCTCCAAAGCAGAATAAATGATCGATACCGGATTAACCGTAGCAACTGTTAAACGCAACTTACCCCGTAAAATGCGTGAAACATCCAGCAAATCTTCAATCAGTTCGGCTTGCAATTTGGCATTCCGCTCGATCACACTTAAAGCTTGGGCGGTCTTAACCTCATCCAGCTTCCGGGTTTGCAGTAGCCTGGCCCAACCTAAAATGGGATTGAGGGGAGAGCGTAACTCATGGGATAACACCGCAAGAAACTCATCTTTAATTTGATTAGCTTGCTGTAACTGTTCTGCTTGCCGTTGGATGGAAGCGGTTAAGCTAGCCCGCTCGATCGCGATGGCAATTTGTTCACAGGTGGATTGCAGCAGATCAATTTCAGCAGGCGTAAAGTGGGTGCGGGTGCAACTCGCAAAAGCTAAGGTGCCAAGTAAGCATCCTCCTACAATCAAAGGATATCCTGCATAGGTTGTGATCCCCAGAGAGTGGATGAGTTGGGCATTGGGATGTTGGGCAATTTGCGTTTGATTGAGTATAATTTGTCGCCGTTCTTTAGCAACTAGACCGCAGAGATATTGATCAAAATCGATCCATTCAATGGTTGCTGCTGCCTGTTCAGAGATACCACTATAATTTTTGAGATGTAATCTCTGGCGATCGTGCTGCATTTCTACCATGTAGTTATAGTAGTGATGCAAATCAAGCTGGTTGGCAAGTTTATTAAATAAATTACTCATCAATTGCATCGGCTGATGAGTGGCCAGTAAATCACGAGTCGTTTCATACAGTAGATGCAGACGAGCATTAGCCTGTTTGCGATCGGTCAGATCGAGAATAAAGGCGACTGATTCTTCCCGGGCTTCCCCTAATAAGGAATAGCCAACTAAAACGGAAACGCGGGTACCATCTTTACGAACGTATTCTTTTTCATAGGGAACACAAGCTCCTTTTTCTTGTGCTTCTAAAATATGTTGTTGATCAAGATCCAAATACTCAGACGGGGTCATATCTAGCCAGCAAACTTGACCAGACTGTAGTTCTTCGCGAGTATAACCAATAATTCTTAATAGCTCATCGTTTGCTTCATGAACCCCACCATACACATCACCAAACAGTATCCCAACCACATTACCTTCTACAAAACTTTTCAATCTTTCTTCATTTCTCTTTAATGCTTTCTCAGCCAATTTGCGATCAGTAATATCATGAGAAACGACTAGAACGGCATCAACGACTCCTTGATCGTTACGAAGCGGAGTGCTATGAGAAACATAATATCGATTGTGGCTATAGTGTTCTAGGCTGAAAGACTCTCCCCTTAGCGCTTGGCGGTAGTAGGGCTCGTAATATGCCGCCAAGGTAGGATCGAGTGCTTCCTCCAATGTTTTACCAACTAAATCCTCTGAAACCATGCCAACGTTCTCAAGGGCTTTACCCTCAGCGAGTATATAGCGTAACTCCTGATTGACAATAAAAACTGCCCCATTTGGCAAATTGGCTGCAACTGTCCGTAGGAGGGCCTCACTCTGACGTAATGCGACTTCCGCCCGTTGCCGCTCGCGTCGCTCCTGGGCTTCCCGGAGGGCTCGCTGCACACAGGGTACCAATCTTCCTAAGCGTTGCTTTAAGACGTAATCAGTAGCTCCTCGTTTCAGAGTTTCGATCGCTAATTCTTCCCCCAAACTGGCCGAAACGAAAATGAACGGGATGTCAGGGCAGATTTGACAGGCGATCTCAAGTGCAGAAATACCGTCAAATTGGGGGAGTGAATAGTCCGCCAAAATGAGATCAAAGGCTTTAGTTTCTAAAGCAGTTTCTAAAGCAGCAACAAAGTCAGCCCGAGTTTCCAGTCTCAATAGCTCACAATCAATTTGCCCCTCTGCCAACATTGCCTCGATCACTGCTGCATCTGATGGGCTATCCTCAAGCAAGAGAAACCGGAGTGCCATGATGATCCTCGTCCTCAGCAACCAGGCAGCAGATTGGGCTGCAAACCGGCGCTAGATTGCCCAAGTTTACAGCGGTCATTTTCCCATCTTTTGTCTGACATTAGGTGCATGAACACAGGTCGGTTTGGAGCAGCGGGGTAACTGGATCACACCCTAGGTCGGGAATATGCCCTCTCTTACGGGTTCATTGACATCGATGACTGCAATCAGACCATATCAAATTATTGTGACAGATTGCCATCTATCTAAAGATGTAGAAATGTTATGGATCGGGCATGAGGATATTCTCCCCATGATGTATTCGGAACGCTATTGCCGGTCTTCCCGCCCTCTTGCCGCCCCTTCCCAGGAGTTTTCTGCTTGGATACCGTCTCCCAGCCCTTGTATTTCTTTTTATAGCTTTTGTTTTCACGAGCTGATTTCTCTATCAGCGCCACTTCTCAACTCAAAAATCTGATTAGCGAAGGCTATGAACTTCATGATGAGTGTTTTCGGAGTATACCCAAAATGGTTAAAGGCAGGTTAGAAGCATTCAGTGATGGTTCCTCTTTGCCACCGCATGGATGGGTTGCGCTTTATGGTGTAGTTCTGTTGTTGGCGGCGATCGTCTATTTCACTTTAACCTGCACACTTATTTTTCACTACGGCTAAGCTGCCACTCTTGCGAACGCTCTTGGTCGGGATCTAAAAGGAAAGTTATCGGTATTGATTTATGCAGTTGCAGTTCCACTTGCTTTCGTCATCCCTTGGTTGGTATGTGCATTGTATGTTCTCGTTGCAGTCAGGTGGCTTATTCCCGATCGCGGTATGTGCATTGTATGTTCTCGTTGCAGTCAGGTGGCTTATTCCCGATCGCTAACCTTTAAGCCGTAAGACCTGGGGTAGTGCTCAACGCCTTACGGCATCAACGGTCGATTCACCAAATTAATCAAAAACTCGCTTCTCAGCAGCAGCGGTGCTCAACGCCTTACGGCATCAACGGTCGATTCACAAAACAAATGCGCTGATAGAGTCCGTCAGCAAGGGCATGTGCTCAACGCCTTACGGCATCAACGGTCGATTCACGACTTCAAGTCTTAAACCTTTTAAACTTTCAAATGTGCTCAACGCCTTACGGCATCAACGGTCGATTCACCCCGATATCGCCTACTCGCATATTTCATCCCATTGCTAGTGCTCAACGCCTTACGGCATCAACGGTCGATTCACACCGATGACGATCCTAATGCGTATAACTTTGCTGGGTGCTCAACGCCTTACGGCATCAACGGTCGATTCACCCAGCCAGTTTGCGCCTGGGTCAAAGCGTTGCTTGGTGCTCAACGCCTTACGGCATCAACGGTCGATTCACCTTTCATTTCAGCGCCTCATTTCAACACCTGGAACGTGCTCAACGCCTTACGGCATCAACGGTCGATTCACGCTAAGTCTGAAAAGTTTGGGCGAAAATTCACCGTGTGCTCAACGCCTTACGGCATCAACGGTCGATTCACACGTTGCTGGACTAATTGAGGGGGTTTGCCAGCTTCCGTGCTCAACGCCTTACGGCATCAACGGTCGATTCACCCACCCCTAACTCACACCCATTCCCACAGGGAACCAGGGTGGTGTGCTCAACGCCTTACGGCATCAACGGTCGATTCACTGCGTTCATTTCTTCCTACCTCTTTAACTCTCTTGAGTGCTCAACGCCTTACGGCATCAACGGTCGATTCACCGTTTTTAAGCGACTCCTTCCGCTCCCAGAGCCACTGTGCTCAACGCCTTACGGCATCAACGGTCGATTCACTCAATTGTGGTTTGATAACGTGTACCGGGCGATCGTGCTCAACGCCTTACGGCATCAACGGTCGATTCACCCCAATCTTCGATGTAAATCGCGAACTTATTTAAGCCGTGCTCAACGCCTTACGGCATCAACGGTCGATTCACCTGCCATCGCTTGCTGCTGTTGGAGTTGCCGCTGAAGTGCTCAACGCCTTACGGCATCAACGGTCGATTCACATAGAGTGCGATTGTTTTGTCGATACTAAGCGTTTTGCCGGCTGATTTTGAACAGAGCATAGAATGGTGCCATCGTCATCATCACAT
>JALOOM010000106.1 GCA_025454395.1 Elainella sp. Prado103
TTACAGGATATTGTTACTTACAGGATATTGTTACTTACAGGATATTGTTACAAAATCAGGTGGTTTCTGTTAAAAAAATTTACCCAATTTCTCGTTATACCCCTTGACTCTCCAGCGGACTAGAGACTTCAAGATGGAGTCAGTCACTCATTCAACCCGATCCCATTCAACCCGATCCCATTCAACCCGATCCCATTCAGCCTGATTCAAGGCAGCTTGCACGGATCAGTGGATCACTTTGGATCGTCTGATGACTGTAACCAGCGGCTTCAGCCCCTGGACTACTCAAATTATTTCTACAAGACTCCGAATTGAACAGGTTACTGGGACGCTTAAATCAATCAACGCTCGAATCAATCAATAACGAGGTTTCAAGCTCATGACACTCCAACTCACAGTTCCTAATATGGCTTGCTCTGCCTGTGCAGATACAATCACGAAAGCAATCCAGGCGATCGACCCGACTGCCACCGTTGAGGCCGATCCAAAAACCAAACAAGTTACGATCGACACCCAAGCTCCTGCAGATGCCGTTACCCAGGCCATTACCACCGCAGGCTATACCGTAGCAGCCGCCTAGCTGCCCGATCGAAATGTGCCGATCGAATTCGCTGACCAAAATTCGCTGACCAAAATTCGCTGACCAAAATTCGCTGACCAAAATTCGCCAAGCAGAATTTTAAGGGATGGGTTTCTACGCACGGGTGGTTCTACCTCGCCTTCTAGACTGGAGCTTGTCAGATCCCAATTGGGCAAAATATCGCCCAGCATTACTGGCAGATGTCCAGGGTGAAGTTTTAGAGATCGGACACCAGTTCCAACAGGTAGCAATCGAGCAATTTACGCCTGAGAACATGCCTGATTTGATCGCCCATCTCTATCGAGGTGTAGCCACAAAGCCAGAGTCCTAGATCGCTGTATCAATATCAATCGTCATCGATCGTCTTTCAGCCCTATGGATACCACAACCCTCAAATTGCGAGGCATGAGTTGCGCCTCTTGTGCCAATAATGTTGAACAAGCGATCCGGGCTGTTCCTGGCGTAGAATCCTGTAGCGTCAATTTTGGGGCTGAACAGGCAGCTATTACCTATGATTCGAGCAGAATCGATATTGCCGCAATCCAAACGGCTGTTGAGGAAGCGGGCTATTCAGCCATACCCATGCAAGAGGATATCCTCGCTTCAGAAGATGACACCGAACGGCAAGCACGCCAAGCTGAACATCGCAGATTGACTCGAAAAGTGTGGGTGAGTGGCAGCATCAGTGCCATCTTGGTGATCGGTTCTCTGCCGGTCATGACAGGTTTGCCGCTCCCTTTGATTCCGATGTGGCTCCACCATCCCTGGCTTCAGCTCGTGCTCACAGCTCCGGTTTTATTATGGGCAGGCAGTAGCTTCTTCATCAATGCCTGGAAAGCCTTCAAACATCACACCGCAACGATGGATACGCTAGTGGCAGTCGGTACAGGCACCGCTTATCTGTATTCCCTGTTTCCCACCTTCTTTCCCCATTGGTTTCTCAAGCAGGGATTGCAACCCGATGTGTATTTCGAAGCCGCAGCCGTGATTATTGCCCTCTTGCTATTGGGACGACTGCTGGAGAATCGAGCCAAAGGACAGACCTCAGAAGCGATCCGTAAACTGATTGGCTTACAGGCTAAAACAGCGCGGGTAATTCGTGACGATCGTGAGGTGGATATTCCCATCGCAGAAGTAATATTCGGGGATATTATCCTGGTACGTCCAGGAGAGAAAATTCCAGTTGATGGCGAAATTGTCACAGGTTCTTCCACAATCGATGAAGCCATGGTGACAGGCGAGAGTGTACCCGTGAAGAAGCAAGCGGGTGATGAGGTAATCGGGGCTACCCTCAACAAAACAGGTAGTTTTCAGTTCCGAGCCACCCGGGTCGGTAAAGATACCTTCCTGGCCCAAATCGTCAAACTGGTACAGCAAGCCCAAGGTTCGAAAGCGCCCATTCAGCGACTTGCCGACCAAGTTACAGGTTGGTTTGTGCCGACTGTGATTGGGATCGCCATTCTTACCTTTGTGATCTGGTTCAACCTGATGGGAAATGTCACGATGGCATTAATCACGACTGTTGGCGTGCTGATCATTGCCTGCCCCTGTGCCTTAGGGTTAGCGACTCCCACTTCCATTATGGTCGGAACTGGTAAAGGTGCAGAGCATGGTATTCTCATCAAAGGCGCAGAGAGTTTAGAACTGGCCCACAAACTACAAACGATCGTTCTGGATAAGACTGGCACGATTACCCAGGGAAAACCGACTGTAACAGATTTTGTAACGGTGAAAGGGGTAGCTGATCGCAATGAACTGTATCTTTTACAACTGGCCGCTTCAATCGAACGCAACTCAGAACATCCTCTGGCAGAAGCTGTCGTACAATATGCCCAATCCCAGGAAGTGACTCCAATAGAAGCGAATGACTTTGAGGCAATCGCTGGGAGTGGTGTACAAGGCTATGTTAGGAATCAATTCGTCCAAATTGGCACCTACCGTTGGATGAATGAGTTAGGGATCATAACCAGTGCTTTGCAGCAACATTGGGATAGATTGGAAGACCTGGGCAAGACCGTGATCTGGGTGGCAGTCGAGGGTCAAGTTGAAGCGATCATGGGCATTGCTGATGCCGTCAAGCCTGCTTCAGGAGCAGCAATTCGGACTTTGCAGAAGATGGGCTTAGAAGTAGTGATGCTAACTGGGGATAACCAACGCACTGCTCATGTGATCGCTCACGAAGTTGGCATTCAACGCATCTTCGCTGAAGTCCGCCCCGATCAAAAAGCAGCCATCATTGCGCAACTTCAATCTGAAAACAAAGTCGTCGCCATGGTGGGGGACGGTATCAACGATGCACCAGCCCTCGCTCAGGCAGATGTGGGAATTGCGATCGGCACGGGTACAGATGTGGCTATTGCAGCCAGCGATATCACCCTTATTTCAGGCGATCTGCATGGCATTGTCACCGCCATTCAACTGAGTCGCTCCACGATCCGTAACATTAAACAGAATTTATTCTTCGCCTTTATCTACAACGTGGCAGGGATTCCGATCGCCGCTGGAATTCTCTATCCTGTCTTCGGCTGGCTCCTTAACCCAATTATTGCCGGGGCAGCCATGGCATTTAGCTCTGTTTCCGTAGTCACGAACGCACTGCGACTCAGGAACTTTAAGCCGATGATGAGTCAATGATGAATGGATAATGAATGGACAATAGACTTAATCGGAAACAAGGAAAGACATAAATTCTTGACGTAAACTCGTCAAATCTTATAGCCTTATCGTCAATTCAGAGCATGGACAATTTATTACCGATTAAGTCTAATGAATCGGTTAGCCATAAACCGGAGCTTTCTAAACAAAGACAGCTTCCATTTAGGAGACAGCTTGAGAGGTAGCTTAATAAACAGTTTAAGCAACAGTCTGATAACATTTTTAACAGTCTGATAACAGTCTGAAAGACGGTTTAATCAATATTTTAAGCAACACTTTAAGCAACACTTTAAGCAACACTTTAGGAGGCAGCTATGAGTTATCGATCTGGAATTCTAGGCAGCATTGCCATCCTGATCAGCACATCAGGACTAATCCTGTATCTTGCTTCCGATCACGCCCTGGCGCAAATGCCTCATCAAACGATGCCATCTCCAGAGCAATCCAGCCAATTTCATCGCATTGATCAACCTATATGGCTGAAAGGGATCGTTACTGCAAGTGGATTCGGGTTAATTGGACTGGAATTATGGTGGTTTCGCTTTAGCAAACCTAAATCACGTCAGAACATGACTCACGACAAATTGCCTATCACCATTCGCAAGTAAAACATCAAATTTCATCCCAGTTTTATTTTTTGATCCTATAACCGATCCCATCACTGAACTATTGAGCCTAGAACATAGCCAAGATAGTTCTGCAATCATCTACTAGCCTATATTTCATCATGAAACTGAATCGTCGTCATTTTCTAGTCCTAAGTGCGACTGGTACGGGTGGGGCTCTGTTAGCCCATTGGGCGATCGGTCGAAAACCCTCCTTATCCTCCGCAACCATTCCCCCTCCAATTTATACCAGCAGCAATGGGTTATTGGAACTCAATTTAACTGCCAGCCATACCACCGTCCGGGTGGGCGATCGATCGGCCCATCTACTCAGCTACAACGGTCAGATACCCGCTCCTCGTTTGGAGGCAAAACCCGGCGATACGGTGCGAATTCACTTCACAAACCAGCTTCCTCATCCGACCAACCTACACTATCACGGCTTGCATGTCTCTCCCACAGGCAATGCCGATAATCCTTTTATTAGTGTCGCCTCTAATGAGCAGTTGACCTATGAGTTCACGATTCCAGACAGCCATCCCGCTGGAACATTTTGGTATCATCCTCACCATCATGGACATGTAGCCGAACAGATTTTTGGTGGATTAGCAGGACTATTCATAGTGAGAGGCGCACTGGATGAAATTCCAGAGGTCAAGGCAGCTCAAGAGCAATTTCTCGTGCTGCAAGATTTTGATCTTGATGCCAACGGGCAAATCAATCCTCCTCACCCTATGGCATTGATGATGGGACGTGAAGGTTCCTTGATCACAGTGAATGGGCAAGTTAATCCTACCTTCTCGATTGCGGCGGGAGGATTATTACGCTTGAGATTGCTCAATGCCTCTGCTGCGCGGTTTTATCGACTTGCGTTAGACAACCATCCGTTTTATCTGATCGCAACCGATGGTGGGGCGATCGGGACACCGATAGAAAGCACCGAGCTCTTGCTAGCTCCGGGGGAACGTGCTGAAGTCTTGATCAAGGGCGATCGTCCTCCCAAGCCATACCGCTTGCTGAATCTTCCCTATAATCGAGGTGGCATGATGGGTGGCATGATGGGTGGCATGATGGGTCAAAGGGGCAGCAGAATGGGCGACAGAATGGGCGGCAGAATGCATCCCCACCAGAACTTCCAAGCTCCAGCCCCATCTTCGCAGCCTTTGGCAACGCTGATCTATCAGGGCTCGATCCCAACCCTACCGTTACCAGAAAAATTGATCGAAGTCGAATCCTTGCCTGCTCCAGATCGGACTCGTCAAATCGAATTATCGATGACAATGGGTACAGGTATGGGGATGAGTATGGGAAATGGCATGGCTTTTCTATTCAACGGTAAACCTTTCGACCTACAGCGAGTTGACGCATCTGTAAAATTAGGTACCACTGAAGAGTGGGAATTGGTGAATCTTGATCCCGACCGCATGGATCATCCTTTCCACCTGCATGTGAATTCATTTCAGGTCATTTCTCGCAATGGGCAACCTGAATCCGATCGCGCCTGGAAGGATACCGTATTAGTTAAAGGTGGAGAGACTGTGCGAATCCGCGTCCCGTTTCGCGATTTTATCGGTAAAACAGTTTACCACTGCCACATCCTCGACCATGAAGATCTGGGCATGATGGGGATTGTAGAGGTTCAAGCCTAGGGATCGTCAAGAAGTAATTTCACACTTTCCAGGTGAAATGACGCTCAATAAGCAATCTTTTTGACCAGTCAATGGGGCTCTCCTGCTGCTGTGCAACTCAAAGATCCGAGGGATCAACCCCCAACTCTCGCAGCTTTGCAGCGAGCCGCTCCGCCCGTTGCTTTTCCTGTTCTGCCCGTTGCTTCTCCTGTTCTGCCTGCTGTTGTGCTGTTTCTTCCGGCAGTAACACCAGATCGCCTTGAGGCGTATAAAATCTCAGCCAGACACAACTGCCGCTGATCGGTTCCCGATCGATCGATCCCTCCCAGGTTCCCAGCCAGAGTTCTAACGTCTCACACCAAAGCCAGCCGCGATCGTTGGGAGTCAGCGGCTGATAGCCGTGCGCCAAATCGAGTCGCCACCCTGCCAAGGAGTCTGGATTGAACGGATCGAAGACAAAATAATCCGGTGTCCGAAACGTTTGCTCATAGAGGTCTTTTTTCGCACCCCGATCGATCGCAGCCGTGCGAGGAGACAGAAATTCGATAATGACATCGGGATAGCGACCCGACTCCTCCCAAATCACCCAACCTTGCCGCTCACGATTCGGTTCAACGCCCAAGACAGGCAAAAAATCTGGGACTCTAAAATCGCGGTTCATGACCTGTTGGCGACTGTAATAGACGAACATATTGCCGCCCACAAAGCTGTCCGGTCGAGATATCAAGGCTTGCTGGGCTGAACGAATCAGCACATTCATGGCAATACGATGACGATTACTTTCCAAAGGTTCTCCATCGTCAAAAATTAAGTCGGTGGGAGGGGTGGGAACTTCCCAATCGGGGGGGAGTGGGGGATGGGAAGAGCAGGCAAATTCTGAAACCATGACTGGTGCCTCTGCCAAGCGCTTCCCCATTATATCGAGGTATATCGAGGTATATCGAGGTATATCGAGGTAGCTGAAATTGCCCATTTTTGACCCGTCGCGCCTTGTTTTAGAGTATGGCAGAGCAGGAAATTTCAAATTAATGAGAAAATGGATAATCCCTATTTGCGATCGCTACTGTTTCACCTTTGATCGCGCCAAATAGATAAAAAAGGGTGCCCCCACAAGCGCCATCATGATCCCTACGGGTAATTCTTGGGGTTTAATCACCAAACGAGCCGCTAAATCTGCCAGCGAGAGTAAAGTGGCTCCCCAGATGGCAGCATAGGGCAACAGCCAACGGTAATCGACACCGATCCAAAAGCGGACGATATGGGGCACGATTAAACCAATAAAGCCGATCGGCCCAGCGAGAGCCACCGCACTACCTGCCAGCAAGACCACCACAATTGCAGCGATCGCCTTGACCCAGCCGGTGCGCAATCCCAATCCTTTGGCGACATCCTCACCTAAGTTCAATGTCGTGATTTGTTGCCCGATACTAAACGCCAGGATCAAACCAACGAGAATATAGGGTGAAATTTGCACCAAGCTGTCTAAGTCTTTTCCAGCCACCGATCCGGCTAGCCAGAAACGAATTTCTTCCAGGGTGCGCTGGCTCAGAATCAAAATGCTCGTGGTGAGAGCTGCCATGAGATAGGACAATACTGACCCTGCCAAGATCAGTTTTAAGGGCGTAATGCCACTCCGACCGATCGAACCCAAAACATAGACAGCCATGGCAGCCACTGCACCGCCAGCAAATGCGACCCAAGTAGAGGACTGAACCGAGAGACTGCCGAAGTAAAAGGTGCTGACCACAACAGCAAGAGCGGCTCCGGAACTGATGCCCAAAATACCCGGATCGGCCAAGGGGTTGCGAGTTAATCCCTGCATCAACGATCCCGCGACGGACAAGGCAGCTCCGACCATGGGCGCAATGATTATTCGCGGTAAGCGAACTGTTGTAATAATTAAATGGTCAGTTGAACCATCAAAGGCAACCAACGCTTGCCAAACGGTATGGGGACTGATCGTCGCCGCCCCCAGGTTCAGGCTGATTAAGCAACAGCCGATCAGCAGCATCATGCCGGTCAGTAAACCTAGCCATCGCAGAGAAGGCGATCGTCCGAGCATAACTCGCTTTCGGGACAAAGAAGATGGATTCAAATGAGGCTGCGGCATAGCTACAATTACGGTCGTTTTGTGGCGATCCCTAATGTTGTTCCTTCAATCGTTCTCACTTGATCCATCACGGCAATCACCTGACCATGATCGACTTTCTCATCAGCATTGATGATGACCAAAACGTTAGGCTGATTGCCCTTTAACGCTTTAATTTGATTGGTCAGCAGGCTGCCTTCGGTAGGTTTGCGATCGAGAAACAGGTTGCCCTGGTCATCGATCGTCACTGTAATTCGCTGCTGTTTGGCAGTTTGCTGGCGGGCAGTTTCAGCACTTGGCAAATTGACGGGTAACCCTTCTGAGCGGGTTAAAAACAGGGTCGCCATAATAAAAAAAGTCAGAATCGCGAAAATAATATCGATCATGGGCACGATATTAATTTGGGGCGGTGTATCCAAGTCATCATCGCGAATGGTCATCTGAATTTACTCCGATTTGCCGTTTGCTCACACATTGCTTTCACCCATGGTCTTTTTACTGACTAACCTCGATTGGGCTGCCGGTACGTCCTTCCTGGTAGCGGCAAAAATGGAGGGCTTCCAACTGGTTGGTATATTCCTGAATCAGCGCTAACTGCCGCCGATAAAAGCCGCGAAAGGTATTGGAAAACAGCAGCACTAGCAGCGCCACGATCAGCCCGGTGGCCGTAGATACCAGGGCTTCGCTGATGCCACCTGTCACCCTTGCTGTGCCCTCTTGCCCAACGCTACCTAGATCTAAATTGGCAAAGGAGCGAATCAACCCGGTCACAGTGCCCAACAGCCCCAACAGGGGGGCAGCCGCCACGATCGTGTCGAAGATAGTGTTGAAACGGCGCAGCAGGGGTAATTCTGCTTGGATCGCACCTTCCAAAAAGTTGTGAAACGCTTGGGGGGGCGCGTAATCCATTTCCAGCGCTTCCATAAAAATGCGGGCGATCGGTAAATCGCTATTATGTTTCAGCTTCGGTAAAACCGTATCCGATCCCATTTGGTAGGCAGTCAACACATCCCGCACAACCCGTCGCTGTTGCCGGTTCACTTTACTCCAGAAAATGCAGCGCTCGATAATCAGAGCGATCGCCAAAATCGAAAACCCCAGTAAGGGGTACATGACCACTCCACCCGCAACAAATAAATCGATCAAAAACATAGTTAGCCTTGCAAATCAACACATCAACATGGTGAGCTGATTGACTGACAAATCTTTCCCCCCATCCCTAAATCCCTTCTCCCCCTAGGAACCTACTGTGTACACACATCGCTGAGTTGCTGCTAAATCGCTGATTGATCCCCCTAAATCCCCCTTGTTGAGGGGGACTTTGAAGACTTTGGGTTCAGTTCCCTCCTGGTTAAGGAGGGTTAGGGAGGATCGGAACGACTTGTGTGTACAAGGTAGCCCGCTCTCAGAGAGGGGTTGGGGTGAGTGCAGTTTGAGTTTTGTCAGTCAATCAGCATGGTGAGACTACAGTTTGCGAGCATTCAAAAAACTTGCAGGCGATCCAGCCATTCACCTGCAATCCAGTCGTTGGCCGAGAATCAATTTTGAAGTTGCCCCCATTCTATAATGTTGAGAGTTATTTTCAAGAAAGAATTTCTCGACTGGTCAGCCTGGGTATTTTAGGGTTGCTTCAGAGGGTGCAGATTAAAGAGCTGAAAGTCTTGTATTGCCACTTATTTCGGAGAAATTGAAGCTACTGAAATAGATTGTGATCAGTTTTCACCTGGAAGAAATACTCCTCTCTTTGCAGGAAAAATCTCAAGATCAGACTAAATAGATGACCACTAATTGCAAATTCTTATTGTAGATTAAGACAGGGTTGTACAACACTAAAGCTCACGAGGGACAAGCAAGTCCGATCGATCGACGCTGTTAATGACCACGCTGTTGATGACCACCAGTTCACTCTCATTCCAAGATCCTATGGCTCTTCCCGAATTTGCCGATCAAAAACGTGAGCAGGAGCGTCAAGCATTAAAGGTGCTACTGACTCGCACCTTATTGGCTTCTCTGGCGCTGCATGGGGGCTTGTTGTTACTCAACCTCAAGCCGCTTTGGACTGCCACTCAGTCCGAGCCGGAAGAAATTGCCATTGTTGTGACCGAATCGGAATCGGAGCCAGAGCCAGAACCAGAGCCAGAGCCAGAAGAGCCGCTGAAGTCTCCAGAGGCGCAAACAGAAGTGCTGACTGACAATAGCAGCACTGACAATAGCAGCACTGTTGCCGATCCCGCCCCCATTGCAGCCATTGCTTTGCCGGAACCGATCGCGCCGGAGCTTCCACCTGAATCACCTGTGACACCAGAGCCTGTGATTCCAGACACTCCCTTGGTTTCAGAAACCCCTCCACCTGAAACCGTGACGGCACCTTTAACCCCTGCCAATCCCGAAGCATCTCCCGTTCCTGCACCTCAGCCGACTGCCTTAGAGCAGGCTGCTGCTCCTGAACGCAGCTTCCGAGATTTGCTGGAACAGCTCAGGCGCGATCGGGCGGCTCGCCAAAGTTCCGGGAGTCGATCGGGAGAGGGTACGAACCCTGCAACGGTGGGTGAGGGGAGAGGCAATTCTGAAACGGGTCAAAACTCTGGTACGGATGCCGGTACGGAAACTGCTCCCGCCGCAAATGAAGTGGCCGCTGGATCGAGCAATCCACCTGCCCCTGAAACAACGGGTGGTCAGAGTCGCCGGATTTCCTGTCGCAATTGCCCGGATGTAGACTACCCGGAAGAAGCCCTGCGAGCTGGGCAGGAAGGGACGGTCAAAGTATTAGTTGATTATGATGAAAATGGGAATGTGATTAGTGCAACTTTAGTCGATTCAAGTGGTCATACCGTATTGGATCAAGCGGTACTGGAAGCGGTACAGGAAAAATATCGTTTAGATGATAGTGGCGGTGCAGGCAGTACGGTACTGAGTGTGGATATGACAATTGATGGTTCGGAGTTTAACCGACAAGCGGAAGAAAGGGGCGATCGACGCGCCGTTGACATTCCTCCACCGCCCCCCGTTGTGACTGAACCAGAACCAGCCAACACGGCCACTGAACCGATCACCGCGCCGGAATCCTTGATTGAGGCGACTGACGAACCCGCAGGAACACCGATGCCGACCTCACCGATGCCGACCTCGCCGACTGAAGTACCTCCAGAGTCGATCGCGCCCACGACCGTTGATGGAACTCTTGATGGAACCGTTGACGGGAATATTGATACGACCGTTGATACAACCGTTGATCCTGCCCCATTACCGATCACGCCGCCTTCAGAACCCGCAGTCGAAAGCCTGGAGCCCGCTCCCGAACTTCCACCTGCTCCGATCGAAGAGGCTGCTGAACCGCCACCTGAACCAGTCTACGAACCTGAGCCGGTTTATGCAGAGCCGGAACCGATCGAGCAGTTCACAGAACCTGAAGCGCCAATTCCTGCCTTTGAGCCAGTTCCCAGCGATGGGGTTCCAGCAGAATAGCGTAACCAATATCTTTCTTAAATTCGCAAGATTATCAAAGTCCGGGCGTATAATAGACAGGAATGTGTTACAAATCACATGCCGTGATGAAAACGGTGAAGAGAGGTGCAAATATGCTGGAAATGCATCAGGGAAATGTCGGATTGAGAGCAAGAGTTGCCGAATTGGCGAGCAATCCCAATGCTAAAGTGATCGCTATTGGAGTTGCAGCCGTGGCATTGACCCCAGTTGTATTGCCTCTGGTTAAACCCGTTGTGAAAGCGACTCTTAAATCAGGAATAACCCTGTTTGAAAAGACCAGGAGTGCAATTGCAGAAACTGGAGAAGTCCTAGCAGATATTGCTGCAGAAGCCAGAGCTGAGGTGCAGGCAGAAGCTCAGAAAAAGACTAGCCTGCCCGTTGCTGTACCGCCCCCTCAACCAACTTTGACCGAAGGATAGGCAGTTTCAGGTTTCATCATAAACCGATCTCACCGATCTAGCTCAGATCTAGCCCAGGATCAAGATTGCCTATCCAAGATTGCCTATCAGGGAATCCAAGAAATGTTCTGAGAAGTTTACCTTGAGCGAGCCTGCTCCGCTTGTGGGAGAGCATGAATTTCGATCGAGCTATACATTGGGGAGTCCAACTCCCGTTTTTTTGCCTCGGCGATCCACTGGGAGAGCGATACTGGGGTGAACCCCGATGACAACGGTTGAGGCTTCGTTGGCATTGGCGATCGAGAGAACAACTTAGGAGCAAAAATCAGTAGACTTAACCCTAACCAGGTTAGGGGGTGACTGCTCTGCCCATCTTCTATGATTTCTTTGAGGTGAAAAGTCAGAACTGATTTTTCTAAATGGATCAAAGACATAGATCGTAGTGGATAAAGGAAAAGAACCGATCGTTGTTAACTGAGAACAGGTTCGGAAACAAACAAGCTGGAGGTTGCAACTACGACTTATAGTTTATCAGATAGTTTATCAGATTCTTGAAGTTGGATGACGGTTGACCTGGGGCTTGATGGATCAAGGTGTGCTCGATAGCCAAGTTATATCCGATTCTGTAGCTGGTGTTGCAGTAGTGGACGTAGACTGTTGATTCCTGCAATGATTGCCGATCCATTATGAATCGCAGTAGCAATCAGGGGATTGAGTCCAACCGTGGTGGCTAACCCCAGAGCGATCAGGTTGGGCAAGACGACTAGCGTAGTATTTTGGTCGATCAGATTGTGGGTTTGTTGGGCAATGGTGATTACCTCTAACAAATCCAGTAGATTATTGTTCATCAACACCACATCAGCCGTCTCGCGGGCAATTTCAGAACCTCGCTCGAACGACACTGATACATCTGCATAGGCTAAAGCCACCGAATCATTTAAGCCATCTCCCACAAAAGCGACGGTACGACCCGATCGATGCAGCTCACGTACCATTTTGGCTTTCTGCTCCGGAAAGGCTTCAGCGTAAACGCGCCGACTCGGAATGCCTAACTCCTCGGCCACTTGGAGAGCTCGCTGCACCTGATCGCCAGTGAGTAAATGCAGATCAATGTTGTAATCCTGCTGGAGGGATTGGATCAACCGCCGACTTTCTGGTCGGAGCGGATCGCTGTACTGAATTGCGCCTTGAAATCGCCGATCGCAAGCAACATAAATCAGAGAGTGCAGCCGATCCGCACGCTCAAGCGTCCAATTACCCCACTCAACGGCTTCCTGTTGCAAAAACCGTTCACTGCCGACCAAAACTTCTTGCCCTTCAATTTGGGCCCGCACCCCTAATCCCACCTCATATTGCCACTCACCGCGATCAGGAATATGGAGCTGTTGGGACTGAGCAAATTGAACGATCGCTTCCGCGACAGGGTGGTTTAGTCGCTGTTCGGCTGCGGCTGCAAGGCGGAGTACCTGCTCGGCCGTATATCCCGCCTCACAAACACTCACCCCTGTAATGGCAATTGTGCCTTGCGTGAGTGTACCTGTCTTGTCGAAGACGATGGTATCGACTTCTGCCAACTGCTCCAGTGTGCGGCCACTGCGAACTAAAACACCATGACGAGTCGTATGATTCAGCGCACTCAGAAAGGCGGTTGGAATGGAAATGCGAATACCAGTGACAAAATCTAAAGTCAAGATGGCAGCGGCTCTGGCGGGATCGCGGCTGGCCAGTAGCACCATCGCCGCTAGCAGCAGAGAGGGTAAGATCAGCCGATCGGCTAATTTTTCAGCATAATTCGCCATGCGGGTGTCATAGACGGGGGCTTTCTGCAATAGCTCAAGGCTGGCAGCAGCTCTGGTCTGGGATCCAACCCGTTCTGCCCGCAGGTAAAGCTGGCCCGATCGCACCAAGGTAGAGGCAAACCCCAGATCGCCCAAGCGTTTAACCACAGGCATGGCTTCGCCGGTTAGACTCTGCTGATCGACAATCGCTTCGCCTTGAATGACAGTGCCATCGACCGGAATTTGCTCACCCGGATAGACGACGACCGTATCTCCCACCTGCACTTGGTCACCAGGAATTTGCTGGGGAGCCTGATCACCCACTTTCACCCAGGCAAATCGACTGATCGCATCCATTAAATGAGTGGTTTGTAATTCAGTCGATCGGGCAGTTTGTTCCCGAATTACATCACCCAATTCATGTAAGGTGATCACCATGGCTGGAGTGAACAGCTTACCTTGCCAGCCACTCAAACTCAGCGCCAGCAAATCTAGACAGTCAATATTCAGCCGCCGTTGTTGCCACAGGCTATGAATTGCCCGCTGAACTACCGGGAATGCTGCAACCAAAACCGCAAGGGTTGCTAGGGGGCGCAAAATTGCGAGCCGAGGCAACCGACATAGCAAGGAGAGCAACGCTGCGGTAGCAGGTAATTTGAGGCTAGCCCACTGCCCTTCCTCAGCAGTATAGACAATAGGGGAATCGCTGAGATGAGAAGAAGATAAATCAATTGAAACTGAACGATCTGAAATTAAATCATCTGAGGCTAGAGAAGCTGCTTGGGAATATTGTTGTAGAAGTTGAGTAATAGGTTCGACGATCGATACTGAAGCCTGATAGTGAATGATTAGTGACTGCGCTGCCAGATTAACTCGAACCTGCGTGATACCTGGAATCTGGCTCAGGACAGTCTGCAAGTTTAAGCCGATCGGGAGCTGTAATCCCCAGACTCGGAACCTGATGCGCCCAGGAATCTGATGTACTAGAGAATAGGTTAATGAGGATGTAGAGAATAGAGAAGGACTTGTCTGATCAGGGACGAGTTGGGATCCAAACAAGGTCATAGCGCGATCCAAATATAAGATCCAAAAGCCAGTCAGAGATGGGAAACAGTTGACGGAGTTTCACTTTCTGCTTGTTCCAAAATCTGCAACAGGCGCATTCCCAACTCTAATTCTGAAACTCCCATGCCATCGTATAAGACCACTAGAGAGGCAGCGGCTCGATTGAGACGTACCTTCAACACCCGCAGCTCAGCCGTTAGCAATTTTTCTAATCGTTTGGCATAAGCTTCATCATGGGATAACCGGGGAATTCGCAACCGTAACCGACCGGGAGTAGAATGCACGATCGTGTAATCTTCTGAAGACGCAGAATCATCATGAGTAGATTGGTTAGCGGATCCTCCAGTGGCCGCTCCAGGTGACTTTCTCGATCGATTGGAAGATTGTTCGTTCGCAGCAATTGCTCCCATCGTGCTATGGGCTTGTTGCTTCAGTTGTAACACGATTTGACGAGTCACCGCCGCAATCAACAGATTAATGAGTAAGGCTTGCGCTCCTCGCAGTTGCAAACGACTGGTGACAAATAATCCAGCCAATACAGGAAGGATAGTCGCAATTTCACTATATTCCTCCAAAAAACTGCCTAAGCGAGGAGCCAACTCTAGACTATCCGAAGGTGAGATAGGATGGAATGGTGCCGTATCAGCCATGGTGGTTATTCAGAAAATCAAGCCACTGAAGTTTGAACATCAGACAGTTTGAACATCAAATAGTTTAAACATCAAATAGTTTGAACATCAAATAGTTTGAACATCAAACAGTTTGAGCATTAGACGGAGGATTACCGGGGCTGCGAGCGGTTCGATTAGCCGCGATCGTACTCACTTCCCGATCGATAAAGAAGAGACCCTGTCCTTCCATGCCGAGATCGTACTCACTTCCCGATCGATAAAGAAGAGACCCTGTCCTTCCATGCCGATTAGCTTAATTTTATCGAGGATGCTCTTAAACAGAAATTCCTCTTCATGCTGCTCAGACACATACCACTGTAAGAATTGTAGTGTTGAATAGTCAGGTTCTGTATTAGCCAAATGAACTAAATCGTTAATTTTGCCGGTAATGAACTGCTCATGAATATAGATCTTCTCGAACATCTCGGTTAGGGAGCTGAACTGTCGCGGGGGAGCTTCCATTCCGCCGAGAATCGCCAACGCTCCGGTTTCCTGCAAATAGGCAATTAACCGACGCATGTGCATCATTTCTTCATTGGCATGTTGGCTCAAGAAGGTAGCGCATCCGTCAAGGGATTTATGAGCACACCAGGAACTCATCTGTAGATAAAGGTGTGACGAAAACATCTCCAGATTGATTTGCTCATTTAATCGATCGATCATAGCAGGTGACAACATAACGAAATCTTCTCTCTCAGAAAATAATGTAGCGATTCAATAGCGATCCCATGAAGTGATCGAGACGAGGGAGTTTATCAAGATGACCAGCCAGGGATGAACGTGGAATACCTCAAACGTTCTCGTCCAATTGTTGCAATTAGTTGCAATTAATTTTTGCAATCAATTGTTACATCTAATTACCATACCTGATCACTGCCTGATGTACCCCCCGACCCTCAATCTTCTAGTATACAACAGCTACGACTTTGTCACCCATTCATAAAACTCCAAACTTTCAGAATGACAGCTATGGCATCCCCCACATTGCTTGCTGGGCAATTGGCGAACTCGCCCTTTACGAATTAAGGGAGTCAGCATCGCCCGGATCGCATCAGCATCACTCTGGAAATGCCGCGCCAATTCTTCCAAAGAGGACTGGGAATGAGTTTGCAAGTAAGTCTGAAGTTGAATGATCATGGAAAACGCTCAGCGACAAATCTAAACTACAAAAATATTGCCACCCACTGATGCACCCGCTAATGCACCCATTAATGCATTCACTAATGCACCATTAATACACGCTGGGACACTAATCCCTCAAGCCTTATCTTTTTTCCGTTCAACCAACATTTTTCCGTTCAACCAACCGTCACCGACTCACTAATGCCCTGGATGGATTGCTCCCTTGGAGTTGAATTCGTCGTCGATCGCTAAACCATTTGAATCCTAGAATCGTGCCGACCATTGTCAGGGCTAATCCGGCTAACCAAGTGAGAGATTGGGTTGGATGCTGGTTCATCGTCATGAACTGATAATAGAAAGTTGCAACCCAGTAGGCTAATCCCGTTGTCCAACAAGCAACGAAAATCGTCCAACCCAGATTAGTTTCCCGATAGACCGCTGCGGTGGCAGAGACGCAAGGAAAATAGAGCAACACAAACAGAAGAAAAGCGATCGCTGCGGTGGTACTACCAAACCGAGTCGCCATTTGCCCGAAGGTGGTGTAATGCACTTCTTGGGCTTCCGCAGCAGCTTGTTGGTCGCTGGTATCGCCAATGATGCCGAGACCGATCGGATCGAGCACTTGATTAGTCAGATCGGCTAAGTTTGCTGGAATGCTAGCAAATGCCTCGCCAATTCCCCCCCAGAAATCAAAGGCAGGCGCTTCATCGGTACTATCCACTTCTTGTTGGGCCAGTTGGGTATAGAGAGAATCCATCGTACCCACCATCACTTCTTTAGCAAAAACACCCGTAAATAACCCCACGGTAGCCGGCCAGTTTTCTGCCTGAATGCCCATGGGAGTGAACACCGGCGTGACAGTGCGGCTGAAGGCACTCAGGATTGAATCCTGGCTATCTTGTTTGCCAAAGGAGCCATCCACCCCCACTGAGTTAATCAGTCCCAAAATCAATACCATAATCACGATCATTTTACCGGCGCGAGTGATGAAGGCTTTCAACCGATCCCAAGCGCGCATCAGGACTCCTTTCAGGGTCGGAATATGATAGGGCGGTAGTTCCATCACAAAAGGAGCCGCTTCACCCCGGAACAGCGTTTTCTTCATCACTAGCCCGGTGAAAATAGCAGCTAGAATGCCAATGATATACAGCAAAAAGACAATATTTTGACCATTAGTAGGAAAAAAGGCAGCACAGAATAGGGCATATACTGGCAGACGTGCCCCACAGGACATAAACGGATTCATCAGAATCGTCATGAGCCGATCGCGCCGATTTTCCAGTGTACGTGTAGCCATAATACCCGGAATATTGCAACCGAACCCAACCATCATTGGCACAAACGATTTGCCCGGTAGCCCGATCAGGCGCATCAGTCGATCCATCACAAAAGCTGCCCGTGCCAAATAGCCAGAGTCTTCTAGAATGGCCAGAAAAATAAATAGGAGACCAATTTGCGGGATAAAGGTTGCGGTGGTTTGAATTCCGCCCCCAACCCCATCAGCCAGAAGCCCAATCAGCCAACCCGGTGCATTCATTTGCTGCAACAAATGGGCTGTTCCGCCAACAAAAATGGTGCCGACTCCAATATCGAAGAAGTCAATAAATGCCCCTCCGAGGTTGATCGACACCAAAAACATCAGATACATTACCACCAAAAAGATAGGAATGCCCAATAATCGACTGAGAACAACCCGATCGATGCGATCGGAGAGGGTTTGTTGAACGAGATGCGTACGCTCGACAACCGCTTGAATCACTTGCCGGATCCAGGTATAGCGGCTATCTGCAATCAACAGATCGGTATCCTCCCCCAGGGTTTGATGAATCCGATGGCGATGTTCAGCAATACGTTGGAGGGCATCTTGTCCAAGATCAGGCAGATGACGATCATCATATTGCAGGAGATTTAACCCAAACCAGCGAGCTTGAGCAGACTGTGGTTCAGACTGAGCCGTGAGCAGTGGCACTAAGTCGGATAGGGCATCTTCAATCACGGATGGGTAAGCCACATAGGTGGTAGGAATTTGGGGATGATCTAAAGACTGATGCACAGCCTCACGCAACTGTGGCACCCCTTTTCCTGTATGGGCACATAACGGTAACACCGGACAACCGAGTCGCTCCGAGAGTAACTGGGGATGGATGCGAATTTCCCGCTTTTCAGCCAAATCCATCATATTGAGGGCAATGATGATCGGAATCCCCATCTCCAGAATTTGAGTGGTTAAGTATAGATTACGTTCTAAGTTAGAAGCATCGACAATATTCACGATCACATCTGCTTCGCCAGAGAGAAGGTAATCACGAGCGACCAACTCATCTAATCCCGTAGTACTATCTTCAGCATCTACAGAATATACGCCTGGCAAATCCACAACTGTAATCTGCCGTCCGTGCGATCGATAGCTACCTTCTTTGCGCTCAACGGTAACCCCAGGCCAGTTACCTACTCGTTGGGTTGCACCTGTTAAGGTATTAAATAAAGTAGTTTTACCACAGTTGGGATTGCCGACCAACCCAATGGTTTGTTGTCTCATAATTGACTCCTTAATTGTTGCTGAGCTGGCCTAGACGAGTTCAACCACCAGCGCATCGGCTTCATGTTTACGAAGACTTAACCGGAAACCACGCACTTCGATCTCGGTGGGATCGCCCAGCGGCGCATGACGTTTGACCAACAGTTCTGTACCAGGGGTTAAGCCCATGGCCAGCAACTTGCGCTTATAGTCGCGAGCGACAGGTTCATACCCAACGATTCTGAGTTTCGTGCCGATCGATGCATCCCGAAGTTTGACACTCGCACCTAACGGAGAGGAATGGGTCGATGAATCGGTGGATGGAGCCTGAGAAGATTGAACTTGAGGAATTGAATTGAGTGGCATTGTTGTTCTCCTTGCTGAGTCGGGAAATTGATCTCCTAACGGGTCTCCTAACTGATTTCCTAACTGATTTCCTAACGGCTGCTCTGCATCTATCACCTGGATTTGCTGCGCCATATCTGCACCGAGTCCGAGGCGCTGGTCTTGGAGAGCCACAATCACTGAACCAGTGCGAGTGCAGCTAATCACCTCCAAAATTGCATTGGGGATCAGCCCCATACCCATCAAGCGATTGTTAGCCTCCCCACAATTTAAGGCAACGATCCGCACTCGATCGCCAACTTGCATGTTAGAGAGTGGAAAGACGTGAGTATGCATCGCCTGGGAGGAGGAAAATACTGAAGCTCGATCGTCTGACTGGAGTTGCTCGGAAGATGAGGAAGATGAGTCGATCGCTTCACTGACGTAGACAAACCCACGCCAATGGGGAGGCTTTAACTCATCTAGCCAGTGATTAATCAGATCATCTCCGCTATTCATGAAATTTTTCTCCACAAAGGCTTACCAATAGCAATAATTCTCATTTATTCTGTCATAACTTTATCACTCAAATCGCTTAATGACTATCTAACGATCAAGCTATTCTATCAATCAAGCTATCCGATTGGTTAGGGGGTGAGTGCTGGCAGTCAAAGCGAAGATTTCAAGAACCAGGATTCCAAGAACCAGGATTCCAAGAACCAAGATTCCAAGAATGAGGATTCCAAGAATTAAGATCTCAGAGAAAAAGGCTACAGGAGTGAGGAGCAGAAACGTGACATACCAGTGGTTATAAATGGCTATTCGCTGATGGTTTTCAGCCAACCCATGGGTGGAAAAGCCCATCGGTCAGCAACATTCCGCCATTGAAGATGCAAAGCCAGGATCCTTTAACGAGAATCATTCCTAAATGATCACACCAAAAAATAGAATTGGAGCTGGGCTTTATTAATCTTTAACAACTGGCTCACCTCCGAACACTTTGCAATAGCCCTTCCGGAGTGTAAGGTTTAGGCAAAAAAGCATAGGCTCCGGCAGTGAGCGCAGCTTCACGATTAATCGGCAGCCCGCTCATAGCAATAATTTTGACGGATGGGTTGATGGTTTTCAATCTTTGAATGAGGGAGATTCCATCCATATTGGGCATCACAATATCTAGAATGACGAATCCAATGTCATCTTGATGCTGGGTGTAAATTTCGATCGCTTCCGCTCCGTCATGGCTGGATAAAACCTGATACTGCTGACTTTCCAAGAGGGATTGCGTGCTTTGCTGCACTGCCACATCATCATCGACCACCAAGACTAATTTCCTGTTGTTGTTGAGTGCTGTGCGGGATGGAGTAGACGCTGCTACCATCTTTTTCATCACCGGCAAATAGACTTTCACCTGCGTTCCATGCCCAACTTCACTAAAAACCTGCAAAAAACCACCATAGTTTTTGACAATTCCTAATACAGTTGACAACCCTAACCCAGTGCCTCGTCCGGGGGCTTTAGTTGTAAAAAAAGGTTCAAAAATGCGATCCCGCACTTCTAATGGAATGCCTGTTCCAGTGTCGGCAATGGTAATGACGGTATACTGACCAACCTGAGCCTCCAGATCAGTTTGGGCAAAGGTTTGATCAATAACACAATATTCCACAGAGAACGAAAGTGTACCACCATCAGGCATAGCATCACGAGCATTCACACAGAGATTCATGAATACCTGATGCAAAAAAGTTGAATCCGCAGAAACCAACCAATCTGACTGATTAGATATATCTTGACGAATTTCGATCGATTTAGGAAAGGTGCGTTGAACGACATTGATTACTTCCTGTAAGACAGGCACAACCTGAATGGGGCTACATTCTCCCCCCGTTCCGCGAGTAAAAGTGAGAATTTGCTTGATCAGATTGGCCCCTCGGCGAGCACTATCCTCCAAAACCTTCAACATTTCTTGCGATCGGGAATCAAGCTCGGGTTGATTCAAGCGCAAAAGCTGAGAAATGGTCAGAATCGGGGTTAAAACATTGTTGAGGTCATGGGCAATTCCACTGGCCAGAGTGCCCAAACTTTCCAGGCGTTGAGCCCGGTAAAATTGGGCTTCCAAATGCTTTTTCTCCGTAATGTCTGTGGCAATCCCTACTACACGATAGGGATAACCAGCAGTATCTTGAATCGGAAAGCCTCGATCGCGAATCCAGCGCACCGATCCATCCGGACGAATAATCCGATACTCTTCATCATAACGGCCCACCAATGCCCGAGCAAAGAAGTGGGCTTGAATGCGGTGCTGATCTTCTGGATGAATTGCTGCCAGCCATTCTAGAAAGCTGGGGTAAGTATGTTGGCTAGGATGACTCCAAATATGCTGATAGGCTGGACTGACATATAGAAATTGCTCTGTCTTGGGATCTGCCATCCAAAAGACGCTCTCAATAATATTATCAGAAAGCTGACGAAAACGTTCTTCACTTTCTCGCAAGGCTCGTTCAGCCTGGTGCCGCTTTTGCCGCTCTTGTGCTTCTCGCAACTCTCGCTCAACCGCAGGGACTAATCGAGCCAAATTATTTTTAGTAATAAAATCATGGGCTCCTGCCTTCATCGCCGCGACGGCTGTATCTTCGCCGATCGTGCCTGAAACAATAATAAAAGGTAAATCTTGCTGTTGCTCTTGTAGTAGTTTTAACGCGGCTGGAGCACTAAATGCCGGTAAGGTATAGTCTGCGATCACGATATCCCAGGATTGGCGATCGAGAGCGGATTGCATCTGTTCAGGGGTTTCTACCCGGAGATAGTCTAGCGTATACCCGCCAAGTCGTAACTCCCGTAACATCAGGAGCATATCATCTTCTAAATCCTCAACAACTAGAACATGTAGATGAGAATTCATGGGATCGCCTCTAAGTAGGGGGAGGTTCGTTCATCAGTAGCCAGTACATTCCCAATTGCCGAATCGCTTCAGAGAACTGAAGGAAATCCACGGGTTTACGAATGTAGCTATTACAACCCAAGCTGTAACTATTCAGCAGGTCTTGTTCTTCGTTGGATGTGGTTAATACAACTACAGGTAATAATCTGGTGCATTCATTTTCTCGGATGCGTCGTAAAACCTCCAGTCCATCAATGCGAGGCAATTTCAGATCGAGCAAGACGACGGCTGGTTTCAAGCTCACATCTCTTGCGGTATATTGACCAGTGGCAAATAAGTAATCCAGTGCTTCGACCCCATCATGCGCCACAATAATTTCGTTACCGATATGATTGCGTTTGAGAGCCCGAATGGCTAAGGCTTCATCATCCGGATTATCCTCTACTAATAAAATGACGCGATGGTTGCCTTCTCCGCTCATCCTCATCCCTCCTCTACCGCGATTGTGAAATAGAACGTGGCACCTTGATCGATCGCTCCTTCTGCCCAAACCTGTCCGCCATGCCGATGGATGATGCGTTGTACGGTGGCGAGTCCAATCCCATTCCCCGGAAATTCCTGCATACCATGTAAGCGTTGAAAGGGTTTGAAAAGCTTGTCAATGAATGTCATATCAAAGCCGACTCCATTATCCCGCACAAAATAGACCGGAGTGCCATTCTCCGACGTGAGCATACCGAATTCAATTCTTGCTTGCGGATGTTTAGAGGTGAACTTCCAGGCATTGTTCAATAAGTTGTCTAAAACGACCTGGAGTAAGCGGATATCACCGTAGGTCACTAAATCATCATGCATGACAAATTCGACTGATCGGTCAGGCTCAGTCTGTTGTAAATGGGTACAGATATAGCGGGCTAATTGACTCAGATCAACCGATTCTTTTCGCATATCGCTGCGAGTAACCCGCGACAGGGTGAGAAGATCATCAATTAATTGCCCCATGCGCTGAGTGGCAGCCCGAATCCGCCGTAAATAGTCCTGTCCGGTCTCATCCAATTGTTCTAAATAATCTTCCAGTAAAGCCTGACTAAACCCATCAATACTGCGTAAGGGAGCCCGCAAATCATGGGAAACAGAGTAGCTAAAGGCTTCTAATTCTCGATTCACTGCTTTCAATTCAACGATCGCTTGTTGCATGGACTGATTGAGCCTTTGAGCCCGTTGCTCAGCTTGCTGTCGTTCATGTACTTCTATACGTAGTTCAGATAATAGCTCAGCCTGTTGAAGTGCCACTGACAAGTGGTGGGCAATTTGTTGGACAAACTCGACTTCGGTAGCTTGCCATTGACGTGGGGTACGGCATTGATGGATACACAGTAATCCCCACAAATGACAACCTTGTAATAAGGGAACCACGAGATTAGCCTGAACTTGAAATTGGGAGAGGATCTGGATATGGCAATCACTCAGCCCCGCTTCATAAATGTTGGCGACATTCTGCACTCGCCCGGACTGATAGTGGATGGCAAACTGATCGCCAAAACAGTGATCATGAATTTTTTGCGTGATCGCGGCGGAAAACTCAGGATCAACATCTTCAGAAACAAACTCGCCGTCATCCCAACCAGAATTCGGGTAGAACCGAAATACTCCAACGCGATCAGCCGATAACAGTTGGCGCACTTCGGCCGCAGTAGCTTGAAAGAGCATATCGAGATTGAGGGGTTCTCGCAGCCGAGTAATGACTCGAAATAGGGCTTTCTGTTGATCGATCTGAAAATTAACTTGGTTGATCTCCTGTTGAAGGGGGTACACCTCAGAGCGCAAGATCTGCTGAAGCTGCTCAAAGGCGGCCTCATCCCGACAGAGTTCTCGTATGGTAGTCAACAGCTCTCGGTTCATGAATGAGTCCTTTTCACCCGCGAAAGATCAGCCCGTTGATCGCCCTGCCTTGCCCCATCGAGAGGAAGAGCGTAAAGGGATAATATCAAGAATGCGGACTATTTTTTCATCCAGATTGTTGGGATCAGGGTTCTAAAGAAGCAATGATGAGACAGTTACAACAAATGTTGAGAAAAAGCATCCAGGTCAAATCCAGGTCAATATGTCAAAGTTGTTCACCCAAGATATCGGTTAATCAAGTTAACTTCCAGGTCAATGTACTGGTAAATGTGCTGGTAGCAGAGACAAAGCCGTGAGCAGCAGAAATAGCAGAGCTGTTCCAGTCTCCAGTAGGGCTACCCAACGAATCTGAGTGGTGCAGTACCAATCTTTCTGCCACAGAATGATCCCGAACTTGATGAGAACCACTGCAAAAGCCAAGGCAGTCCAGGGCGATAAGCCGCCGATCCAACTGAGGGTAGCCACCAAGGCCGTTGCGAGCCCATGATAAACCAAGCTGGGCGTGAGCGAATGCTGCCGATCCTTACGAAACTTTACTGTGAAGATGGTACTGGAGAAGAAAAGACTGTTCAAAAGCCATAGTGCTAATACTGAAGGAACCAGGGTACCTGTCGTCACAACATAAGCCAGTGGGGCTGATAAGCATACGGCAAAGAATGTAGCCAATTCATTGAGGATCGATTTCTGTTCGCGATGGAAGACCGAGATGCTGTCTATAACGAGAGCGATGGCCGCGCCTAGACCAATCCAGAGGAGAGGTGACCATCGTTGCCCTTGCTGCCAGTACAAATAGAGTGCCAGTGCGAATGCAACTCCCCCATATAAGCCACCCCAGACGAGTAAGCGAGGCTTAGGAGTACGTCGCTGCCGGATTTGTACCACGAGGGGATGCTCTGCCTGGAAACCACAAAAAGCACACAAGAGAGCCAAGGTGGTATGCCAACTCCAGTGCTGAGCAGCAGCAACACCCGTTAAAAAAGACACCAGCAACATGACATAAACCCCATGTTCGGGAGAAAAGGTTGGACGATACCAGACCTGTGCGTTGAATTTGCGAGCAGTGGGTTCAGGAGAGCTAGAACTAAGGGGAGAGAGAGTCATCTGAATTGCTTCCTTCAAATTGTTTCAATTTATGGCAAATTGTTTCAGCTTATTGCAGATTATTGATCCATTCCGGGGCGCGAAGAGCAGACTGTGCCCCGTTTTTGCCCCTACCCTACACTAGGGGATGCCTTACAAAATCCAATATATAAGATCTAATCCCCAAGCTGTTCTAGAGCTCATCTCAGCGGCAGGCGGTTGAGGTAGGCAGGGCAGAGGCGGTGTCCCAGAAAAACCCATTGCTTTCATCGATCGTTCATGGGGTACCCATAAGGGTACTGACAAAGCCTCAACCAGAATCCATACTGGAGCAGTCAAGATACGTTTTGGTTTGATTTAGGGGCTTGCGTTCCATCTAATAGGCTCTGCCACTGAAAGACCTTGATTATCGCTTTGGTGAGAACTTGAATCAAGGACGATAAATATGTTGGTTAATTCATCAATTCATTTATCAGTTAGTACCTCAATTGATCGGTTGACCCCGGTTGCTGGTCAGTTATTCGATCGGCACTTTGGATCAAAATCAACACCAGAGGAGAGGCTTGCTAAGCTGAAATTGGCATCAGTAAGCTTCAGCCGCCTTCTCCATCATTTGAGCCGATGCATCTACCGCTGCAAGCAACTATATCTAGCATTGTTTAGGAGAAATAGAATGGATCCGATTCTGTATTGGAATGAAGTTGCACTGGAAGCTAACCGTGTCAGCCACAGCAATGGTAAAGACGAACAAACTGGGCCCACCTTGAGTTCACGGGCATTAGCGATCGTTCATCTAGCGATGTATGATGCTTACGCTGGAGTACGAGGGAATCCCAACAGCCCGGTCAATTTGTCTCCTTATCTGCCAGGCTTACCGGATCCACAATTAAATGCAGCCCCGGAAGCAGGAGTCACTGCCGCCGCAGTCGCCGCTGCCGCCCATGCCACCTTATCTCACCTGTTTCCCAGCCAAAAAGCTTTCTTTGACCAAAAACATGCAGCAGCCGGACTAGAAGGTTCAGACCTCCAAGCCGGTCACGCTTTTGGTTTGCTAGTGGCTCAAAAACTGCTCGAAAAACGCCAAGATGATCCGGATGCTAGCGATAATGGTTATGGCGCTTCCATGGCTCGTGGTGCCCATCGGGCTGATCCAGACAATCCAAACCAAGGCTTTCATGCTCCTTTTTATGGCGCTAAATCCTATTGCTTCGCAGTGACTCAACGTCATGCCCTCGACGAACCTCCGGCGATCGGTAGCCCCGACTATGTCCAGGCTTTACGGCAGGTGCGCGGCAAGGGAATTGCGCCAGAGTTGAGCGGTACATTACCGGCTGATCTGGATGCTCGCACTCCCGAAGAAACCGTAATTGGGATCTATTGGGGCTATGATGGTGCGAAAGAGTTGGGAACTCCTCCTCGGCTCTATAATCAAATTGTTCGCAAGGTGGCTGAGAAGCAAGGAAATAGCATTGATCAGAATGCTCGACTATTCGCCCTGGTGAACGTTGCTATGGGCGATGCAGGAATTTTAGCCTGGGAGCAAAAATATCGCTATGATTTGTGGCGACCTGTAGTTGGTATTCGTGAAGATGATCCATCGATGGGTCCAACTGCCACAGGAAATAACGGCTTGTCTGAGAATTGCGATCCAGGTTGGTTACCCCTGGGAGCCCCAAAATCCAATTCTAAAACTGCTGACAAAATGGAGAAAAACTTTACTCCTGGTTTTCCAGCCTATCCTTCTGGACATGCGACCTTTGGAGCCGCAGCGCTATATATGACTCGTCTGTTTTACCAGGTCATGGGTCATGGGCGCGATGACCTGTTTAACGGTCTCGCCTTTGTTTCAGATGAGTTGAATGGTGTAACCCAAGATAATCAAGGCACAGTTCGCCCTAAACATGCTCGTAGTTTTCCAGATGGGCTCTGGCAAATGATTCTAGAAAATGGCTTGAGTCGTGTTTTCTTAGGGGTACATTGGGTTTTCGATGCCTACATGCCTGATGGTGCCGGCAATCCAAACATTCAACAGAATGTAGGCGGTATTCCACTGGGGATTGCGATCGCAACCGATATCTACAATAACGGGCTGAATCTATCGACGGTTGGCCCAAGCCATTCGTCTTGCTGAGGTTAAACAGGAGTTGAATTCAATTCATTTGATAAAGCCTCTGAGCTACGCTAGAAAGAATATTCTGGGCTAGCCATTGAGAATGCTCTGAAGATAGGGGAAAGCTGATCGGTCAGTTTGTCCCCTTCTGGTTTGAGCGAACATACCCCACAATATCAAGAGCCCGAAACCAACGATAACCATAGGCTGCAATTGGGATCGTCAGAGAATCCTGGAGCGGTTCATACGACTGATCGCCAAATAAATCTGCCAGATTGGAGTATGGATTAGACTTCAACGCGATCGTACAAGGATGATGAGAGAGATTATGAATCGCCACCACCACGCCAGAAGGATGACTGCAACAGTGGGCTAACACCGCTGGTTCCGTTGTTTCTAAAAGGTGTAACTGACCGCAACCCAACTCAGGGCATTGCTTGCGGATGCGAATCGCTCGGTCAAACCAGTTGAGTAGCGAATGGGGATCGCGCTGTTGAGCGGCAACATTCACCCGCTGATAACCGTAGTCCCCCTCAGAAATCACTGGTTTCGCTAAGTCCTCAACGGCAGCCTGGGAAAATCCACCGTTAGGCTGGTCAGACCACTGCATCGGCGTGCGAACACTATCTCGATCGGGGAGCGATAAATCATCTCCCATCCCGATTTCATCCCCATAGCGGAGTAAAGGAATTCCAGGCAGCGTAAACAACAAACTATAGATCAGTTCCAGGTGTTGCCGATTATTCTGAATCATGGGTGGTAGCCGTCGCCGAATTCCTCGTCCATAAATTTGCATGGCAGGATCAGGCGCAAAAGCTTGAAAAACCTCCTGCTGTTCCGCTGCACTGAGTTGATCAAGGGTCAGTTCATCATGGTGACGAACGAAATTTAGCCACTGTCCCGATCGAGGCAGGTCGGGCAATTGTTGAAGCCCCTCAGCAAGCGGAGTCGCATCTTGACGGGCGAGGGCTAGAAACTTTTTTTGATTGACAAAAAAGCTAAATAGCATGTGCATTCGATCGCCATTCCCGAAGTACAGGGGAACGGATTGTGATTCAACATTGGCTTCGGCTAAGAGCACCGCCTCTGGGTTACGCGCAGAAACATACTGACGTAACTCAACCAAGAAACTTTCAAGCTCATACTGTGCAACCAGTTCCACCACATTTTTAATAAAATACGGAACGGCATCGACTCGAAAACCAGATACTCCCATGGTCAACCAAAAATGAATGATTTTGCGAATTTCATCGCGTACAGTGGGGTTAGAGATATTAAGGTCAGGCTGTTCTTTATAAAAATGGTGCAAGTAATAGGCTCTAGCCTGTTCATCATACTCCCAAATACTGTCTTCGGCATCAGGAAATACTAATTCAGACGGATCGGTCGCTGGGGGATGCTCTGACCAAACGTAGTAATCTCGATAGGGAGAGCTAGAGCTGGATCGGGCTGCCTGAAACCAAGGATGCTGAATGGAAGTATGGTTGACGACAAGATCGATCAAAATGCGAATTCCGCGCTCTTGAGCAGCTTGCATAAAATCAACAAAATCACCCAAAGTGCCTAAGCGAGGATCCACATTGTAGTAATCCATCACATCATAGCCATCATCCCGATTAGGGGAAGGATAAAAGGGGTGCAGCCATAGACAGGTAATTCCTAAACCGGATAGATAATCTAACTGTTGAGTCAATCCAATAAAGTCACCAATTCCATCTCCGTTCGCGTCCATGAATGTCTCGACATCTAGAGAATAGACGATCGCATTTTTATACCAGAGATTCTGCATGGCTGAGCTGCTCTACTTGATGATTCTGCTGCATCTTGCTTTAGCCTAGCCTGCAAAAGTGATCAGAAAATGAAGTAACCAATAATCACCGACTGTTCAGTGGAATTAGCTAGAACCACTCAAAATCTTACTTAGGTCAGATGGAAAAGGATAGTCATCTATTTTTAGAATAGCAAGGTGGTTCGAGTTTTGTCAGTCAATCAGGGGATAGGGGTTGTGCTCCTACCTAGAGGCTTGGCTCCTGTCCCCCAGGCAATTCCGCGTTTGTCTCATCACACCTTTTGTCTTATCACACCTTTTGTCTTATCACGCCTTTTGTCTTATCACGCCTTTTGTCTTGTAACATCCATGCTGAGCCTGTGCGATTAGAGCAATTACAGTCCGACTTATTGACTGAGTCTAAACTTGACGCAGCATACTTAATTTTGATTGTTGGCTCCTGTGGAATTGCTACTCTAGGATTACTTGCTAATAGCACTGCTGTAATTATTGGCGCGATGATCATTGCCCCCCTAATGTTGCCGATTCGGGCATTGGCATTTGGCGCATTGCAGGGAAATATTCATCTATTTCGGCAGGGAGCCATTGCGGTTGCTAGCGGAACTTTATTGGCGATCGGGATCGCCTGTGGTTTAGGAATGATCGTACGGCTCCCAAGCTATGGCAGTGAAGTGCTATCTCGGTCAGCACCGACCTGACTGGATCTGGGAGCGAAACAAATTGGTTAACTAACCCACCCCAAGTCCGCCTGAGTGTGCGCGCTCAAGAGCCTGTAACTCCTGAACAAGTACGATTACTGGAAGCATTCATTGAAGGGCAAATGGGACAACCATTTGAATTAATTTTTGAAGTTGGGCAAGTGGAAGAAGTTCGTCGAGAGAAACACACCAATTAATGTCAGAAGAGGCTTATTGTCAGAAGAGGCTGACCAATCATTTTTTTCACAATGACTTTTTAGATTATCACCTTTGCATCACATTTTTATTGAAGATTGAAATCAAAGCAACAGCGTCATTCAAACTACGACCACCTGAGCCTTGAGGAAACTATTATGCCGATCGATTTAATGTTTCAAACTGATGTTTTAGCTGTACACCACTTTGATCGAGTAGAGTTCATTCAATCTTTGTCAGCTCCCGAACAGATCCTATCCGTCGCAGCAGAGCCAGAAGTCATCGAGCCCTCCCGCCATCCCCAGCAATCTTCCAACGCCGGACTGATTCTAGGACTGATCCTATTCATCCTATTTGTATTGAAGGTATTTGGAATTTTAGAGGAAACCGAAATTCCCAATCCCAGTGATCAATCCAACAAAATCTCCAATGCTAATATTCCTTGCTCTTCCTGTCGTTTCTTTGCCCGTAATCTTTACATAAAGTGTGCCGTTCGCCCCTCTGAGGTTTTGACCCAACAGGCGATCCATTGTGCTGATTACGATCCAACACCAGATATTCCGACAAATCAGCCCCAAGCTCGGCAAAAGTCAGAACCTGGCACAGAATCAATTCTTGAGTTGGAGAGTAACTCCGAAGAGAGCTGATATCAGCGCCAATATGACATGCTTTCAATCATTGCCCAGTCCAGGTTGAGTCAACTCCTCTACCGCACTGGTTAATCGCTCCACAGCATCTGCTTGGCGTTCAATTTGCTTCGTCTGCTTTTGAAGTTCCTGTAATTGCTTACTTTGGGAAATCGCGTCACTGGTATGAGGAATGATATATTCGCAACCAGTCAATAGAATGCTAAAGAAAAGTGCGATGACTACCCCATAACGCATAACATTTCTCTCCAAAAAACTCACAATTTTGGATTATTTTTGATTTTGCTCCAGTTTAATTTTCAAGAGCAGTATTGTCCTCTTCCTCCTGATTGACTGACAAAACTCAAACTACCCACTGCTACGCAGA
>JALOOM010000022.1 GCA_025454395.1 Elainella sp. Prado103
AACAGAACATAAGCTTTGGTTTGCTCAGCAGTTAGAAAATTCACAGAATCAGATTGCTGAGCTAACAGAACATAAGCTTTGGTTTGCTCAGCAGTTAGACATTTTGAATCAAGAGCTTTTGAAAGTAACCTCTAGTTTAGAGCAGCTTCAGATAGAGTTGAGGAATACGCAGGTAGATCTGTCTCGAACTCAGCTACGGTATAACCATCTGAAAGCTAGGCTGAATGTAAAGCAGAGTAAGTTGCTAGAAACACGCTCTCAACTTAAAGAGAAAAAACTGCAGTTGCAAGGAATTCGTCAAGATTTAAAGTATACAAAAGAGACAATTGAAGCTATGAAAAGTAGTAAGTTCTGGAAGCTCAGAAACGCCTGGTTTAAACTTCGCCGTTGACCTTATACAATTTGAATTTTCAGGTTTTCTAAGTATTGGGTTATACAGATGATAATTTAGTAAGGAGTTAATCATGACTGATGATTTAGATAATAAAGTTATACAGGCTCAAGCTGATCTGCGAAGAGTTCTAGAGCAAAGATATTCGAGCAATGGAGCCTTCCTTGCCCACAAATTTATGAGCGACTCGGAAGCTCCAGAGTTAGAAATAGAGAATACTATGAATTCGCGTATTTTGCCTGAGCGACGATACATTCTTCCTCATCTGCCTCAAGAATGTATTTTTGCTGAAGTAGGAACACAAACTGGGGCGTTTGCGAAAGTGATTCTTGATTCTCTCAATCCTAAAGAGCTTCATATTATTGATATTGACTATTCATACTTTAACTTTCAATGGGCAAATTCTTACTTGACAAAAAAGCAGTTAATTCAACATACAGGAGATTCCTCAAATATACTTTCCCAGTTTCCAGATAATTACTTCGATGTTATTTACATTGATGCTGATCATAGTTATACCAGCGTTACGAAGGATCTTGTACAAGCGGAACTGAAGATAAAACCTGAAGGATGGATTATCTGTAATGATTACACATGCTGGTCTCCTCTCGAAGTAACAAAATATGGAGTTTACCGCGCTGTAAATGAGTTCTGTCTATCTAAAGAATGGGGAATTCAATTTATAGCTTTACATAAGTGGGGCTATCATGATGTGGCACTGAAGCATATTAATCATCCGCACTTTCATGATAGTTTATCGATTCAATAAAAATATTTTGGGAGAAATGGGCAACATCTTAACTACAATTACAGCACTTTGCTTAACGGTTAGGTACAGGCTCGAAGCTCAGAAAGCGTCTAAATCATGGGTTCTGAATATCTTGTGTGCTTAAACCAGGAAAGAAGTGCTGTATATTGTTCAGAGCAGTAAAAAAGAGAATTTTTCTCACGGTTTTTAAGGAGTGATATGCCTACTATTGAAGAAAACTTGGGAATGTGGTCTCACTATGATTGGTCTCAGAGCGGTGATGAATGGTCACAATGTTGGGGAGAAACGACAGAACTTTGGTGGGGTACGATTTTCCCTAGAATAAAAGATTTTGTACCAGCGCCAACCATTCTGGAAATTGCCCCTGGCTATGGTCGATTTACTGACTATCTAAGGTTCCTTTGCAACCAATTGATTGTGGTTGATTTGACACCAAGTTGTATTGAAGCATGCCGCCAGAGATTTTCAGAGAGCCGCAACATTCAATTCTTTAATAATGATGGTAAATCATTAGAAATGATTGAAGATCAATCCATCGACTTCGTATTTAGTTTTGACTCTTTAGTTCATGTGGAATCGGATGTTTTAGAAGCCTATTTGCAGCAACTCAGTCATAAACTCAAGCCAAATGGAATCGGTTTTTTCCATCATTCAAATATTGGAGAATATGTCAATCCTGAGACTGGTGAAACTGAATTTCTAAATGTTCATTGGCGTGCAAAGACTGTAACATCGCAGGATTTTTTTGATATCTGTAAAAATGCTGGATTGCAATGTATTAGTCAGGAACTTGTTAACTGGAGTTGGGAACACCTTAGTGATTGCTTTTCTGTTTTCACACCTCAGGGCTCAAAATGGATTCGACCCAATACAGTTGTCAGAAATGATCAATTTATGCAGGAGGCTGCTCGATTAGTTAACTTGAACAAACTATATGGTTTACCTGGACATAAATTGAATCCTGAGAAGTTATTCCGTCGTGAGCAGCGATTACGGCGGGAATTGCAGAAGTCTAGAGAAGAATTAGATGTACTGAGAAATAGAATCACGGCAATGGAAACTAGCAAATTCTGGAAATTGCGAAAAATGTGGTTCTATTTTAAGCAGTCTTTAAAATTGATTAAATAACCTGTTCAACTCGATATAGTACAAGGTGATAGATAATGGTTCAGAAAGTTTGTCTTATTTCGCCTGAGATCATCGGCCCACACAAAAATGGAGGGATAGGAACTCATGTTTTCTACCTTGCCAAACTTCTATCACAGGACTCAAATTGTCAAACAACAATTCTCTATACAGGTGAGATTGCAGAGGAAACTGTTGAGTATTGGCGTAGACATTTTAAGACGAAACTTGGATTGAGATTCATCCATGAATCAGAACTGCCTCCTGTATTTTTGGGAGATATTTGTAACGCACGTTCTCATTTCCTTCGCTCGCAAAAAGTATACAATTGGTTGAAAAATCAAGATTTTGATGTCTGTCATTTTCAAGACTTCATCGCTGATGGTTTTACTTCGATTCAAGCTAAGCGAACGGGGCAAGCATTTTGTAAAACGATACTCACTTGTATGGCTCATAGTTCTCATACTTGGGCTTTTCAGGCGATGCAAGCTTTTCCTACTTCAATAGATCAATTATTACTTGACTATGCAGAGCGATACTGCATGCAGTATGCAGATATAGTAATTAGTCCTAGTGAGTATATGTTTACTTGGATGGAGGAAGCTTGTTGGGAAGTTGGTAAGGATAGACGACTGCTTCCCTGTCTAATGGACTTGAATCGAACAGCACCTTCAACTGATTTTTCTGGAGACCATATCATTTTCTTTGGTCGTTTAGAAACTCGCAAAGGTCTAGAATTATTCCTAGATGCTCTGAGAAACAGTGCTTCTCAGCTAAAGCAATATACTAAGGGAAAAAGCCCAGTCAAAATCACTTTTTTGGGTAAAGTTTCTAACACTACGTATCAGGATACCCAGCAGGCAATTCAAAGATTTTTCGATGAATTTTCTGAGATCTATACTTATGAATTGTTAAGCGATAAATCTCAACCTGAAGCCCTCAACTTTTTAACGAATCATGCAACTGCACTCATTGTGACACCATCTCTCATTGATAACTTTCCCTGTGCTATTTTGGAATGTGTTGAATTGAATCTGAATGTAATTGCCTCCAATGTAGGGGGCATCCCAGAGATCTTAGGGAAAAATCGTCTGTTTGCTCCTAATGTCGATTCTCTATGTGAAAAGCTTGAGAGTTGCTTCAAGGATGGTGTGCCGCCGCTAGATAAAAAATACTCAGTAGCTAAGGCGCAATCCTTGTGGAAGGAGTTTCATCTTTCACTTGTAAAAAATCCACCGTTTCAAGATCTACCGGATACTGATCAAAAACATTTTCCTTTAGTGTCAGTCTGTGTTCCGTACTATAACTGCGGTGATTACCTGCCTACTCTGCTACTGTCACTAGAACGACAAACATTCAAAAATTTTGAGGTGATTGTTGTGAATGATGGCTCTACAAAGGCGGACGATTGTCAAATTTTCGAAGCAATGCAAGAGAATTATTCAATAAAATATGGATGGCGTTTTATTTCTAAACCGAATGGTGGTCTTGGAAATGCTAGGAATTTCGGCGTTTGTCATTCTCAGGGAGATTATATAGCTTTTGTAGATGCTGATAATGTAGCTGAACCTGAAATGTTGGACAGGATGGTCAAAGGTGCTCTGAGTTCCAACATTGATTGCTTAACTAGCTATTTTCGTGCTTTTGATACTGATCATGAACCATTTTCTCAAATTTATTCTTATGCGTATATGCCAGTTGGAAATTGCACGGAAGCCGGGATATACGAAAATATTTTTGGTGACGCAAATTTTATTATTAAACGTTCTGTTTTTGAGTTCTTAGGCGGATTTAAAGAGAGTAAAACTCATACGTGGGAGGACTGGGAGTTTTTGACTCGCTTGAGTTTACTTGGCTATAGTCTTGATGTAATTCCTGAGTTTCTATTTCTGTATCGTCATCGCTCAGATAGTTTAACTCGAACTACTAGTCGATATGGTAACCATCTTTTCGCAATTACGCCATATTTGAAAGATCAGCCTCTTTGGCTTCAACGTCTTCTAATTAATAGCATTGGTGCTAGTAAATATGTCTATGGACAGGCAGAGCAGCGCATTCCTTATCTTCAATTGAGGCTGAAAGAGGTTAGACAGAAGGCAAATCAGACTCAGAAAAGGTTAAATGAAACTCAAAGAGTATTAAATGATCTTCAACAAGAACTGAAGCAAGTAAAAGATAGAATCAACGCAATGGAGACCAGCAAGTTTTGGAAACTACGTAAGGTTTGGTTCAAGATCAAACAAATACTGCACTTACCTTCTAATGAGTAAATGACACCTACTTCTCAAAGGTTAGTAATGTTCAATATGAGCGCCAATTTGAACCTTCTGTCTCGGTGTTGGTGACACTCTATAATTATGCTGCGTATATTCGTACCTGTCTCGATAGTGTCTGTGCTTCCCAATCAACAGAGCTTCCAGGTGGATTTGAGATCATAGTCATTAATGATTGCTCAACTGACAACTCCGCTCAACTCGTTGAAGATTATCTCAACCAGCATCCGGAGATTCCGATTTGCCTGGTTAACAAACATCTCAACACGGGCTTGGCTGATGCCAGAAATTTGGGACTAAGCTTGGCGCGTGCTCCCTACATGTTTATTCTAGATGCCGATAACCTGATTCGTCCTAATTGCTTATCAGTCCTATATCAGACAATTCGAGATTCCCAGTATGCAGCCGTTTACAACACAATCCAACGATTTCTAGATTCGACCAGTAAAGAAGATGGACTAACCTCCTGTCAAGCTTGGGATGTGCATGAATTAGTGCAGTATCCTTACATTGATGCGATGGCAATGCTCGATCGCCAGATTCTATTATCAGTTGGTGGGTATTCAACTGAGCTGATTCAGTATGGCTGGTTTGGTTGGGAAGATTATGATCTATGGCTAAAGTTAGCTCAGGCAGGTTACTCCTGTCAGTTTATCCCAGAAATTTTAAGTGAATATCGAGTTCACTCTGGCTCGATGATCAATATTACTAATTTATATACTCAAACTTTTGCTGAATATTTCAAACAAAAGTTCAAGCCGCTTGTTCAAAAACATAATCCTCCTGATCTGTTGTTTGGCTATCCTCAGCGATCTCAGCCATCGATCCAAGAGCAGCAAGCGAAGCAAATTCATCGTCTCACTCAACAGATTGAGCGCCTTCAAGCGCAACTGGAACAAGCGAGAAGAAGTGATCAAGAACAAACAAAGCAAAGAAAGCAGCTTAGATTGCAGCGCGATCGACTACAAAGACAATTAGAACAAGTCGAGGCTGAACTGCGGTTTCGTGATCTAGAGCTTCAGTTTGCAACCACTGAGCGCGATCAATATCGAGGCAGGCTACAGGCGATCGAAAGCAGCAAATTCTGGCAGTTGCGAATGCAATGGATGCTGTTAAAAAATCAATTGTTGGGTAGTAAAGAAAGTCCTTTTTGGTTACCTGAAACTCCTTTTCCCCAACCGATACGATCGGAGTTACCTCAACTTCCCCCGGAGCAACCAGCTCCCAAGTCGCGTCCTACTGCTAGCACAGAGCAGCCTTATGAACGTTGGCAAAAACATCATGAACCTCGAACCAGTGACTATCAACGGATGAAAGAGCTGGTGGAGATTCTACCTGCAAAGCCCCTGATCAGTATTCTTGTTCCTACCTACAACACACCAGAAGAATTTCTATATGCAACGATCGACTCTGTTGTTGGTCAAATCTATCCATATTGGGAACTGTGTATTGCAGATGATGCTTCAACCCAACCCCATGTTCGAACAATTTTGGAAGAGTATGCTGTTCAAGATCAGCGTATCAAAGTAGTGTTTCGAGATGCCAACGGACACATCTCACGTTCCTCTAATTCTGCATTAGACTTGGCAACAGGAGAGTTCATTGCCCTCCTCGATCATGACGATATGCTCCGTCCTGAAGCACTTTATGAAGTTGCTTTGTTGCTTAATCAGCATCCAGAGGCGGATATGATCTACTCGGATGAAGACAAAATTGATGAGTTGGGAAATCGGCACGATCCCTTCTTCAAGCCTGATTGGTGTCCAGACTCTTTTCTCACTCGCATGTATACCTGCCATTTAGGGGTTTACCGCCGATCCATTGTGACCAAAATCGGTGGATTCCGAGTGGGCTATGAAGGTAGCCAGGATTACGATCTGGTACTGCGCTTTACAGAAGAAACCGATCGAATCTTTCATATTCCTAAAGTGCTTTACCACTGGCGGGTTCATCATCAGTCTACGGCAAGTACCTCGGATGCAAAGCCTTATGCCTATATTGCTGCGAAGAAAGCACTTGGTGAAGCTCTAAAACGGCGCGGCGAAATAGCCACAGTTGAACATGTACCAGAATACCTGGGGTTTTATCATGTTCGATACCAAATTACGGAACTTGGTAAGGTCAGCATTATTATCCCAACACGAGATCTAGGAGAGATTCTAGATCAATGTTTGACCTCTATTTTTACCAAAACAACTTATCCAAATTATGAAGTTGTTTTGATTGACAACGGTAGCATTGAAGAATATACGCAAACAGTTATCAAACAATGGCAAAAGGAAGAGCCTGAACGGTTTCGATGTCTTCCTCTGGATATTCCATTTAATTATTCTAAGTTGAATAATTATGGAGCTAGTGAAGCATTGGGTGAATATTTAATTTTTCTGAATAATGATACAGAGGTTATTACTAATGATTGGTTAGAGGCGATGGTGGAACAAGCACAACGCCCATCAGTAGGTGCAGTAGGTGCTCTCCTCCTCTATCCAGATGATGTTGTTCAACACGCTGGAGTTGTTGTTGGGGTTGGCCCCTTCGCAGGACATGCTTTTAGCCACTTTCCTATTGATTCTCCTGGCTATTTTGGTCAACTGCTAACAACGACTAATTATTCAGCAGTAACGGGTGCTTGTCTAATGTGTAGACGATCGGTTTTTGAAGCAGTTGATGGTTTTAATGAAACTTTGGCAGTTGCATTGAATGATATTGACCTCTGCCTGAAAATTCGTGAGCAGGGATATAATAACTTATTTACTCCCCATGCCAAGCTCTATCATTACGAATCTAAGAGTCGAGGCTATGAAGATTCTCCTGAAAAACAAGCTAGATACGATCGAGAATGTGAGCAGATGAGGCAAAAGTGGAAAACAATTTTTGAAAATGATCCATGTTATAGCCCTCATCTAACTCGTATGGCCTGTAATTATAGTATCAGAGAGGAATAGTCATGGATATTCTCGATCAATATACAACCCTTGCCCCCAGTATCCGGGAAACGATCGATATCTTTAAAGGAGAATGGTCATCTCGGCTCCCAACTATCTTGGGAGATGCAGTAGCCGGAGGAGTTGATACCTCGGTAGATGTACATTTGAGCCCAGTAATCCAGGCTGATTATCAACGACAACTGAATCAGTTGGAGCAACAACTCTCTCAGGTCAAAGCCAGTTGCAGGATGCCCAAAACCGAATTGCGGCGATGGAAACCAGCAAATTTTGGAAACTGCGGCAATCCTGGTTTCGGTTCAAAAAGGCAGTAGGCTTGCCCAGCAATGAGCGATGAACATCAGCGAATCTCCCGCACTCCCTTTAATCCTCGCTGCCTCCAATCCTTACCATGACTGATCGATATCAGATCACTGAATTGCGTCGCCAAGTTCGGCAACTTCAGCAAAACCTTCAGCCTCTACAAAGCCAACTTCAGCAAACCGAACGTGAAAAACAACTGGCTGAAGCCGAACGCGATCAATACAAAGGACGGCTACAAGCGATCGAAACCAGTAAATTCTGGCAATTGCGGAATCGTTGGATCCGCTTGAAAAATCAACTGTTGGGTCGGCAAGATGCACTCGATTGGCAACCAGAACTACCGGAATTGCCTCCGATCGAGCCACCGCCACCCATTCCAGAGGAGTCTCCCTACGATCGCTGGCAGCGATATTATGCCCCTCGTTCTGCTGATTATCAGCGCATGGCAGAAACGGTGAGCATCCTACCCTACAAACCTGTGATCAGTGTGATTGTACCCGTTTACAATACACCAGCAGTATTCTTGCAAGAAGCGATCGAGTCTGTTTTGCATCAAATCTATCCCCATTGGGAACTGTGTTTGGCGGATGATGCCTCTACCGAACCCCAAGTGCAAACGATTTTACAGGACTATGCAGCAAGAGATGCCCGCATTAAAGTGATGCAGCGATCGGAAAATGGGCATATTGCACGCTGCTCGAATTCCGCCTTAGAGTTAGCAACAGGTGAATATATTGCCTTGCTCGATCACGATGATTTACTCACCCCAGATGCCTTGTATGAAGTGGTGTTGCTTCTGAATCGCCATTCCGAAGCCGATCTGATCTACTCCGATGAAGATAAGCTAGATGAGCAGGGCCACTTGAAAAATCCTGCTTTTAAGCCAGACTGGGCTCCAGATTCTTTTCTGTGTCGCATGTATACCTGTCATCTGGGGGTCTATCGGCGGGCGATCGTCCAGCAAATTGGCGGATTTCGACCGGGCTATGAAGGGAGTCAGGATTATGATCTGGTACTACGGTTTACCGAGCAGACCGATCGAATTTTTCATATCCCTAAAATTCTCTATCACTGGCGCATTCATCCGGACTCGATCGCCCAGAGTGCCGCTGCTAAACCCTATGCCTATGATGCTTCTCAACGGGCGTTAGCAGAAGCTTTGGTGCGTCGCGGTGAACCGGGTCAGGTGCTGCCTATCCCACAACATCCAGGACATTATCTGATCCGTTATCAGATCACCCATCCTCAATTGGTTAGCGTGATCATTCCTACCCGCGATCTGGGCGAGATGCTGGATGCCTGTTTAAATTCCATTTTTTCCCAAACGACCTATCCTGCCTATGAAGTGATTGTGATCGACAATGGTAGCATTGAACCCGAAACCCAAACCATTCTTCAGAAGTGGCAGAATCTGCAACCCGATCGGTTCCGATACTATTCCCTTGATATTCCGTTTAACTATTCCAAAATTAATAACTTTGCCGTTACCAAAGCGCAAGGTGAATATTTTCTCTTTCTCAATAATGATGTTACGATTATTACTCCTGATTGGATCACGGCGATGGTGGAGCAGGCACAACGGTCATCGATCGGGGCAGTGGGGGCAAAGTTACTCTATCCGGATCAAACGATTCAACATGCAGGGGTTGTCTTGGGGATCGCTGCCTCTACCGGACATGGTCATAAGCATTACCCCGCCGATGCCTTTGGTTATATGGGACAAATTGTGAGTATCTGTAACTATTCGGCCGTAACGGGGGCTTGCCTGATGTGTCGTCGAGAGGTATTTGAAGCCGTGGGAGGCTTTGAAGAACAGCTAGCTGTGTCCTACAACGATATCGATCTTTGTCTTAAATTTCGGGAACGCGGGCTGCACAATGTCTACCTGCCCCATGTGCAACTTTACCACTATGAATCGAAGAGTCGTGGTCAAGATGTTTCGCCGGAAAAACAGGCGCGCTTCTTCCGTGAAACGGACTGGATGCAGCAGCGGTGGGCAACCTGGATGCAGCGCGATCCCTACTACAACCCTAACCTCACTCGGAAGCATCAGGATTATCGAATTCTGGATCCGGAAACAGAATTACCCTGACAGATTCATTAAAATCGCAGCCAATCAAATTGCAGCCAATCATAATTTCACAAATCAAACGATCGCAAAACTGGAAAACCCCCACTGGTAACTGGCTGATTGATGCGAGTGGTGAATGCTCCGGAGCTTTAAAATAATTTGGCCTACCGACTTATGGTAGATTGCCCGTTAGCGTCTTTGCGCCGTTGCAACTGATTCCCGATTATCCTATGAGTTTTCCCGCCGATCCCCAATGGCTTGATGTGCAAGCTTTCCTGAAGCAATATGCTCAGCCGACGGATGCGATCCTGGCTCCGATCGACTTTCTGGAGATGTTTCCGGCCCAAACCTATCCCTACAATGTTTCTACGCGGCTGCCGGTTAATCATTTCGGATTTGTGGTGTTTCATAAGGCGATGCTTTCCGAAATCGATCCTACCTTGGCGTTGGAAGTGCTCGATCGGTTTCAGCCTGTCTATGGCAATGCCGTATTTGTGGTGTATGCCCAGACAGACTTGAAGTTGCCCTCACCGGATGAGAATGACCTGAAAGCCTTGCTGCTAGCCGTGCAACAGCGATCGGTCAAACTAGAGTCGCGCACTCAACCGAGATGGGCGGCTGTCATGGTGACCCATAATCAGGCGGGGCTGCTCGCTCGCTCCTTGGCTGCCATCGCCGATCTGAAAATCCCCATGGTGGTGGTGGATGATGGATCGATCGAACCCCACCGTACAGCAAATCAGATTTTGGTTGAGCAATATGGAGCGCAACTGCTGGCATTGCCTACCCATCAAGGGGCGGCGGCGGCGATCAATGTGGGCGTGGGCTATTGGTTAACCCAGCCAGAAATTCAGTGGATTTCCTGCTTTCAGGATAATGTGCAGGTTCAAGCTGAGTTGCGTCGAGGGCTGGAAGCGGTGCAGCATCCGCAAAACTTCCCACTGTTGACCGGATATGATGCGCCTGAACATGCGAGTGTTGGGAGTCAGCCGATCGGAGATTACCGGATCTTATTGAAACAAGCTACCTCAGGCGTTCACCTCCATGCTCACCGCGACTATTGGCAGGGGGTTTTGCCAGTGCCGCCGCTCTATTCCCAATCTCAACTGGCCGCTGGACAAAGCAGCGATGCGGATTGGTGGATTACGGCTTGGTCGCCCCGATCAATTCTCAAACAAGGCGGGCAGGTGGCTTGTCTACCGGGTTTGGTCACCCAACTCGATCCCAGCAGGGCAGTCGATCTAGAGACAATTTTAAGTTCAGCCCCGCAGATGCCGTCTCTATCCACTGGATCAGTGCCGCTCCAATTCTCGACTCCTCCCGATCGATCGACCCCCGTTGTGAATCCTGCTGTCTCCCAACCGCTGGCTGCCGATCTGAGTTTGCAGGATGTCAAAGTTTTGGTAGATGGTTACAACTTGCAGCTCACTAAAGGCACTGGCATCAAAACCTATGGATTAAGTTTGATGGAAGGACTGAATCAACTGGGAGCCTCGGTCGATATTTTGCTCAGTCGGGGCGGCTATCGATCGAATCCGATCCTGGATGAGGTGTTTTTCTTCGATAATCAGTCCGATCGCCAAGACTGGATCACGTTAGGAAAATGGTTGCTGAAATCCCTATCTCCCTTCTATCGGGCTAAACGTCGTAAATCGTTTGCTGGGTTAGTGGTGAAACGGGGCAAATACACCGAAGATTTCTTAAAATATGCCACTTCCTTCAGTTTGCCGCAATGTTATGACTTGGCGAATGGATTATATAGCCGTCTGAAGCTGACGACTCAGATTTCAATTGCAGAAAAAGTTGATGTCTGGCATGCCACTTACCCCTTGCCAATGAATGTGCGAGGCGCGAAAAAAATCACCACAATTCATGATCTGATTCCATTGCGGCTACCCTATGCCACCTTGGATAGCAAGAAGGTCTTTTACAATAAACTGCGCGACTCGCTGAAAGACTCAGCGGTGACCATCACCGTATCTGAAAATTCTAAACAAGATATCCTCACCTATTACGATGTTGATCCTGCTAAAATCATCGTGACTTATCAACCGATCGCCCTGCCACCTTTAGAAGCCACCGATGAGGAAGTAGAGTTTTTTCTGCGACGCTACGGTTTAGAGTATCAAAACTATCTGCTGTTTGTGGGCGCGATCGAACCCAAGAAGAATGTTGGGCGACTGCTGGATGCCTACGCTTCGATGGATGTAGATATGCCGCTGGTGATTGTTGGGAAAAAGGGTTGGCTATGGGAAGATGAATTGGGTAGAACAGCTTTCATGTTCGAAGGGAAAGACAATAAAAAGAAAGTCAAACTACTAGAGTATATTTCTGCGGATAGTTTGCGCTATATCTACCGGGGTGCCTATTGTTTGGTCTTTCCTTCCCTGTACGAAGGCTTTGGATTGCCGCCCCTTGAAGCAATGAATTTTGGTTGCCCGGTCATCACCTCAAATCTATCCTGTCTACCTGAGATTTGTGGGGATGCCGCCCTGTATGTTGATCCCTATAACGTGCGAGATATCCAGGATAAGCTGGAAACCTTGCTAGGCGATCCCCATCTGCGGAGCCAGTTGGTGCGAGCAGGGACAGTGAATGCGAAAACGTTTAGTATGCAAAACTATGTGCAACGGCTCCATCAAGCCTATACCACTGCTCTGAATGGGTAGTAAGCACATGACATTGACCCGCAGATTTCTGGTCAGAGACTGGTTCAGGGGCTGGTAAAGAGGCTTTCTTAAGCCTGGTAAATTCTAGCAATTCTATCCCTCATCTGTCATGCACTCCTCCAGAGCCTGATTGACTGACAAAACTCAAACTACCCTCACCCCAACCCCTCTCCCAGAGCGGGCGAGGGGCTTTCGAACCAGGATTTGATTGCAAGTCCCTTCGAGGGATGAGGGGAAAAGATTTGTCAGTCAATCAGCCTCCAGAGCAGTCCTTAAGAATTTTGCTCAACTTTTCGCTTGAGAATACCGAGTCTCAACAGAGAAAACTTAATACTTCAAAGAAGTGCCACTGAGCAGATTAGTGACAATTTATGAGTAAGAGTTGCGAGGATTCAGGTCACCTTTACTGGTGTTTTAGATCAGTGCTCAGAGAAATTACTGAAATTTTATTCTTGCAAAGGCGAATTTATTTTTGTGAGTCTCAATAGGGTAATGATGACAAATTTAAAATCTCCGTATTTCAACGGTTAACATTATTCGAAATTAATTTTTTCGAGTTTTTTCTGAGACTTTAAGTAGGCTAAAAATCCTATAGGAAGGGGCTCTTACCCCCTTTGCGAGTGATTGATGAGTTAGATATGGTCATAGATATCTAGCTATTTCTCTGTCAAAAAATCGAATTAGATGTTCCTTCAGTTCTCACTTTTTCCCTGTTATTTTTTGAGTTCAAATCAATCAAGATTTGAGAATTACTTCTATCACAAATAAAAGGTGATCTATGTCACGCTTCCCAGATGATCAAGATCGAAAAGATGATTTTCAACATCACTGCAAACTCAATTCAATTCCTCAGGCCCGGCAAAGTACGGAAGTGGATAACTGGGTCTCAGCAGTATCGGTCTGATGCATGGAATCTTGGTTTTAGCTGCTTGGTCAATAGCTAGAGTGGTTAACGGGTTTGCTCAGGTTGGCTCCTAGCGCTTGGTTCGTTTTATTTCTGTAGAGGGTGTATCAATGTCACGGGATGCTTTGGTAGTCGGGATTAATACCTATCAGTATTTGCCCAGCTTGAAAGCTCCAGCGAGGGATGCAGAGGCCATCGCTCAACGGCTGCACATGCAGGGCGAGTTTCGAGTCCATCGGTTGCCGGAGGTGATTCAAAACGGCAAGCCCCAGATTGGTCAGAAAACGCCAGTTACCCTGCGGGAGCTAGAAACAGCCTTAATTAATCTGTTTAAGCCGAAGGGGCGATCGGTTCCTCAGACGGCTCTGTTTTACTTCTCTGGTCACGGTATCCAGCGAGATGCCGGGATTCAAGAAGGCTACTTGGCCCTGAGCGACTCCAATCCTGATCAGGGGTTTTATGGGTTGTCCCTGTTCTGGTTGCGTCGTCTGTTGCAAGAAAGTCCGGTGCGACAACGGGTGATTTTGCTGGACTGCTGCCACAGTGGCGAACTACTGAACTTTTTAGAAGCTGATCCTGGTGCCCATCCCGGAACCGATCGTCTATTCATGGCCGCCTCCCGTGACTCTGAAACTGCTTATGAATCCCTCAACAGTGAGTTTAGTGTGTTCACTGAGGCATTGTTGACGGGGTTGGATCCGAATCGGTTGCCGAGTGGCATGATCACCAACCACTCACTCACCGATTGGGTCAACCATGCTCTGAAAGGTGAGATCCAGCAACCCTTATTTGAAAGCTCTGGCAGTGAGATTATTCTGACTCGCTGTGGGGTTGGTGAAGGCAGTGGATCGGGGATCGCCAGTCAGCCTGAAACGGAGGCGATCTGCCCCTATCAAGGCTTGGATTGTTTTGAAGAATCCCAAGCAGACTACTTCTTTGGCCGCGAAGACCTGACGGCACAACTACTCCAAAAAGTCACACAGGCATCTTTTGTGGCGGTAACAGGTGCTTCCGGCAGCGGTAAATCTTCCCTGATCCGGGCGGGGCTGCTGGCCCAACTGCGACAGGGTCGGGCTGTGCCCGGTAGTCAGCATTGGAAGGTGAAACTGATCACCCCAACCGAGAATCCGTTGAAAAGCCTGGCCGCCGCTTTCATTGATCCGGAGGTGAGTGATCTAGAACGGGCAGAGCAATTGCGCAGGGCCGAAACTTTCCTGCAAGCGGGTGGGACTGGATTGGCCCAGTTGGTGCGAGCCAGTTTGCCCGAATCTGGCACCACTGCCGGACTACTGCCGGAATTGCGCCCCCGGTTTCTGCTGGCGATCGATCAGTTTGAGGAAGTCTTTACCCTCTCCCATGGCTCCCAGGCAGAACGAGAGCGGCAGGAGTTTTTTGATTGTTTGATTGGTGCATTGGATCAGTTAAAAGATTGCTTCAATGTGGTGATTGGGCTGCGATCGGATTTTCTGGGCAAATGCTCGTTGTATGAAGGGTTATCCCAGCAGATTTTCCCGCATCAGTTAGCGGTTGTGCCGTTGAAATATGAGCAGATCAAAGCGGCGATTATGCGTCCGGCCCAAAAGGTCGGGCTAACTTGCGAGCCTAACCTGGTCTATACCATGATGATGGATGTAATTGGCGCACCCGGTGAGTTGCCGCTGCTGCAATACACGCTGTTAGAACTGTGGCAGGATCGGCGGCTGGGCCCGGATGGATCGGCTCGCTTGACGCTGGATGCTTACCAAGCCCTGGGCGGCATTCGTGGCACCTTGCAAAAACGCGCCACCGATCTGTTTGAGCAGTTGAGCCCGGAAGAGCAAGCCATTGCCAAACGGATTTTTCTATCCCTGACTCAATTAGGCGAAGGCACAGAAGATACGCGCCGCCGGGTCTTGAAGTCGGAGTTGGTCAGTCCGGCCTTTCCCGCTGTGTTAGTGAATCAGGTGTTGGAAAAGCTAGTGGCCGCTAAGCTAATTGTGATTAGCCAGGCCAATCTTGCGGCTCAAGAGTCTTCGGAGAATTCCGCTCATTGTGCAACATCCTTCCCCTCACCCGTTGCCTCATCCCCGGTTACCTCATCCCCGGTTACCTCATCCCCGGTTGTCCCATCGCCAGTGAGCTTCCTGGATGGTGGACTGTCTGCAAAACGGGTAGGAGCAGAACTGCAAGAGACAGGCGATCCTGCTGGGGAGACGGTGCGATCAAGTGATCTTCGCTCAAGTGATCTGCGATCGAGTGACCTTCAAGAAATGGTTGATGTGGCCCATGAAGCGCTGATTCGCAGTTGGATCTTGCTGCGCAATTGGTTGGAGGAACAGCGGGAGATGTTGCGTCGGCAGCGACGAATTGAGCAGGCTGCTCTGGAGTGGCATCAAGCGGGTGAGCCGACCACGGGTGATTATCTGCTCCATGGTTTACGCCTGCGGGATGCGGAAGACTTCTTGAAACTGAATGCGGCAGAGCTATCGTCCCTGGCCCAACAGTTTATTCAGGTGAGCTGTCTAGAATGTCGGCGAGTCAGACGAGCATCGCGCCGGTTGCAGTGGGGCATTCCCTCGTTGCTTGTGGCTTCCTTAACGATCGTGTTTACCCAATATTACGGAGTGGTGCGTACCCAAACCGAAAAAGATGACCAGCTCCAGCAGTCGATCGCCCGAGAACGCGCTGCCATTGCCCAAGCGGTGATCCAAGACCCCCATGCCGACCCGATGACGGCCTTGTTGATTAGTCGGTTTGCAGCGGCTGCCCAACCCGCCAGCTATGAAGCGCAAGCCAGTTTACGCAAGGCTCTACAAAAATTACAGCTTCAGTCAGAGTTGCCAGGACACCAGCGTCCGATCCAGCAAATTCGATTTAGTCCCGATCGACGCTATCTCGCGACTGCCGATGCATCGGGTGAAATTCGGCTGTGGAACCTGGATCCTCAGACGATTCACAATCAGGTGCTGCAAGCAGAAAAAATTCTCAACCCGGTAGGCTTCCCTTCAGAACAATCCAACCGTCCTCCGGTTAGCTCCTCTCCAACCGCGCCATCCTCGCTACCATCTATGGTGTTTAGCCCAGATGGGCAGCAGCTCGCGGCGATCGATCCGAGCACTGCCAGGGTGCAACTGTGGTCAGTAGAGACGGGGCAAAAAGTACAGGACTTGGCTGGATCAACAGCCCTGCGACAAGTTGAGTTTAGTGCTTCGGGGCGCTGGCTCGTGGGTCTGGCAGCCGATCGCCGGGTGATGATTTGGGAAGTTGCGACTGGGCAGTTGCAAGCCCAGCTTATGCCGAATCCCGCTCTCCGCCAAATGGTATTGAGTGCAACGGCCGATCAGGTGCTCACCGGCTCTGAGGATGGCACGGCCCAGCTCTGGCAGATTGTGCCGCTGGATCGCGGCATTAAACTCGATCTGCTGCAAACCCTGACCCACCCCGAAGTGGTCGAGCAAGTGGCGTTGAGTCCCTCGGATCAGCAGGTCGATCGCTGGATTATCACGCGCGACAAAGCCGGTGCTGTGCGCATTTGGGATCGACAAACGGGGCAATTGCAGCGGCAGATCTCCGGTGCAAATCGGCCGACCTCTCTGGGGACTACATCCACCTCCCCTACTCCAGTGAATGCACCGCCATTGCCACCCATTCAATTGCCACCCATTCAATTGCCACCCATGCAACAGTTTGAGTTAGGCGAGGATGCCGTGGTCGCCCTGATTGATCGCGATCAACAGGTTTGGGTGTGGGATATCGCTACTGAACAGGTGCGCATCCAATTGCCCCGTCCCATTGCAGACGATAAAACCGCAGTCCCTGGTCAAGCCGAGCAGGTCGGATCGGTACAACTTGCGCTCAACCATCATTCGATCGTCACCACGGTCAACCAACCTGACCCCAACAGCGGGCGATATGGGGCTACGCTGTGGGCGGGCTCAACCGGAGCCTTAATTGGTCAGTTAACGGGGCATCGCCAACCGATTTCGGCGCTACAGTTTAGCCCAGATGGCACCTATGTCGTGACTGCGAGTCAGGATGGTGCAGTACGGCTATGGGCTGCAACGCCGGGGAGCGAATTACCTGCGTTCCGCACCGATCAAACCCTACCCCTAACTTTCTTACCGAATCAAACCCTCTTACCCACGCAAACCCTGCCTGCTCAGCCGATCGCCACTCCTACCTCTGAAATAACCTCAAGCTTGCCCTCGGAGGCGAGAGTCGCCCAATCTAAAGAATTAACGGCTGCGATCCAGACATCGCCTCGATCGGTGGTCGATAGTTTACCTGCTCAATTACCGGCTCGGCACTTACCCACCCAGAATTCTGTCTCCTGGATGGCTCGATTGTCTCGCTTGGGTGCCTGGAAACCCTGGCAAGCAGCAAGGAATTCCCCTGCTTCGATCCCATCTGCTTCGCCGACTGCCCCTGGCTCGGTTGCCTCGATTGCGACTCAGCTAATCGGCATTGATCCGCAGGGTCAGCTCCAACGCTGGCAAATCCGCACCGATCCACCGACCTTGCCGCAAATGGCGCAAGCTGGATTCTCTGGCAGTCATGCGGTAGCTGTGCCGATCGATCAACGAAGCGATCAGGAGAATACTTGGCGAGAAAAGCTGGGGTGGTTCATGCACCGGACAATGGCATCCCCCAGGTTGATCAAAACCGGATTTGCTCAGTTACCCAACCAGTTGCCGAGCCGGTTATTGAGTCAATTTGCTGACCATCCATCCAACTCATCTTCTGATCAACTCTCTCGGTCGCTGAATGTCCGAGAGACTGTTCTTTCGGTCGGTTCTGCCTCTACGGCTTCCGATGCGATTGATTCAACTGCGATTACCAGTAAGGCACTCAGTGCGGATGGTCGTTGGCTGGCTACAGCCGATTTACAGGGACGGATATCCCTCTATCAGATCCAGTCCGATCGATCGCTGCGCAGAGTCTATCAATTGCAAAACTGGCGATCGAATGCCTCCTTGCCTGAGAATGCCGCTCGATCGGTCAGCCAGGTGATTCAGTCCAGCCAGCCTGAAACCAGTCAGGGAGACCCGATCGCTATTCGTCAGCTTGTGTTTAGCCCCGATGGACAACAGTTATTAGGAATTGCCGATGATTTGACCCTCCGTACCTGGTATACCGCGACCGGAGATCTCAACCAGGTGTTTCGCGGCCATGGCGCAACCATCCGGCAAGCTCGCTTTAGTGCTGATGGCCAGTGGGTAATCAGTGCGAGTTGGGATCGAACAGCCCGGATCTGGCAGGCTGCAACCGGACGGATGATTCAGATTTTGGCTCATGCTGATGCGGTCAGTAGTGTTGATCTCAATGCTGATGGACGGGCGATTACGGCAAGCTGGAATGGGACAGCGCAGATCTGGCAGGTGAAAACCGGCAAACCTTTGGCACGGCTGCAAGGGCATCAGCGGGAAATTCTGGATCTGCGCTTCAGCCCGGATGGCCAGCGGGTTGTGACGGCGAGTGCCGACGGAACCGCTCGACTGTGGAATGCGGAATCGGGAGCGGAAGAAGCGGTGTTAACCCCCCCTCAAGTGACCAGCCTGCCCAAAGATGTAACTCTGGAAACGGCTGAGGCTGATCAATCCGGCCAACCGATCGCGGCAATTGAACAAGCTACTTTTAGTCCCGATGGTCAATATGTGGCGACGGTGACGGCAACGGGGCAGGTGAACCTTTGGGCAGCTACTCCGGAAATGCTATTGAAACTAGCCGCCGATCGCACCGTGCGTCAGTTGACCCCAGAAGAATGTCAGCGTTATCTAAGATTGCCGACCGATCAATGCCCTCAATTACCGTAGGGGAAGCGGAGCAGCAATGTAAATGTAGGGGAAATATTGGTGCTCAGAGAAGCATTTACCGACTGGCGAGGGCGATCAAAATACTGATCGCCACAAGTCCTAGGATGATCCACCATTCTTGCCGATATCGCCAACTGGCGACCCATTGAGTCAACCGGGTAGGCGATCGGCGTTCTATTACTAGGGGTTGAGTCCCGTCATGATACATCGTGCATTCTTCCGCATAGGGGCGCTGGGGGAAATTGCAAGTGTCATCCGCATGATAGGTACAGGATTCACACAGATAGGTGCCTTGCTCCGCCCGATAAAGCGGAATGCCAGGATGACCATAGGCTTTAAGTGCGGTGCGGCAATAGGGGCAGGTGATTGCTTGAGAATCAACTGTTTGACGGCAGCGGGGGCAAGTGGGCATGGCATCTCAGCATTGCATCAGCATTTCAAAGGTAAAGGCGCAGGGTACTCAGAGGGCAACACCGTAGTTGATCATGGGATTGATGCCGGGATTGCCCAGGGAGGGTGATCCTGCTAGTTGATCATCCTAACCGGATTGCCCTTGGTAGCGCTTGCGGACTTGATAGCGACCGGCTTCAACCAGTTGATAGGTGTCTCCCATGGCTGCTTGAAATTCAGCCTCAATGCGCGCCAATTCAGCTTTAGGAATGGCCTGCCACTGTTCAAAACTTTGCCAATGGACAACCAGAACTAACTCAGAAAGATGGTCAGGACTGATCCAGACCTCCTTATTGAGAAATCCTGGGTATCGGGAGAGTGCCATCGTCCAGATTTCGGCATCTTTTTGCACAAACTGCTCCCTCAGTTCAGGCGCTACGGTAAATTTGAGCCACTCAATTTCCATCGTTAGGAGCCGTTAGGATAGGTAATTAGAACCGATCGATCGACGGATATCTCACCTTGAGGGTGGGGCAGTCCGCATGGAAAAAATCACTGCATTCAAAACCAAATTTGCCAGAATAAGGCTGTAGGCTGGGAGCAGTCAAGCTTGATCATGACTTCAGGCGGCAAAATTGGCAACTCCCTTGAGCAAGGTTTTGAGGAAGAGGAGAAATTAATCACGCTATGGATACTAACAACCTGTTCAGACAGCTCTTGATGATTGGCATCGGTACAACTTCGCTGGTGGCCGATCGACTGCGGGAAGTCAGCGAGCAGTGGGTGAGGGATGGCAAGCTTGATCCTGACCAAGCCAGTAGTTTTGTGAATGATCTGATGCAGCAATTGAAGTCTGAGCAGAGCAATTGGGAATCCCAGGCTCAGCGTCAACTCCGCAATATTTTGCAAGATTTGGGTGTGCCGCGCCAAAACGAAATGGATGAACTGCGTGGGCGGCTCGATCGATTAGAGCGACAGGTGCGCGACTTGGAAAACAAGCTCTGGCGTTAGCGGCAGGGAGGATGGACTCGCCTCGAAAACCTGGAGAGGTCAGTAAGCAGACTCCCTCAGGCCGTACACTAGGGGGGAACAGGCGATCGACCTGTTATTTCTGATGATTGAATTTCACAGGAGGTTGAGTTGTGCGGGAAATTCTGATCAGCTTCGGTGTCATGATGGTTTGCGTGGTGGTATTGGTCGTAGCCCAATTTACCGGACGTGGACAAGCAGCCGTTGCAGCTCCCCGAACTTTAGTACCAGAAACAGCAGTACCAGAAACAGCAGCTCCACAAGTTGTGACACCGGGCACCGATGCTGCGGCGAGCCCTTCTACTTCACTGCTGGCTCAAGCCACTCCGACTACGAATCTTATGACTGACAATTCCGCTGAAAACCAGAATATCGTTACGACCCCCTCTGGGTTGAAATATATCGACATTGTTGAGGGCACCGGAGAAATGCCACAAACTGGACAAACAGTGACTGTGCATTACACCGGCACGTTGGAAAATGGACGCAAATTTGATAGTTCTCTCGATCGAGGACAGCCCTTTGAATTTCCGATCGGTCGCGGTCGGGTGATCAAAGGTTGGGATGAAGGACTGAGCACGATGAAAGTCGGTGGTCAGCGCCGCTTAATTATTCCTCCTGAATTAGGCTACGGCTCGCGGGGCGCGGGCGGCGTGATTCCAGGCAATGCTACCCTGATTTTTGAGGTGGAATTGCTGGGAGTGCGCTGAGGATCGCTGCTCAGTCTGCTCCTTCCATAAATGAGGCAGGCTTTGACCATTTGCTAAGCTTTTGAGACTGGATCATCTAGTCGATCGGTTCATTCAGGCGGAGACCTCGTCTGGGTGAGCCGATTTTTGTTTGGGCTGTTTGACTAAGACTTGCGCCGAAACCTGCGCTGATCCGACTGACCATTAAAAATAATACTTTATTCTTCTTAATAGAATTCACGGGAAAGTAATTCAATTCTGTCCGGAGCAACAGTGAGGCTATTGAAATCTAAGTCAGAACTGGTTTCTGGTGTTCTCATGTATATCCCTTAAAAATGTGTGATTCGTATCTAGTCATCTCCGCAGGTGATTAGGGTCGTTCTGTCTCATTACTCTTTTGTTGGCTAGAGGGAAATATTCAAGTTTGCTAGAACTGGGTATTGACAATAGTGAAGGAGATTCATTTATGGCGAATATTATTGGCACGATCGAGAATGATATTCTGAATGGTGGTGTGTTCAATGATGTCATTTTTGGGGACGAAGGTGATGATATTATCTCTGACATTGGTGGAAATAATGATGTCAATGGTGCAGAGGGAAACGATCGAATTACAATGGGCAGCGAAACCACAGGAAGTGGCAATGATGTCATTAACGGCGGCAGCGGCAATGACATTATTTTTGATTTTGGTGGAAACAACAATATCAGCGGTGGAGATGGCAACGATCGAATTACTACCTATGGCGGCGTTGATATCATCCGAGGCGGTGTAGGGAACGATGGGATCGCCAGTGGTGGTGGTGATGATACGGTGTTTGGGGGGAGCGGATCTGATACGATCGATGCTGGCAGTGGCAATGACAAAGTCTACGGTCAAGCAGGGGCTGATTTTGTCAACGGAGAAAGCGGCAGCGACTTTCTGTTTGGTGATGCGGGCAACGATCGAGTCATCGGAGGTTCGGGGGATGACTTTCAATCCGGTGGTGCAGGCAATGATACGATCAGAACCCATAGCGGCCTATTTGCTTCTGGCACGCCGGAGAGGGATGAACTCTACGGGGGGTTAGGGTTAGATACCTTCGATATTCTTTCTAACTATTTGGGCGGCACGATGGATCCGCGGGCGACGGTGGATCAATCTTACGCGATCGTGAGAGACTTCAGTTTTGCCGAAGGGGATCGGCTGAATCTGAGTGCTGATCCTGATTCTTACATCATTGAACCGGGTGACTTTAATGGCGATGGCGTTTTTAACGATACTTTTGTGATCTTGCCGTTTCAAAAGTTGATCGGGGATAGCATCATTGTTGTGAATAACCTGGTTGCTGTGGTGGAAAACACGAATGCAGGTGCTTTGCTGGCTTCAGGGGTAGTGAATGCATTTGCACCATAGTAGTTGAGTTGAGAATGTAAAGATGAATGTCAGGGTGAGTCATTAATGTGGTGACTCACCCAATGTAAACTTTTAGCTGGAGGGCGCTTCTAGGTTGGGAAAAGCGCTAATATAGTAATTGAAGCTAAACAGCTTCTCGATCAGTTCAAAATCAAATTCATCTTGATAGGAGGTCACCGATTAAGCCTGACGTGAATTTGTTTCTCCAAAGTGCAACAGCATCGAAACCATTAGTTGATATTTCCTCTCACTAAGATCAGGGAGCACTGCAACTGATTCTCCTTTCTCTACATTGAAGGTTGATCAGATCACCTCCGATTAAAATCGTCACATTGAGGAAGTCACTCGGCTAAACGTGTTAGATGCTGTTGTTGTTTTAAAGAAGCGATCGGGTTGGGACAGGTGATTGAAAATCCTAAAATTTGGATCGCCCCTGGCTAACCTCTAGATCAAGGTTAACCAGGACAACCGACCTCCTGCTGCGATGAATGAAATAAGCGGTTTCTGAGTCGATCGAGACTATGAATCCGCGTCAGTCAAGCAGAAAAATCGCTAATTCTGGACAACAACAGTGGTTCCAGTCGATGCCCAGTCAAATAGCCATGCTGCACCTTCTAAAGGCACATTGATGCAACCACTACTGACCGGTGAGCCAAAATTATCATGCCAGTAAGCTCCGTGGATCGCATAGCTCCCTGAAAAATACATGGTGTATGGCACATCTGGAATATCGTAGGTGTCTCCCTGCATTCGGGCAGTACGGTATTTCGTTTCAATTTCATAAACCCCGCTCGGTGTAGACTCATCTGGTCGTCCAGTGGAAACACTGATTGAAAACACGGGTATATCTCCTTCCCAGGCGACGAGAACTTGATCCGACAAATCAACCTGAATCCACTGGGCACTAGAGTGCCGTAAATTATCGATCGATGCTGTAACCCACTCCGATTGGGCTTCTTGGGCTTTCACAGCACCTCCGACCAGCCCAGGGACGGCCCAAAATAATCCTGCGACCAGCCCTACGACTGCAAGCCGCATTGGTGGAAATCCCAGAACTGCGTAATTTCTCATCATCATGATCTCCTACGGACTTCTCCTACAGTAAAATGCCAGTCTGAGGTCTTTCAGGCTGGACAAGAATCGAGTTTTATATAATTTTATTTACTCAAATAAAAAATGGCCTAGGCTGGAGAGATTTTTCATCAAATCGGCTGATTTTCCTAAACTGACTGCCAGCCCTGACGAAGGATCGATTAAACTTTGGGATGCCTGCTTCCTCTTGTACCAGATGCTTTCAGCTCGACCTGTCATGCTTAATTTTCTTGGCATTGGATCCCAAAAATGTGGCACAACTTGGCTATTTGACAAGCTCAAAATGCATCCCCGCCTCTATTTCCCCGTGGGTAAGGAAGGCAACCATTGGAACCATCGCTTTTACCTGGATGATCTGCATCGTAACCTTTATCATGCTGCTATGAATGGGCCTGTGGTCGATTTAAGTCAGTATCTTTGTGGTGAGATGACACCAGAATACGCGATCATGCCGCTGGAGCAAATCGCTGTGCTCAAACAACATCATCCCGATGTTCAACTATTTTTGATGGTGCGTAATCCGATCGATCGGGCCTGGTCAGCGATCAAGATGACCTACAAGTATTACAAAATGGATATGGCTGCCCTGACACCCGAAAGAACGATCAAAGGAATCACCACTGGGAAGACCGCAGAATTGGGACGATATGATCAAATCCTGCAAAACTGGCTCACCTATTTTAAGCCCGAACAGCTACATATCTTGTTTTTTGATGATCTTGCAACTGGCTATCGCGACATTTTGCATCATTGCTGTGAGACGATCGGAGTTTCGGCTGACTTCTTCGATCAAATTCCAGATAGACTATTGGCTGATCCATCGATGCAGGGCGATCGAATGTCTCTATCGCCTGATGTATATGCGGCTTGTGTAGAATTTTATCAACCTGCAATCGAGTTTTTAGCGAATTATACAGGCAGAGATCTAGCAGTTTGGACAGGATTCAGCTAATTTAGTGTCCGCCTCTCACGTAAATCATGTATTGCTTTTCGATGAAATGCAGATAATTGGAGAGCCCGTCTTGAGGAGGCTGGCTCCCTTTGGTTGCCTCGACAATCCAGACGCTCGGATAACCATTGTGAATTTTATAGCCACCATGACGTTCCATATCGGATAGTTCTGGATGTGTGCTACTACCATATTCACAGAATTGGATATTGGTGTAACCCAAGTTCTCCAATAAATCGAACAGAAATTCTTTTGAATATAAAAACTGATGCCCCCAGCCATGAAAGGCACGATTCATGGCAAAAGTGGATCGAATCCGATTTTGGGGCGTGGAATCTGAAAGATCGAAATGAGTCGAAAGAACCCATTCTAACGCAGGGGTAGAAAGCCGAATCATTCCTCCTGCTTTAAGACTCTGCCAAGCATTTTGCAAGAAAGAGATAGCACCATCTAACGTTAGATGTTCCAGGAAATGCTCTCCGTATACAAAGTCTAAATTTTTATATTTCCAAGGTTGCGTGGCATCCAAGGTTTCGTCAATCCCAGGGAATGATCGAATATCGACATTCCACCAGTGAGTCAGGATATTTTTGGGGCCACAACCAAACTGAACTTTTTTGATGCCTTGATCATGTTCTGGGCTCAACCGCATAAAAATTGTATCTTTCATCATGCTAATTTCATTATGTTAATGAGTTGATCTGATTGAATAGAGGAGTTCGTCCCCCATCATTGAGTGCTGCTTCGGCAGATGACTGAAGCTTGAGAGGAGACTGAAACATTCGACGGCAACTATCAAAAATAAGATATTTAATTTTTTCTCGTACTACTTTTTGCGAGAATTTAAGAGAATATAGCCTCTGCGCATTTCTCTTCAGTTTATCTAACTTATGAGGATCATTTAGCAGCAAACGGCAACATTCTATCAATTTACTCCAATTTTTATAGGGTATTGCTTTACAATAATTTAACAGATCTAATTCACGATATGTCGGTGCAGTGTTTACGATCGGAATACAACTGCAAGCAAGGGAATAAATAAATTCAAGCGGAAGTTGAAACCTGCTTTTATCGTCCATTCCTCCCCAAAGGACGCAGAGATCAATCTCCATAAGTGCCTTAATCGCTTGCTGTTCACTCTTCACTAAAACAATCTTCAAACCGTCTATATCATCAATTTCCCAACCTGGGCTTTGATCTGATATGCCGAATTCCAATCTTCTTAATACGACAACCTGACATTGCTTGCTATTTAACTTGGCTTTAAAGTTTTGTAATTCATCTGCTGTGTAGTTTGTGCTCTCCTCCCAAAAAGCAATCACATAGTCCTTGGTAGAAAATCCCAAACTAACTCTAAAGTCTGTCTGCTTTGAGTCAATGATCTGGGATAAAGAGTCAGTAATCGTAGAACCGATAGCAACAGAGTCGAACGTTTCTTTTTCGCTAGCGATCTCCATAAAGTGTGATAATGGCAGTGTTCTAATTTGATTAAGAATAGATTGAAAATTGAAAAAGTTATTGATAGATAGGCTCTGAAAAAAGGCGCGATCGTAGCTTAAGTCATAATTTAAGTTAGAAAGATCTTCTAATTCTCTTAGAAATTTTTGATAGTGCTGATGGAGGATCGAGATGGGTTGATGATGAAAGGAATAAGCTAATCCAGCAGCTATCAAGCAGAGAGAATTATCAGTAAACAGTAGAGTGACCGTATTACTAATAGCACTCAAAATTTGGTTGAGCTGTCGCTGACATTGTTTTTCTCTAATAATCTGGACTGGCGAAAGTTCATCGCTGGATAAACCATGAATCCAGTGAATTTTAACATTGGAATAAGTCTGCATTTTGCGCTGAAAATCAAGTGAGCTGACTGCTACGACCTGCACATCCAGAACCTTGACCAAACTATCTGCTATTGCTAATACCTTCAGCCAATCCTTCTGATCCTGAGTGGAACATAATAATGAAACTTTTGAGTTACCTGGCTGCTTCAGTTGGAGTACGGATGACGGCCGATCGATAAAATCGAATATTTTGTCTTGAACAATACTTCTCACATCAACATTGGCAAACAGCTTTGTCACCTGATTCCAAGCTACATTGCGCCGATAAAAAACCGTATAGGTTTCTATGACAACTGGATCAAATAAGTAGGTATATCTTAATACTAAATCCCAATCTTGTAGACGAGGTAGCTCCTCATCAAAACCGCTGAGCCAATCGAACAAACAACGACGATGAACGAAGCTGTTCAAATCGATAAAATTTCGATTTAGTAATTTGTAATAATCAAATGTGTAGCAAGTTAGTTCTTTTAGCTCAACCTTATTCCTAATTGTCTCTGTATCAACATATCCTGTATAGCAGGACATAGCATGAGGCTTAGCCTCTAGACTCTGGATACAAATTGAGAGGTGCTGTGGATGCCAGATATTATCAGAATCTAGATATGCTATATATTCACCGCTTGAATACTTCAAGCCAAAGTTGCGAGCTGATGAGCCATTGGCTTTAGGGAGTTGAAAATAGTGAATTCTTTCATCCTGAAACTGTTCAACAACTGCTTTCGTGTTGTCCGTACTCCCATCATCACAGATAAAAAGCTTCCAGTTTTTGTGGGTTTGTTCTAAGACACTTTGAATGCTGTCGGCAATTACATAGGCTCGGTTAAAAGTCGGCATGATAATACTGACCAGTGGTAATTCTTTCCCACAAGTGCCAGGAATAGAAGCAGAGAGAGAATCTAGCAGTTTCAACTCAGAAGCAACAAATTTAGCTACAAAATCAGCATATTTATGGTTTTTTCGAGAAATACGCCATATCCATTCGTAGAAAATAGGAGCTTCATGAAACCCATAATTGCAAATCCCATGCTCTAAGCTAGATACATTGGCATGGAAGAAACGGAGTTGTAGGATCTTCGCTTCTTCTCGAACGACTTCAATCGATAGTTTTTCAGGTATGCTGTTTTGAAGATAAACTCCGTTTGCATCCTGCCAGAGAAGACGATTTAACTTCTGATAACGGATTTCATGCAGCGATCGAAGTTGATCAAAAGCTGCTAGAAATTGCTTCACTCGATGATCAAATGTGTGATGCGTTAAAACGATTTGCCTTGCTTCTGCTGCTTTCTGCGAACGAACCGTCTTGTTCTGACTATAAAATAAGATTTTTTCTTTGAGTTCCTGGGGATTACTATAAGTCTCAATACAATTCGAAAAGATCCGCTCTAACCCAAGCACGGCATCGGTGATCACAAAGGTACCGCAACCGCTAGCATCAAATAGTCGATTGGATAAAAAACCCTCTTGACGCATAGTATCCCAATGATCGTTCAAGAGGATCGTGCAATTGCTGTAATAATGACAGAGTTGGTCGTTAGAGATATAGTCCCCTTTAATCAGAGATGAGGGCACAAATTTTTCCCAAAGTGGCCCATAGATTGAGAGGTTGATGCCCAGATTAATTGCATCTCGAACGATCGGCCGATAAACATTACGCGAGCTACCGACAAAAAGAATTTCCGAGGCAGGTACCTCAGGTGTTTCGATCGGATTGAATAGAGTTGCATCAGTACACTGATACATACAAGAAACCTGCGTTGTTAGACGCTTAGAGAGTTTCTGGGTATATTCGTAAGATGCTACAAAGACGTGGTCGTATTCATTTAATTCTTCGTCAGCGACTCGATCGGGATGACTAATCAGCCATAGAAAATTAACTTGGTGCTCTTTGGTGATGTATCGATGTCGTCCACGGAGTGCAATTACAATATCATCCTCAAGCGCAACTGGAGTATTCCAAGTATCTTGACAATCAATTCGGCAATGATGCCCTTGTTGATCAAAAGCGCGTTTGAGGGAATGAGCGTAGTGAAAATCTCCCCATTGACATCCTTCTCGAAGATTAGGGGCGCAAATTTTGATTGAGATCTTGTAGGGCGGTTTAATTTCTAATTTTTTGCGAATTTGGCTCACTGTTAAAGCAAGTTGCTCGCGCGCGATCGCATCAATTGAGTAAGCTCGTCCCTCAGAAGCGCCATATCTCAAAAAATGCTCAGTTGCCTGTGCTTCCTGGTATGGGCTGGTAGAAAATCTCGCCTCCAAGTCGGGATTTAACTGTAAATAGACTTGGTAATTAAAACTTTCCGGCAGCTCTAATCTGTATTTGTTGAGAGCATCTTTAAGCTTTGCTTCTGAACAATATCGCCCCTCTTGCTGCCCAAAAGCCAGCCAGTGCTCATAGGCTGCCTCAAAGGTCTTAGCATCCTTTAGATCGTCATAATATTGAATATAAAACTGCCAGTCAAATGCACTTTGATAAGGGCGATTCTCGTGACGACCATGCTCTAAATAATGCTCAATTGCCTTGATGTCACGGTATTGGTGCTTGAGGAACCTCTGCTTAATATCTGGATTGAGCTGTAAATAATGTTCTGGATTGAAGTCTTCAGGGAGATCAAGCGCCTTGAAAGATAAATGCTCCTTCAGCGCAGTATCGTTGGGAAATCTGCCCTCAATTTGCCCAAACACGATCCAATGCTCATAGGCTTCTTCGTAGGTTGCTATATTCACTAAATCTTCGTAATAGTGAATGTAGAACTGCCAATCAAAGATTTGATCATCTTGCTTAACAGCATATGGCAACGTAACGGTTCCCTTCCCTTTTTGTAAGGCTCGCATCCGTAGCCGATCAAGAGACTGTTGGTCGGCAAGCTGAGACTGGTTATGAGAACTCGTTTCCATGATCACCCTTTTCCACCCCAAATAAAAATAACCGATCTAAACTCGCAAGCTGTAATCTTCACGAGTTAGCGACAGATGAGGACTGTAGCATTCATCCTGTCGTAAAACCCCTTGCCATCGCGCTTTCATCAACTCCAACTCCTGGGTAAACCGCTGCTGTTTTTCCAACGTGTCCTCAATGCCACGGCTCTTGGATTCATGGTGATACAGCATGACATGGGGTAAATAGAGATTGCGATAGCCCTGCTGCTTCAGCTTGAGGCAAAAATCCACATCGTTGAATGCCACCGCGATCGCCTCATCAAACCCGCCTACCTGCTCAAACACCTCCCGCCGACACAGCAGGCAGGCCGCCGTCACGGCCGAATAGTTATTCACTGACACCAACTGCGAAAAATAGCCATGATCGCCCAGCCGATAATATTTGTGACTATGCCCCGCAATATCGCCAATGCCCAAAACAACCCCAGCATGTTGTACCGTCTGATCGGGATAGAGCAACAGTGCCCCAACTGCCCCGATCGCCGGACGCTGAGCCTGTTCCACCATTGCCTCTATCCAATCGGGCGTGATCACTTCCGTATCGTTATTGAGAAACAACAAGTAATGTCCCTGCGATTGAGGCACCGCCAAGTTGTTCAGTTTAGAGTAATTAAACGGTATATCGCAGCGATGACAGTGAACACGATCGATCTGTTGCCATTTTTCCAGCACGCGCTGGGTTTCCAGCTCCTGGCTGCCATTGTCGATCAGAATCACCTCATAGTTGGGATAGGTCGTTTGATCAAAAATAGACTGCAAACAGCGATCGAGCATCTCTCCAAAATTACGAGTTGGAATAATAATACTGACTCGCTGATGTTCACGAATTTCAAAGCGCGGAATATACACACCGGGAAACTCAGGATTCATCTCTACTGTCCGCACCAGTTCACCCCGTCGCTGTAGGGCTTCCTGAATTGCTCGTTGTGCTGCCTCTGCCGCATAGGGCTTTGTCGCAGCGCTGCTGGCTGTTGAAGTTGGGTGCATCCGCCAGTGGTAGAGCACTTTGGGTAAGTGGAAAATTCGATTGGTCTGTTCGGTGAGCCGCAGCACCAGATCATAATCTTGGCTGCCTGCAAAGCCTAAGCGAAAGCCACCGATCGCTTCGACTAGATCGCGTCGATACACTCCTAAATGACAGGTATACATGCGCGACAAAAATGAATCTGGGCACCAATCCGGCTTGAAGAATGGATATTGACGTTTCCCATCCGTATCCAGCTTGTCTTCATCGGAATAGATTAAATCCGCTTCTGGATGCTGGTTGAGCAGAGAAACCACCTCGTATAATGCTTCTGGAGCCAACTGATCATCCTGATCAAGAAACGCCACATACTGTCCCGTCGCCAGCGCTAGCGCAGAATTAGAAGCGGCAGCAATGTGCCCATTCTCCGCTCGAAAAACGACCTTAATGCGCGAATCTGCTAAAGCCCACTGATTTAATAGCTCTAAGACTTCCAGATCGGCTGAGGCATCGTCAGCAATGCACAGCTCCCAGTCGGGATAAACCTGATCGCACACCGATCGAATGGCAGCCTGCAAAAACGCGATCGACGGATTGTAGACCGGCATAATCACACTAATCACTGGTCGATGAGTGAGTTCAGCCAGATTCGATCGCATCACCTCCAACTGATCGGGCGTAGGCGTATGGATTGCCATCCAGCGCTCATAGGCATCTGCTTGGGATTGAGGCTGACGAGCCGCTGTTTGCTGCTGCAATAGCTGCTTGAGCTTGGCAATGATGTCTGGATCGGTGGGTTGAAGTTGGCGCGCAATCTGGCAACAAGTTAGCGCTTCATCCCAGCGTGCTTGAACGGCTAAGGCATCAGACAACCCCAAGTAGAGCGGAACGGCATCGGGCTGAAGTTCCAAGGCACGATAGTAAGGATCGGGATCGTGGGGATTTTGCTGGATCGCCTGCCTATAGAATGTAAATGCGCAGTCTTGATCGAGCATTGCTCGCTGATGGAGAGCATCGGCCAAGCGACCTGCCGCATAGGGCAGATCGGGTTGAATCCGCAGCGCCGATCGGTACGCTTCGATTGCTCCGTCCCAATCTTGGAGTTGGGTCAGCGCTTCCCCCAGGTTGTAGTGCGACCAGACGAAATCGGGGTTGAGTACGATCGCGGTTCGGAGTGGCTCAATAGCAGCGTCCCATTGTTCCAACTGTAACCAGGCATCGGCCAAATTGTTGTGTGACCAAGAGCAGGTGGGGTTGCGATCGATCGCTTGTTGATAGGACTCAATGGCTTCCTGCCAGCGCTGCAACCGGCTGAAGTTGTCCCCTAACTGATGCCAATGTTCCGCATCCTGCGGCTGCAATTCTACCAGTTGTTGACTAACTGCCAGGGCTTGATCCCACTGCTGCAACGCAAAACAGCATCGTCGGATGCCTGCTAAAACCACCGGATGATTAGGCTCGTGCGCTAACCCCTGCTGATAGTAAGTTTGTGCTGTCAGCCAATCGCCTGAATCTGCCCACTGATCGCCCAGTCGAATGGCCAAATCGACACAGGCAGGGTTGTGCTGAATGCCTTGCTGGTAGATGGCGATTGGGGTCGATCGATCCTGTTGCCCATAGACTGCCCCTAAGCCCAGATAGGCGACCGGAAGCTGAGGATTTTTTTGAATGGCGCGCTCATAGCAGGCGATGGCGCGGTCTAATTTGCCCAGATGTTGCAGTCGATCGGCCAGTTGACAGTCCTCAATAGCCGTAGACCATGCGGGCTCTAGCCGAAACGCTTCATCTAGACAGGTCACTGACGACTCCAGTTCACCCAACTGCTGCCAAGCCTCGGAGAGCTTCCAGTAGGCACCGGCAAAGCTGGGGTCAATTTGGACTGCCATCTGATAGTGCGGTACAGCCAATTGAAAGTCACTCTGTTGAGCATACAAACTGCCAAGGCGAGCATGGGCCTCAGCCGATTGGGGCTGAAGGGCCAGGGATTTCTGGTAAAACTGGGCTGCCGTTGCAAATTGCTGCTGTCCTTGCAGCGATCGACCCATCAGTAAATAGGCCAGGGCTGCCTCCGGCTCCAAGTGCTCCAAAGCCACCTGACAAGCCTCGATCGTAGCTTGCCAATCCCCAGCATTACAGTTGACCATTGCCTGCTGAAGATGAAAGCTAGCCTGTTCAAACCAGGGCAAATCAAATGCTTCGGGGTCAGTCGTGGCGACTGGCTCAACTCGCTGCTCCTGAAGCTCACTAGATTGAAGTGAATTGGCTTCAGGGGGAACGGTTTCAGGGGGAATGGCTTCGAGTGCAGTCATTTCGAGTGCAGTCATTTCGGCTGCACAGGCTGTTTCAGTACCCTGCAACGCCGCACTCTGGAATTCCTTTGCCTGAGCTAACTCGATCGCCCGTCGGTAGTAGCTCGCGGCCTCCGCTAACTTGTCCTGTTGAGTCAGGGTTTCCGCCAGATATGGGTAGAGATCGGTGCGATCGGGGCAAAGCTGCACGGCTTGATGGTAGTAATTGCTCGCCATTGCCCAATCTCCGCGCTGGGCCGCCTGCTCACCCTGTTCTAGAAGCCTGGGCAGCAATTCTATGACCAGTTCAGGTGAATTGGATGCGCCATTGTTCTCATCTAAAGTGGCATTTAGACTGGCATTTAGAGTGGCATTGAGTCCCGTGGCATCCAGGCTTGTGGTCAAACCATCGGTAAAGTGATCCAGATCAGCGATCCCCAACTCAGAGGCAAGCATTGTTTCCGGCAAGTTGCCCGATCGACTGGGTAGATCGCTCCAAAAAAACTCACTGACTTCAAAAAAACGCTGGAAGAATCCTTTACGCGGTGAATGGGCAGACTTGAGGCGCAACTTCGACCGATTCGCCGGAGCGATCGAGATCTGGGAGCCAGTGCCAGCAGAGAAATTGCGGAAAGGGTTGAACATAGCTGAAGGATGCAAGGGTGATAAGAATAACAGTGCGATCAAATCAGGGAAATTTGAGGCAGCAAAAAGTGGAGAAAAGTTAGAATGACTCTTCTACAAAATTCTCTATATAAAATATTAGAATTGGGCTAAAACTGGAGAGCGTGAATTTGACTTAGCAGGATACCGAGTTTTCTCAGGTTTGACAATTGGTTGGATCGGTAATTTTAATTTTCGAATAATCATTTGATAGTCTTGATGAACGATCGCCAGATGATGTTTGGCGATATCAAGAAAGGCATCAACTCCACGGTAGGTTTCCTTGCCTGGATGGGCTGGATCGATCCATTGATAGTCATCAAAGATCAACAATCCACCTGGCTTGAGCAGCCGCCAGGACAGGATCGCATCTTGTCTCACATGGTCAGCAAGATGACAGCCATCAATATAAATGAAATCGAAACTTTTGGCCGGTAAAGTTTTTAAAATTCGATGAGAATCGCCAATTCGTTTGATTAATTTGTGAGCAGCTCCTGTCTGGTGGATATTGTGCTCAAAATTTTCTTGAAAATAGAGATCAATGCAGGTGAGCTTGGCTTCCGGATGGGTGAGGATGTGATCCAGTAGCCAGCAGGCTGACATGCCTTCGTAGCTACCAATTTCTAAAGCGTGAACTCGGGGGTAATGGATAAACGGTCTCAGGTAGGTTTCCCAAGTCGGGATATTGTGGGTAAACCAGTCATGGCTAAATTGATAGTTGCGATCGACCGCCACCTGCCAGCCCCGCATCACAACTGCATTTTGGTGCAGCTTACTGGCTGTTTCCAGATCACCTTGATCGGCCAGCAAGTTTCCCAAGTGGGAGTAAATCCAGTGATGATGCGGATACTGGCGAATTTCTTGGCGCTGCTGCTGAATCTCCAACTCCAGTCGCTGATATTCCGTAATGGACTGCTGAAGCTGGGGTTGCACTTGGGCTGCTGTTTGGGGTGCTTGGGGGCGATGCAGCAAGGCCAGGCTGTAAAAAATTATTGCTCCAGCATATTGCTTGAACTGGAACAGCCGTGCAGCAATTTGCAGATAAAAGTCGGGAGTGCGGTGGTGGGGCTTGAGGGGAACAGACCGCCGGTAAGCCTGGATCGTCGCCTTCATGCCCTGACTGTGAGCCTGTCGCCGTAAGGCATAGCCCAACCGGAGATACACAGCAGCCAGATCGGTTTGCAGTTGCAATGCCATCAGAAAGGCGGCGATCGCCCGGTTCCACTGCTTTTTATGCAGCAAAATTTGCCCCAGGTGGTAGTAGCTCCAGGGAAAATCAGGATTCAGTTGAATGGCCCGATGCAATGCGGTGAAGGCCGCCTGCCATTGCTCATGCTTCAGGAAGGCATAGCCCAAATTGTGATGAGCCCAGGATAGATCGGGGTTAAGCTGGGCTGCCCGGTAACAAATGGGTAACGCTTTTTGCCATTCTCGCAGCTTGAGCAGCGTTTCTCCCAAACTAAAATAGGCAGCAGCAAAATCGGGCTGGTTTTGGATAGCACGCCAGTAGTAGGCTGCGGCTGTTTTGGGTTGCTCAATCTGGTCGGCTAGCTTGCCCAAGCCATAGTGGGATTCGGCATGGCGAGGATTGAGCTTAAGCACCTGTTGAAATGCCTCGATCGCCGATCGCCAGTTTTGCTGATGAGCCTGCGCCACCGCCAGATTGTAATAAGCTTCATAAAAGTCGGGGCGAAGCTGAATGGCTCGCTGGTAGCAGTCGATCGCCTCCTGAATTTTATCAAGCTGGATCAAGGCGTTGCCCAAAATGAGCTGATTGCTAGGCGTTGCCCAATCTGGCTTCAACACCACGGCTCGATAGCGATAGGCAATTTCTTCCTGCCGCTGCCCCAAATGGGCATAAATGCCAGCCAAACTGCGATGGGCTTCGGCATAGTTGGGATCGTGCTGGAGGGATTGTTGATAAGCCTGGAGGGACTGCTCCCACTTGCCTTGCTTGGCGTAGAGGGCACCAAATCCGGCATACACCTCGGCAGGTTGTACAGTGGTTTCGATCGATCGGCTATGCCAGAGCAGGGCCTCGCGAAACCAGCCCATACTTTGGAGCAAATTTCCCAATGTGCGACAAGCCATCGCGAAGCCAGTGTTTTGGATTAAGGCTTGCTGACAGGCGATAATGGCATTTTCGAGCTGGATCGCAAACATTCACAAGGATGAGTAAAGGAGGATTGATTCGGGGATGGGTAATTAATATACAATCGGAAACCTAATTAGGATCCGGGTGTGATGAGAACGCTGAGCGTATCTTTGGGTGCATCTCTGGGAGGATAACAAGATTTGCCCAAACCGCCGCACTGAAATGATGAAGTTTTGTATAGATTTGTTTGCGGGCGTATTCTTGACAGACTGCCTGCATAGGGGCTGAAGGTGATTGTCGTGCTGGTTAGATCGCCTCATTGGTAGAAGCGGTTGCTGGAGGGTAGGATTGCTGGAGGGTAGGATTGCTGGAGGGTAGGATTGCTGGAGGGTAGGATTGCTGGAGAGTAGGGGAGACAAACATGCTGGAATGCTTGGGTTTCTGATTGGGGCGATCCTACCAAAATTGCTCTGCTGGGTTGGGAGGTGACACTGACTGCTCCCCGATGCTAGTCAACAGCGAATCAATAGCGAATCAATAGCGAATCAACTACAGCAGGTCAGCTTGAGCTAACACCTTTTCCAGGGTTGCTAAATCTAGCCAGATGTCTTCCATTAACGGGCTAGGATACATCAAGGCATAAATAGGTGGACAAGTAAAAGGCTCACCGATCGCCACAAAATGCTGAAGCTGAAGTTGCTGGCTGATTTGCCAATAATAGTGGCGCATGTAGCTACGAGTCATAAACTCAATGACGATCGTGCCGGGTGAGGCAAAAATTAAGTTTGTTAAGCCGCCACCATGGGGAGCCACAATAACTTTAGCCTGGGAAAAGAGAGCAATTTGTTCAGAGAACGATAGGTGCTCCGGTTCCACCACCACAAACCCGATCGATTGTAATCGTTCAATCACGGCCGCTTCGTTAAGTAGGCGACGGTGGTTAGCCTGATTCCGACTAATGTAAATTCGTTCATGACAAGGATGACTGGACGCGATCGGTAAGAACTGTTGGCGTAAGAAATTGAGTACCCAAGCTTCAGCCCAACCGAGATGACTGGGAAAAGAGGGCACAGTCAGGCGATCAGCCGTAATGGCCGGGTGACGATCAGCAGAAAGCCATTTGGCAGCCGGAATCCCCAGATGGTCGAGCGTCGCTTGCTGGAAGGGGGAGCGAACTTCGTTGATCCAAAATCGATCGATTTCAGCAAATTGAATACCACTTTGCCGCAGTAGTTCTAAGCGGGGCAACACATCAACCATCCAATGAAAGTAGTTGTGTCCTGACAAACCTGCCAGTACGGCAATATTCCCAGTTATGGCTTCAGGTTTAGCTCCATGAGCCCGATCGATCAATCGATGGTAAGTAGAATGAGATCGGGTACAGTTGGGGAGCTGCCCGGGATACTCACGCGAAACATCAGCTAGTAAATAGTGATCGGCGGTCAGAATGGTTACAGAATTCGTCACCATCCAGTCTGACTGATAGGGAGTCATCCAGGCCTGAGCATGGGGCAACTGGGCTACAAAATAGTCAGGGGTAGAGGATGATGTGAATGGTGAAGATGGAGATGATAAAGATAATATAGATGATGCAGATGATAAGGATGGAGAGAATCCTGTGGATGATGAAGGAATGGACGCTTGATCAAGCAGTTGATGGGTCGATCGATGAGTGGATTGACTGGTATCATGATGCCCCGATAGTCGATAAACCCCTTGCCCAAGATGGATCGGCCAAAATTGCTGCGTTAGCTTTTGTAAGCAAGGCATACAATTGAGACCGTCGCAACTGGGTGATAAATCAACGGCTAGGGGGGGAGAGGGTGAGATGTTCGATCGATCCGCTGAATCTAGCTGAAGTTGCCACTCATCATTCACTTGCAGCGCAATCCACTGACCCGACTGATGGGCAGTAATCCAATCGCGAGTTTGGGCATAAATGCCGCGTAAGTTGATTGGCGGAGCAGCGAATGCCGCCGAAGCGAACGGTAAAGAATCCTGAATGGTTCGTTCTACTGGATCGGGGCTCGTAGCCGGAAGATGCACCGATCGATCGCTGGTATATGCAAGTCGATCGGACAGCCTGCTGCTCTTGCCGATCAGTTGCATGGCTTGACGGTAGTAGAAAATGGCTTCTGACCAGCGCTGTTGTTGTTCTAGGAGATAGCCAAGCTGCTGATAAAGTAGCCCCTGATCAGGATTTAGAGTAATCGCTAAGTGATGAACTGTGATCGCGGCATTCCAGCGTTTTTGTTGGGCTAAGCAGCGCCCCAATTGCCCATACCACTCCCAACGATCGGGCTGAAGCTGAAGTGCCTGTTGGTAGTGAAACTCGGCTTGCTGTAACTGATTCTCACCACCATATCGCAGCAGGAGATCACCGAAGCAGGCATGAGTGTGTGCCAGTTGCTGTTGGAGAATTTGTTGATGTTCAACGATCCATCGATCGGGCGAGGACTGCATGAATAGGCGCAGCAGTTGGCTACAGGCGCGGCGAGCTTGACTCAACTCATCGTCTGAGTTCAGTGTGTCAGCCCACTCGCAGAAAGCAAATACAAAGGCTCGACTCGGCTCTAAAGCTTTGCGAAAAGAGAGCAGCGCTTGATCAAATTGGTGCAATGCTCGGTAGGCATAGCCACAGGCTGCTTGGGCACTGAAATAATCTGGATCAATTTGTAGCAAGGCTTGAAATGCCGTGATGGCAGCCTGATACTGTCCTTGCAAAAGCAGCAATTGACCCAAATTATAGTGGGCAGTCACAAAGTTGGGCTGAAGTTGAATGGCACGGCGATAGGACAAACAGGCTGCGGCTGGGTCGGTCGATTCGATCGCTTTACCGAAGTTACTATGCAGAATCGCCTGATCAGGATGGCGATCGATCGCCTGACGATAAAGTTGGATGGCTTCCGAAAACCGACCTTGTTCAATGAACAAACAGCCCAAATTATTCTCAGCATTGGCTGAATCGGGCTGGAGAGCAATTGCTTGGTAATAATGCCAGATCGCAGCCTCAACTTGCCCTTGCGCAGCTAAGCCGATCGCTAAACCATGATGGGCCCGCGCAAAAGAACGATCGAGACGCAATGCCTCTCGATAAGCAGCCATCGCCTCAACCAGACTACCTTGCTGGTGCAGCACATGACCCAGATTGTAATGGAGTTCAGAGAGATGCAGTTTCAAGCCGCCAAATGCAAAGAAGCACTACAGGATAGTGAAGTTCGATGCGCTAATTTCGCTCAGTCCACCCCTGAGTTGGAACAAAGGCACATCTCTTCCACTCGCAGGATTGTAGTACACAATTCCCGATTTCTGCTCATAAACAAGCACTTCTGTGACAGATACCAGGGCAATATCCCTGACGACCACAAAGTTTTCCCCATCCAGTCTCCCAGCCGATAGTCCAGAACCGGGTAGAACGGCTCGGCTAATTTCAATCCGATCGTCGCTAATATTAAAATCAACAATCCGCTTTAGGGCACCCGGTGTGATCGAACCGGCATCAAACCGGAACGTATCGCTGCCAGATCCACCTTTCATCACATCTTTACCGGCTCCCGGAATCAAGATGTCATCTCCCGCTCCACCTCGCAAAGTATCGGCTCCATCCCCTCCTCGCAGGGTATCTTGCCCGTCTCCACCTCGCAACATATCTTCGCCTGCGCCGCCTGAAAGCTCGTCGTTGCCTGGTCCGCCTAGCAAGGTATCGTTGCCATCGCCCCCATCCAGCACATCGTTACCGACACCGCCCTCCAGCACATCTAGACCGGCATCTCCCCGGAGTCGATCGTTCCCCACTCCACCGGAAATTAAGTCTTCTGAAGCCCCTCCGGCAATCCGATCGTCCCCGCCATTGCCGGACAAAATATCTGGGCCCGCACCGCCTTCGATCGTGTCGTCTCCTGCGTCTCCAGAGATGACATAGACGGTTGTGTTGTCGGGTGAAGCAACGCGAATCGTATCTCGACCTCGACTGCCTGCCACAATCACCGGAGCTTGGGGGTTGTCTTGCAGTAGCCTAACAGGTTGTTCGTTGATGATACTCAACCCCAGCGTTGGACCTGTGGAAGGGGTACCCGGATTGATCGTGATAACCTCTGACATAGTTTCTCCTGTGACGCATGTGTGACTAGGGCGACCTGCCATCGTCACAACGACAGCACTTCTCCTGACCTGGTTTGACCGAAAAGCTTAGCACCGCCCTTTAAAAACGGCACACCGAATTAACCGAGTTCTTATTTTTTGTGAACAGAGTAAATACTTAACTGCATAGTTTAACCTAACTTGCGGGGGGCGACACGATTTTTTTCGCGATTTTGCCCGGTGCATTTCCCTCAACCCAAAACCCGATCGATTGTTGGATGACTTTTTGGGATGACTTTGGATGACTCCTCTGAACTTTCCCTGCATTGCGCCGCGTTTCTTCTGCCGCGCAACTTCATCCTGCTTCGCTTGACGCTGGGACAGGGTTCAGAAATTATCAAATCAGCATAGTACAAATCAAGTAGAGCAAAAGGTGATCCGAATGATGAGGCTACGGCTAACCAATTACCTGTTGATGGGAACGATCGGTAGTGTTTTGATGGGGGGAGTGGGATCGCAAATTCCTGTGCAGGCTCAACCCGATCCGGTACAGCAGTTGATCGAAACAAACCGCTGTTTGCGTTGCAATTTAACCAATGCTGATCTCTCAGGGTTGGATCTGCAAGGGGCAAACTTGAAAGGAGCAAACCTACAAGGGGCAAACTTGGCAGGCACCAATTTAACAGGTGCCAACCTCCGGAATGTAACTCTGCGATTAGCTGATCTGACAAATGCCAATCTATCCGGCACCAATCTCGCTGGCATTTATTTTACTCAAGCGATCCTGAACGGCACCGATCTGAGTGGCAGCAATCTTGCTTGGGCCAATCTTGTCCAGGCCGATCTATCCTATGCGTTGCTCAATGGGGCGGATCTCAGTCATGCAGATTTGACGGGAGCCAACTTAACTGGAGCGATGCTAATCGAAGCGAGCCTAGCCAATGCCAAACTCTATCAATCTAATCTCACCGACGCTGATTTTACGGATGCCGATCTAACCGGAGCCATTATGCCGGATGGTAGCCGCAACTGATCGATCAGATCATTCACCGATCGATTTTGCCACTGATCGATCGGTGCATTGCTTCAGATATTCAGATATAAGCAGGAGCGACTCAACCTATGGGCTGCTTGTGGCTTGGTTGTGGCTTGGTTGTGGCTTGGTTGTGGCTTGTTTGTGGATCAGTTGTGGATCGGTCAAGTAGCCGATCGATTAGCGAACGTTCTGGAAGCGATCGATCTTGCGAGAGAACTGATCAGTAAAGATACTTAAGACACTCCGTTTACGGGTAATGATGTTAGCGCTCACCGACATCCCAGCCTGCAACGGAATTTCGGTGCCGTTTACGTTAATGGTTTGGCTATCGAGTTCGATCCGAGCTGGGAATCGATAGAAATTGTAGGTTTGATCCGGTGGCAGGGCATCCGATCCTAAAGTCACAATCTCGCCCCGAATGTCGCCAAACTCGCTGAATGGGAAGGAGTCAACCCGCACATCTACCGGCATTCCTTTCGCCACAAACCCAATATCCTGGTTCGTGACGTAGACTTCAGCCACCAAGGCATTGCTGGGGACAATTTTCAAAATGGGTTCGGTGGAGTTGGCCACATAGCCCGCTCCTTTGGCTTGTAAGTCAAATACCACTCCATCAACTGGGGCGCGCAGTTCTTGATACTTGAGGGTTTGCTGAGCTTGACTCAGGCGGCTTTCGGTTTCAGCGATCGTTTTGTCGTTGTCGAGGACGAGCTTGTTTAACTGGCTATCAATGTCAGCGATCTGTTTGCTGTTGGCAGCCATCCGATCCAACAAATCTCGGTTGGAGAGGGCAACGGTGTTGGCCAACTGCTGTTGCGCTTCTGAGATCGCAAAGTTGAGTCGGGCTTCTTCCTGAGCCAACCGATCGACTTCACCCCGAGATTGGATCACTTGCTGTTCTTGTCGCACGACCTGCACGCGAGCAATCCCCCCATCTTCGAGCAAGGGAGCCAGATCGTTGTAAATGCTTTGGTCGATTTCCAGGCTGGCGCGGGCGGAGGCTAACTGAGCTTGCGTTTGGCTCAGTTGTTGCTGAAGCTGAGAGACTTTAAATTGGGCTGCTGCCGCTCGCGATTGCGATTCGGATAGCCCCGCTTGTACGCGAATTCGTTGTTCGGCGGTCAGGTTGGCGGCATCAGCCGATCCACTGAGCTGGGCCTGGTAGAGTTGATTTTCTGCCACGAGAGCAGCCCGATTTTTCGTGAGCGAGAGAATTTCAGGAGGTAGATTGAGTTGACTCAGGTCTACATCGGTTGAACCTCCTGCCAACTGGGAGCGATAAAACTGGTTTTGCCGAATTAGAGAATTACGGACTTGTTCCAGGGATCGCTGCTCTGCCGCCGCCGCAGTCGGATCCAAGCGCACCAACACATCACCCTGTTTGACCGCCTGCCCATCTCGCACCAAAATTTCCTCCACAACCCCACCGAAAGGAGCCTGTACCGGCTGGGTGGCGCTTTGAGCTTGGAGTTGTCCTTGGGCTGGCACTGCCTCATCGATTTTTGCCAGCGAGGCCCAGCCGACTGTAAAAGTAGCAACTCCTACAATGCCCCACAGGATGGCCCGCGACCAAGTATTGGGCTGTTGCAGAATGATCGGTTGGTCGAATGCCTCAGTCCGCACTAACTTGCTGTCGGCAGCAGTGGCTTTCGGGGCTAATTTTGTGCCTAAGGCAAGACGACCCGGCTGCTGCTTGTCTGGTTGCTGAGGTGAATTGTTCGAAGCACCGTTTTGACCATTCATTGCAAAACCTCCTGAGATGGCGATGGATTTTGGCTAAGTGGGGAACAAAAAAATGAACTAAACACAGTAGGGAGGCTATTACATTTACATTTCGGCTTCTTGCTGTTGATAGAGGCAGAAGTATCGACCGCGCAGCGCCATTAATTGATCATGGGTACCCATTTCTACGGGCGATCCCTTGTCCATCAGCACAATCATGTCGGCATTGCGGATGGTGGTCAGACGGTGCGTGATAAAGAAAACGGTGCGATCAGCAAACTCATCCGCCAAGTTGAGACAGACGCGGCGTTCTGAATCATAGTCTAGCGCGCTGGTGGCTTCATCCAGGATGAGCAGAGTCGGGTTTTGCAACACCGTTCGAGCAATGGCGATCCGTTGTCGCTGACCGCCTGAGAGAGAAGCACCCCGCTCACCGACCCGCGTGTTATAGCCGTTGGGCAGCCCCATAATAAAATCATGGGCAGCAGCCACTTGGGCGGCGCGAATAATTTCTTCTGCCGAAGCATCAGGGCAGGTTAAGGCAATGTTCTCTTGAATGGTACCTTCAAACAGTAAGGTATCCTGCGGGACGATGCCGATCTGTTGCCGGAGTGAATAAAGCTCCACTTTGCTGATGTCATAGTCATCGATCAAAATTCGCCCTGATTCCAACTCATACAGCCGGGGCAGCAATTTCATCATCGTACTCTTACCAGAACCACTGAGACCGACGATGCCGATGAATGAACCGGCGGGAAACTCTAGCGTGACGTTATTCAACTGATAAGGCCCACTATTGCCAAACCGGAAGGAGACATCGTCAAATTTCACTTGCCCTTGAATTTGGGGCATTGGAATATTGCGGCGATCGAGTTCGTCGGCTTCGGGGGCTGAGTCGATAATGTCGCTCAACCGCTCCAGGGATAGCCCCACCTCTTGGAAGTTCTGCCAGAGTTGGGCCAGACGCAGCAGCGGTTGGGTAACGTAGCCAGCAATAATCCGGAAGGCAATTAACTGACCCAGGGTTAAATCTCCCTGCAACACCAAGTAGGCACCAACCCACAGCACCAACAAACCGGAAAGTTGGTTCAGGAAGTTACTGGCTGAACCGGCTGTCGTAGAAGTCAGAACTGTCTTAAACCCAGCACTGACATACCGCGCATAGCGGCTCTGCCATTGCCAGCGGGCTCGCAGTTCCATATTTTGCGCTTTCACCGTTTGGATGCCAGATACCACTTCTACGAGGTAGGACTGGGTTTCGGCATTGCGTTCTGCCTTCACGCGGAGTTGCTGCCGGATCAAAGGAGAAGCGACCACCGCCAATAATACAAACAGGGGGATCGTCGCTAAAGAGACTAGGGTGAGCACCCAACTGTAGATAAACATCACAATGATGTAGATCACGGAGAACACCGCATCTAACACCACGGTCAGGGCTGTCCCGGTGAGGAACTGGCGAATATTTTCTAGCTCGTTGATCCGGGTGGCCAATTCGCCCACCGGGCGCTTCTCGAAGTAGCGGAGTGGCAGTCGCAGCAAGTGGTCGATGATCTCGGAGCCGAGGGACATGTCGATTCGGTTAGTCGTATCGACAAACAAATAGGTTCGCAAACTACCCAAGACCGCTTCGAAGACTGCCAAGACCAGCAGCAGAATCCCCAACACATGCAGGGTATCCACACTCTTTTGGATGATTACCTTGTCGATGATCACCTGAATCATCAGCGGATTGGCCAGGGCAAACAGTTGCACAAAGAAAGAAGCCACAAAGACTTCAATCAAAACCTTGCGGTGTTTGCGAATTGAAGGCAAAAACCAAGATAATCCGAAGCGTTTTTGGGGCGTTTGCTTGGTGGGCCGTACCAGCAACACCTCGCCATGCTCACCCCAAGTTTCAATAAAGTCGGCGGGTTTGCGACGAACGATCCCTAAATCGGGAACCGCGATCACCATCTCTCGCTCAGTGATGCTGTAGAGAATAGCCAGGCTATCTTGCCATTGCACAACGGCCGGGGCTTCCAATCGCCCGACTGCACTGGCAGGCACACCCACCAACTGGGCATGCAGTCCCATCATTTCAGAAACGGCCCCCAGCAGTTCCAGGGAAATACTGCTGCCTCGATCGAGCTGATTGGTCAAAACGCGCCGAATCACATCTCGTCGGAACGGCATATTGAAGTGCTGACAAAGCATTTGCAAGCAAGCCATCCCTGCCTCTAATTCGCCCCGCCCGCGCACAAACGGAAACTTTTGGGGAGTTTGTTGAATGGGAGACACCAGGCTGGGATCGGCCGCAACCGGGCGATCGGGGGCGAAAGGAATTTCGTCTGTGGCGGTGGAGTCAGTAGAGCCAGTGAAAGTAGCATCCGCGATCGATTCCGTGCCCTGAATCTCCTCGGTCAGGAGCGGGGGCAACCCAATGATGCGAGCCGGCCGATCGCCATTGACTTCGAGTGCAATGCCGCCGGCCATTCCTTCTGCGTCTACGCGGCTGCCAACAGGAGCATTACTGATGTTACCGCCACCACTGACTAACCAGATTCGATGCGGCTCAAGTTGGGCGATCGGGATCCGACCGGGTGGTAAGTTACAAACCACTGCTTCCGACTCAGATTGCAAAGTCAGAAGCTTGAGATCCGCACTACCATTGGCTTGACGATGTAGCTCTGCGCCCAGTAGGTCAAATAATTCCACCAAGGCACAACGATTATGAAACGCATCCGCCAGCTTTGGTTCACGTCCCAGTAAATCTAAAAAGTCAGCCGCTGAAATGGTAAGACAAATGCTATCGAGAGAGGCGATCGCGGTTTCGCAGGGTACCCCACGCACCAAGCCCACCCAGCCCACAATGCCGCCCGGTTGTAGCAACGAGAGGGTAACGGGCTTCTGGGTGCGCGGGTCATAGCCCAAGAGCCGAATTTGCCCTTGATATAGAATCGAAACCTGATTCGGCAGCCGATCGCGTACCAACACCGCTTGTCCAATGCGGTAGCGGAGGAGCTGAAATTTCTCAGTTACCCGCTCTAGTCCAGCCGCTGAAAGCTGATTGAATGGCTCAACCGTGGCTAGAAACTCTTGTACATTTGTTTTGGTATAGGTCATGGTGCTGTGGGGGTAACGGCAGAATCGCGATCCGAGTCAATCGCAGTTGAGGAAGGGGGTAAGAAGGAACCCAACTGGCTCAGTTGAGATTGCAACCAGTCGTTGAAGCATTCGTTGAGGAGCCGTCGGCGCATAGCATCATCCAGTTGAGCCGGAATGAAGCGTTCCAGCCGCACCAGCACAATCCACTCTCCGACCAGGGTTGGCGGGGTTAATTGCCCTGGTTGACTGAGCGTTAGAATTTGGGCCAGCGTAGGATGCGGCACGCTTAACTCCACTGGACCGATCAAACCATCGGTTTGGGCTTCTGGCCCTTCCGAATAGGTGCGTGCTAGCTCAGCAAAAGACTGTTCGCCTTCTAAAATCCGAAAGTATAGCTCTTGCGCAATTCCAATTCCGCGCTTTTCCCGATCGTTTTTCACTCGGATCAGGGAATAGATCACTTTGTCTAATCGATCCTTGCGCCCCAGAAAATAGGATTCTAATTTCGAGTCCCAGGTGATTTGTTTGTATTTCTCAACCCGTAACTCACGAGTGGACAGGGCTTCTAGTTGCTCCTGAGTCATCCCATAGCGCTGCAACCAAGCCTGCCGATCTTCTTCTTTCGTAATTTGATTTTGGGTATAAAACTGCTCGCGGGCAGCGATTTCTTCTTCAGCAGTGCATTCGATCGACTCAATCGCTTGATCAATCAAGATCTCTTGAAGGAACTGAGGCAGCATTTGATAGCCTGCCATCATGGGCAGAACCTCTTCAGCTTGGATTGAGCGATTCCCGATAGTAAGCACGACGGTCATTCAGCTGATTCCTTAAAAGTGGTTAATACGCAGCCTAGCAATATAGCGTCAACCCTATGACATACTTTGCCGCAATTCCCTGGCTATCGGGGAATTCTTAGGATTTGTTTAGCTAATCTTCAAATCGATCAAAGGTTAATTGATTTTATAAAGATTTTTTGGCAGTAGTGCTTCCGGTCATTGTTTCAGTAAACGTTTCAGTTAAACAGTTTGAGTCGATTCGGGTCAGGCAGCTCTTCTACCTCAATCAGGCTGTTTGACTGAGGCAGCCCTTGGGAGTCTATCAGAGATAGTCCAGAGATGGACAAACCTTTTTCATCAAGATTCCCATCATCAGATACAGCATGATCGGTACCAAATCCAGATGGTAATGCACAGAATATTTTTTGCAACCACGATTTATTCAGATGCTAGGTCAACCCAAGCTCCTGCTGGCTTCAGAGTCAGGGGTTCACTGCTGGGTCGATACTAACTGCTGGGTCGATACTAACTGCTGGATCGATACTAAGGTTAACCGGCTGATCAATTCAGGTGGCTGATCAATGTTCAGATAATTGAATGGATGATTGGGCGAGTAATTGGTTCGGTGATTGATTCAGGCGATTGAGAGGGATCGATCGGGCGATTGATCGTAATGATCGATCGAATAATTGAGTCAGATTTAGATTGGGCAAAGCATAACAGCGAAGTGATCGAGATAAAATTTTAATGAATTAACTGTGAATATTAAGGAGATGCAGTTGGGCGACTGCCTAATTCACGCTCAAGCATCCCAAAGTGGGGAAGAGGCAACCAAACAAGGATCGGGGTTAGATAAATAAAATTTCTCGATCAATTATTTGGAACTATTGGCTGGATCGATGGTTTGGGCAAGAACTCATCGATGATTCGGGCAAACCTTTGATTCGGGCAAACCTTTGATTCGGGCAAACTTTTGAGAATGTCATGGCGATAACACTAAGAAAAGGGGGCACGTTTGCTAGGCTGAGAAAGTTCTTTGCATCAAGGCTGCAACATGAATAGGCTGCTTTCAGGGCGATTGAGCGTTGAGCATCTGACGATCGAAATTACTGATCTCCCCCAGTCTTTGCAAGGTGTGAAGATCACCCAGCTCTCCGACCTGCACTTCGATGGTCTGCGTTTGTCGGAGTCTATGCTTTCTGATGCGATCGCAGCTAGCAATGCAGTCGAACCTGATTTAGTGGCACTGACAGGAGATTATGTCACCGATGATCCGAGCCCCATTCAGCAACTGGCGACTCGACTAGAGGGGTTGCAAAGCCGGTTAGGCACCTACGCAGTTTTAGGTAATCATGATATTGTGCCGCGAGGGGCTAAAGACGATGTGAGTCTCGCTTTACAGCAGGTTGGTATTCAAGTGCTATGGAATCAGATTGCCTATCCCTTCGGTGACGATCTGCCCTTAGTAGGGCTAGCTGACCTATGGTCTCATGAATTTAGCCCTGCCGCTGTGATGAGTCAGTTGGACGATCGGGTTCCCCGGATTGTCCTGTCTCACAACCCCGATTCAGCCATGCCATTACAACGGTGGCGAGTTGATTTGCAACTTTCAGGCCACAGCCACGGGGGGCAAATTGTCATTCCTGGACTGGGGCCAATTCCGACCTGGTATCAACGGTTCCGCCGCCATGTACCCAGGCACCTGCGCCGCTGGATTCCCTACATGAGGGAAGACTGCTACAAGGTAATGAAACATTGGGAGTGGGCTCAGGGGTTACATGCGGTGGGTCGCAACTGGCTCTATGTGAATCGAGGCTTGGGGACTTACCTGCCAGGACGTTTTTTTTGTCCACCCGAAGTCACGGTGATTACCCTGACGACTCCTGCGATCGATTGAAATTGGTGCGTGGCTAGTTTGATGTATCCTTTGCCCCGTTCCATGCCTGGACTGACCCGAAAGATGGCAGTTCATGCCTTTACCACTAGCGATGACCACCAGCAATGACCACCAGCAATGAGGCTGCGGCAATTGCCGATCAGGTGCCTGGCAAACCCGGCTGGCGAGATTCGTCTAGGCTCTGGTTATAACGGGTGTAAGCAGCCGAGTTCGGGCTATTGTGTTCCCGCAAGTAGTTGCCAATGATGCTGATGTTGGCGATTCGTAAACTCATGAGTTTATTGAGAACGCGATCGACTGCTGTGCGATTTGTTTTACTCGCAGCCACCACCATCAAAACTTCGTCCACTTGAGCGGTCAGGAAGTTGGCATCCGTCAGCCCAAATAGATGAGGGGTATCGTAAATCACCAGGTCAAATAGGGTCTGAAACTTCTCAGTGAGGGATCGCATTTGATCCGATGCCAATAAGCGGGCAGAGCCAGGGAGTGAGGATCCAGCAGGCAGCACAAATAAGTTGTCGGCTAATGGTGAGCGCTGGATTAGTTCTTCGGGGTTGAGATGATTGGAAAGCAAATCGCTCAAACCACGGGTATTCCGTAGATCCAACCGAGTATGAATTTGCGGTAGCCGCAGGTTCGTATCGACTAACAGCACCCGCTGACCGGTGCCAGCCGCAGTTTGAGCCAAGTAGAGGGCAACGGTTGTTTTGCCATCGCCTGGTTCCGCCGAACAGACCATCAGGGAACGTACAGGCGGGGTAGCCAGACGAATATTGGAGTAGAGATCGCTAAATGCCTCCCGAAATGAGGCGGTTTCTAAGCGGCTATCCTCCACTTCTCCCATGGAGCCAAACGCCGTTGGAAACTCTAGGGACTGCTTGGCCCCCCGCGAGAATGGAATCACTCCAATCAGCGGCAGCTTAAGCCCTTCTTGAATGTCTTCAACGGTGTAGAAAACATTGCGATATCGCTCTAACAAGAAGGCCAGTAAGGTGCCCAACAAGAGCCCTAACCCAGCACCGATGATCACCAGATTAGAAGCATCGGTTGGCTCAGGGATCGGGTTGCCTTCTGCGTCACGGGGAATGATCGGCTCAGACACCAATTCCCACGGCTGTTCCGTTTGGGCCGCTTCTACCCGGAGGGTTTCCCGTTGAGTTTGCAGGCGGTTCAAAGTCTCAGTGGCGATCTCCAATTCCCGATTTAGATCGGTAAACTGGCGAGAAATAGATGGAAACTGTTGAAGTCGCTGATTGAAGCCTTGACGAGCCCGAGCAATTTCTCGGCTGCGCACCTCTAACATGCGAATTTGATTGCCCGACTCGACCAACTGGCTGATCAAATCGATCCGTACTGAGTTTTGGAAGGACAGAGAAGGGGAATTTTCGGCTGTATCAAGGGTTTCGGTAGCCACCTGTTGTCCAGTCACTTGCCGCACTCGTTTCGCAAGCAACGCTAAAATCTCCTGCTTGCGGTCTTCTAAGGCTCTGAGAACTGGGCTATCTGGATTGAACCGGACTGATTCTGTGGCAATCTCGGTTTCCACTTCTACTAGGCTTTGCTGTAAGGTCTGGTAATTGGGGTCTTCGCTCAAGGCCGAGGCAGCGATCGCCGTTTCTGGATTCAGCCGACCAATCTGGCGGTATAGGTTGTCATACAGCGTTCTCTGCTCTTGCAACTCCCGATCGGTTTCTTGTTGTAGGGTGTTGATTTCGTTGATCCGTTCCGAGAGCTGACCTCCCTGCGTATCCAGATCGATCAAGTCATAGCGCTGTTGCAGTTGCTGAAGCTGATCCTGAATACTACTGACCCGTTGTTGCGCATCAGGCAATTGGTTATCAATAAACTCAATCCCTTGTCCAAAGCGGGTCTTGCGTTCTTCCAAACTGTAGCGGAGATATCGATCCGCCGTGACTTTCAGGACTTGCTGCACCAAAGCCGGGTCGCCACCTTCATAAGTCACTTGAATAATACGAGTGGCATCCGTGGGAGGAGCGTTTTCCGGTAACAGGCGCGCCACCGATAACCCCTGTTGTAACTGCGCCAGGCTAAAATTCGGGAACTGGGTTTGCACTTCCTGGGCGATCGAGTTCAGCATCCCCGGACTCTGCAAAATCTCAATTTGAGTAGGATAGTCCAGCCGAAAGACATCGCCGGAAGGAATCCCGTCTCTGGTACGGCTCACGGTTAATGGATCGGTCACCCGAGCAGCGTTCGTAACCGGTTCAACCAATAGTTGGAAGTTGCCTCGATACGCTGGGCGAATCTTCATCGCCTGATAGCTTGCTGCGACTGCAACTAAGGTGGCAATGCCAGCAATCAGCAACACCTGCCGCTGGATCGTTCGCCCCAACGATCGCAAATTGAGCCCACGATTGGGAGCAGTTTCGATCTCATCGGCTTCAGCCGGAGCCATCGGCACTGTTGATCTCCCTCGCATGATAGGCGCTGAGGCTTGAGTGGCTTGTTCAATCTCCATGTTGACCTCTATGTCGCTGATAACCATTAATCTGTTGGGGTGACGGTATCGTCATCATCGTCATCGCCATCATCGCTGCCTAAATCATCGATCGTATTAACAATGCCAAAAATTGAGTTGACGATCCCAAAAGTCCGTTCGATCGGCTCTAGCACAAAGTCCAGGTTATCCGAAAATACCGCCGAACCATTCCGGCTGACGATGATCGTGTCATAGTCGCGCAGGGCCGGGTTGGAAGCTTCGTTAATGCCAGCCGCCAGATCGATCTCAACCGTGCGACGGATAGCCGTACCGTTTGAGTTGAGACGAACTAACTCGACACGACTGGTGCGGGCACGCGGACGCAGGAAACCACCTGCCGCCAACAAAGCCTGGTTCATGGGAGTATTGGGCGGAATCTCGACTAAGCCTGGATTAGGCACTTCCCCGATCACATTCACCCGAATGGTTTCTGGAGAGAAGTTAGCAGCACCCAAGACCAAAGCCTCATTATCGTTGAGGGTGGTGGCAGTGGGAATCACTAACGAATCTCGATCGCGCAACCGCACATCCTGATTGAGTTCACCTGCTCGCAACAGTTCCCAGAGATTAATATCGACAATCTCCAGGGAGCCATCCGTCCGGGGACGACGCAACTGCACCCGGCGTAGATCGGCGAATTGGGTGAGCCCACCGGCAGCCTGAATCGCTTTTGTGACGGTTGGCCACTGGTTTGCTACCCCTCCGCCGGTTCCGCCGCCGGTTTCAACCAAAATACGGTTATCAGTTGCCCCCTCTGGGCTGATGACATAGGCTCCAGGGCGTTTCACTTCACCGGCGACGCTAATTCGGAGCGAGCGCGTATTGACCAAGCTGACCGTGATCATGGGCTCCCGAATGAACGGACGATAGGCTGCCTCGATCGTGTCTTCTGCCTGCCGCAGGGTCAACCCTTGTAACGAAACGGTGCCTGCCCAGAGGAGGTTAATGGTGCCATCTAGCTGGACAATATAGCGCCCGGTGGTTGCGCCACTGAGCTCGGGGACATTGAAAATATCCAGTTGGATTTCATCACTGGGGCCAAGGGTATAGGATTCTTCAAACGGAGAGACTGAGGTGGGTGGTGGAACGATCGTCCGAGTCGGCAAATTGGGGGTCAGGATCACGCCTCGTCGGGGGGCAGGGGTGGTGCCGGGGGGTACAGCCTGTTGGGCGATCGAGGTGGGTGGGTTGGGTTGATGGGCTGGATCTGCTCTATCGACACTATCGACAGCAGGTACTGAAGCGGGTGGGTGCATGGAGTTGACCCTCGTCGCAGCCTCCTGAGCCTTGACTGGGCTTGCCCATCCCCACCCTAAACCCAGGGTGCATAAGACGAGGCTCAGCCAGACTGATTTCACTGGATCTGATCCCCTTAAAATCAGTTGAAGCTGGGGTAAGGCTCTGGCAGTTGGAGGTTGGGCCGGTTGAGCCTGATTGGTTGGGACACTCATCATCATCAAGTCACAAGGGTTAGAAACTCGGGCAAGAACTACTTCCGTGTATAGATGACTTAGATCATCGCTGGGGGGTTTCACATCAGTGACTTGCGTCATTGTTTTTTTGTTCGATGCTCCGAAATCACCATCCGGATGCCTCGTAAAAATTCTGTATTGCTCAATCTCTCGCTCAATCTCTTGCTCAATCTAAAGTTCATACAAACCCTAATTCATCCCGATCGACTGGTGAGGAAAGGTGACTGCCTTCACAAGCATTGACCCTATTACTACAAAGATTACCCCTCCAAGCATTGACCCCACCCAAGCACTCATTGCATGGGTCAAAAATAATCTATTTCGCGAGTCAAAGTCGAGGATTGGGGCAATGATCAACACAAATGCTAGAAACCTGATGGGAGACTGAACAATGGCAGCTTACGATCCAAACTATCAATTCAAGCTATCACAAGTTTTTAATGAAACTGTCGATCATTGATATCAACCACTAGGTTTTTATGGAAACAGCAGGTTTCTTCGCTAAATCTTTGCAGTTTTAGCCAGCCTGAGACTCAAGTGCTCGACTTCAGGGTCGGGGGCAGTTAGCAGCAGGTCATTAGCCCCAAGTCAATTAGCGGCAGGTCAATTAGCCCCAAGTCAATTAGCGGCAGGTCAATTAGCAGCAGGTCAGTTGGTCATCGCTTGCCCCCTGAAGCACCAGTCTTGTGGCGGATCAGGTTTTCCGCAGCTATTTCTGATGGTCGTAGGATATAGAATAATAATATATTTGTACTCATATCTCTTCCTTCGCTACGGTGGAATAGGTCGCAACACAGAACAGAATGCCTACTTTTTCTGGTTTGGAATGGCAAATTCGTCCGATCGAGCAGCTTCCTCCTGAGTTTCTGCAAGCAGTGCGCCAAGTTTTATTGGAATCTCCTGCCGCGCCGGTGTTGGAGTCGGATGGCTCGATCGGACAGCAGGCGGCCCAATTGTTATGGCAACGGGGAGTTCGATCGATCGATCAATTGGCGAGTTGGCTCGATCCGCAACACTATCAGCCCACCAGCCCGTTTGCGTTTGGCGAGGAGATGGAATGGGCAGTGCAGCGGTTGCAGCGGGCAATCGAAGCTGAAGAAAAAGTGGTAATTTGGGGTGATTTTGATGCCGACGGTTTGACGGCGACTGCGGTGTTATGGGACGGATTGCGTCCTATGTTTTCCACCTCTGATCAACTCAGCTATTTTGTCCCGAATCGGCTGCGGGAATCCCATGGGCTCTCGATCGCAGGTATTAACACCCTGGCAGCTCAAGGCTGTCGATTGATTGTCACTTGCGATACAGGCAGCACGAACCTGTCCGAATTGGAGTATGCCCAGCAGCAGGGCATTGATTGCATCATTACCGATCACCATAGCCTGCCGTTGAGTCGTCCGCCGGTGGTCGCCATGATTAATCCTCGCAGCTTGCCACCGGATCATCCCTTCGCCAACCTGTCGGGGGTAGCCGTTGCCTATAAGTTGGTCGAAGCGCTCTATCAAAGCTTACCGAAATTACCGCCGCTTCCCCTGACGGATCTCCTAGATTTGGTGGCGATCGGGCTGATTGCCGATCTGGTGAATTTGACAGGTGAGTCACGCTATCTCGCTCAACTTGGCATTGCCCAACTGCAAAAAAATCAAGATCCGATCCAACCGCCGCGTCCTGGCATTGCCAAACTGCTGGAATTTTGTCGGCGGAATGGCGATCGACCCACTGATATTTCCTTTGGGTTGGGGCCACGCATCAATGCGATCAGCCGTATTCATGGCGATGCTCGCTTTTGCGTAGAATTGTTGACCAGTCAGGATCGCGATCGGACGACGCAACTAGCCCGAGCCGCAGAATTGGCCAACACTCGCCGCAAAGCCCTCCAGCGCGAGGTAGTGGCTCAGGTGGAAGCCAAGCTAGCGGAGTTTGATCTATCCACGACGGCGGTGATTGTCCTGGCTGATCCGCAATGGTCAGTCGGAGTCTTGGGTTTGGTGGCGGGTCAGATTGCCCAAGCGTTCAACCGCCCCACGATTTTGCTGAGCATTGATATTGATGAGGTGTCTGATGCAAATTCGCCGGTTTTCGCTCGTGGTTCAGCTCGATCGATACAGCAAATTGATCTCTATAACCTGTTGCAGCAGCAAGCCCACCTTTTGTCCCGATTCGGGGGGCATCCCTATGCTGCTGGTTTGAGCTTACCCGTAGAGAATCTCCCCCTATTTACCCAAGCGATCAATCAACAGATGCGATCGAGCTATCCCGATGGTATTCCGATTGCCCCACCCACGGCTGATTTGGCAGTGACGGTAGCTGACCTCAACCAGGCAGCGGGGAGAAGACTTTTTCAAGCGCTAAAGTTGCTGGAACCCTGCGGTATGGGTAATCCTGTCCCGAAACTCTTGATCCGCAACTGCTGGTTTACCAAATCCTGGCACCGCAAAATCAAGGATCTCGCCGGTCTCAAGGTGGAATATCTCAAAACGGAGTTTGAACTACGCGATGATTCTTGCGATCGAGGCTTTCCTGGGGTTTGGTGGGGCCATTACAAAGATGAGTTACCGATCGATCGCTGTGATGTTTTAGTAGAACTGGATTTTAATAGCTATGAGGATGGTAAGACGCGCAAGCACTATGAACTACGCTTAATTGCGGTGCGTCCCCAGCCCGCCACCATTTCGATCGCGACCTCATCGAGCCTGCGACTGTACGATGCTCGCCCTTGCCAACTGGCTCCAGCCCAGGATGCGACCCCTGAACCGACTGTGACACAGACCTGGGGTGATGCTACGGCGGTGCTGATCTGGCGGGATTGTCCAAGCAGTTGGCAGGCGTTTTACGATCGGTGTCACCAAGCTCGCGCGCAGCGGCAAGCCTTAGTGTTAGCCTACGATCAGCCGCCCATCCTTCCGCCCGATCAACTGTGGCAACACTGGTTAGAATTGGTAAAACACCTGAGCCAAACCGGCCAAACCGTGACGCTGGCTCAATTGCAAGACCGGCTTCAGGTGGGTGATCGTACCCTGATAGTTGGCTTAGAGTCTTTGCGGTTGATTGGCTACCTCGTGCGCATGGAGCCGGAACAGCCTTGGGCTGATTTAAGCTCAGGGACTCGCCTGCAATTTGCTTTCTCGGCAGAATCGAGGTCGGACTCAGCCTGGATCGTTGCCAAGGCCACTTTTGCAGCAGCCGTGCAAGAACAGCAATTTCTGCAACAGTATTTTTGTCAAGTTTCGATCGAGGTTTTACAAACCGCCGCCGATCGAATTGCGTATTCAGAAGTAGCTGATCGATTTGCAACCGCTCGAGCAGCGGCACCGATCGAGCAGTAATAGCCAATCAGGTTGATTGAGCCAATCAGGTTGATTGATTGCTCTCAAGAGTTGCAAAAAATCAAAATTCTTTACAAAGTAGAAAGGAAACCCCAAGGAGAGTCAGGATGATTCAGGTGCCGATTGCCCAACCTATTGCAGCATCCCCTTCACCGCTCGCGATCGGGGAGTTAATGCAGCGACAACGCCGTTTTTTTGAGTCGGGTCAAACCCGCGCCTACGAGTTTCGGCTTGCCCAACTCCAAGCTCTCAAACAAGCGGTAAAAGCCCATCAGTCAGAGGTTTTAGCAGCTCTCAAAGCCGATCTCAACAAGCCAGAGTTGGAAGCTTATCTGACAGAAATTGGCGTGATCAAAGAAATCGACTATGCCATCAAACACCTGAAAGCCTGGATGCGACCTCGATCGGCCGCCATGCCGCTAGAGCAACAGCCTGCCAAGGGGCGAATTATGCCAGAGCCCTTGGGGGTGGTGTTGATCATCGGCCCCTGGAACTATCCATTTCAATTAATGCTTTCCCCGTTGGTGGGCGCGATCGCCGCCGGAAACTGTGCTTTGCTAAAACCCTCGGAAATTGCTCCTCAAACGTCTAGAGTCGTAGCTCGTCTGATCGCCCACACCTTTGACCCTGACTACATCACAACCGTAGAAGGGGGGGTGGAAGTGAGTCAAGCCGTTTTAGCAGAACGATTTGACCATATTTTCTTTACCGGGGGCACGGCGATCGGCAAGATTGTCATGGCAGCGGCGGCTCAGCATCTGACATCAGTCACCCTGGAGTTAGGCGGCAAAAGCCCCTGCATTGTCGATCGAGAGATTCAAGTTGAATATACTGCCCGTCGGATCGTCTGGGGCAAGTTAATCAATGCTGGGCAAACTTGTATCGCGCCTGATTACCTGTTGGTCGATCGGGAAATTAAGCCTGCTCTGTTGGCGGCCATGCAAGCGGCTGTACGCGAATTTTACGGCGATGATCCGTCCCAAAGTCCGGACTATGCCCGCATCGTGAGCGACAAACACTGGCAGCGACTCAGCCAATACCTCCAAGACGGCCAGGTACTGATCGGCGGTGAAACAGATGCTACGAGTCGCTACATTGCGCCTACAATTCTTGACCAGGTCTCGTTGGATGCTCCGGTGATGCAAGAGGAGATTTTTGGACCGATCTTACCCGTGATTGCCTACGATCGCCTGGAAGAAGCCATCAGGTTGGTGCGATCGAAATCGAAACCCCTGGCACTCTATATTTTCTCTCGAAATAAAGAAGTTCAAACTCAAATCTTGCAGCAGACTTCGTCCGGTGGAGTTTGCATTAACGATACGATCATGCATATCGCGCCCTCTGCTTTGCCCTTTGGTGGCGTGGGTGAGAGTGGGATCGGCAGCTACCATGGCAAAGCCAGTTTTGATACCTTCTCCCATTACAAGAGTGTGATGGTGAAAAATTTTTGGTTTGATCTGAAATGGCGCTATGCTCCCTATGTCGGTAAGCTGGAGCTGTTCAAACGGCTCGTCGGTTAGGCAGATTCATCCAGTTAGTGAACAGAGGCAAACCATGTTGAAGATGCTCAAGACCCTGCTAGGGCAAAAGTCGAATCCAGTCCATGCAGAGGTCGAAATTTATACCTGGCAAACCTGTCCCTATTGCATCCGAGCCAAGATGTTATTGCGTTGGAAAGGGGTGAACTTCCGGGAGTATAAAATTGATGGGGATGGGGCGGCCCGCGTCAAGATGGCAGCCCGAGCGAACGGCCGACGAACGGTGCCCCAGATCTTCATCAATGGTCAGCACATTGGAGGTTGTGATGATCTCTATGCGCTCGATCGCCAAGCTCAACTCGATCCCCTCCTCTCCCAATCGCCGGAGCTGACTCCCTCAACGGCGGGGTAAGCTTTGGGATCCGCATTGATCATGTTGCCTGAGATTCCTCCCCCCATCCTCGATCATCCAGACTACTTGCGTCATTATCGCTGGATGAAACGGGCGATCGAGTTAGCCGATCGGGCTGGAACCGCTGGCGAAGTGCCTGTGGGTGCAGTCGTAGTGGATGAGCGCGACAACCTGATTGCCACGGGTGAGAATCGACGCGAGCGCGACCACGATCCTACGGCCCATGCCGAAGTGTTAGCCCTACGATCGGCTGGACAAATCCTACAAAGCTGGCGGCTCGATCGCTGCACACTCTATGTCACCTTGGAGCCCTGCCCGATGTGTAGTGGGGCGATGATTCAAGCCAGACTGGGTGGGCTGGTGTACGGAGCAGATGACCCCAAAGCGGGCGGTATTCGCACGGTGCTCAATCTGCCGGATAGCCCAGCGTCTAACCATCGCCTTCAGGTCATCAGTGGTATTTTAGCAGCGCCCTGCCGCCAACAGTTGCAAGCTTGGTTTGCTCAGCACCGATCGCGTTTTACCCACGAATCCCCTTAAGTGATCGCTCCGGTCACAATGGATTTAGCCATCGTGGTTAAGCCACCGCCAAATGCTGGAATCAGGATCAAAACCATCAACACAAATAGCGCCATACGGCTGCGCTGGAGCGCTTGCAGGGGCGGAATGATTTCACAAACCACCTGAAACCCATCCAAAGGGGGGATCGGAATTAAATTGAGCAAAAATAGCAGTAAATTAATTTGGGCGGCCAGCAGCAGTAATTCGGGTTGAGGCAGCCGCAGCCAGGGTTGAACAGCTAGCAGCTTATAGGCTTCGATCAGCAGAAAGCCTAGGGCTAAATTGGCGCATGGGCCCGCTAAAAACACCAAAATGCTACTGAATCGCCCGAACCGAAATTTGGTGGGATTGACTGGCATCTGTCCCCAAGCGATCCCAGCCACACATAGAAACAGAAGCGACTGCCAGCTAATCAACCGGATCGGATTCAGGGTCAGATGACCACATACTCGCGGTGTATCATCGCCTTGACTCAATGCCATCCAGCCATGGGCTAGCTCATGCAGCATTACAGAGCCAATCACGATCGCTACAGTCCTCAAAAATAGACTGGGCTCATCCAGCAGGGTTTGAATAAACAGCATAGGTGATGACGGTATGGAACGATTTTCAGGAAGGTATACCGAGGCTAGGTTGCCCGAATGCAGTTCAGTCATTCTCATTAGAGTTTGGTATATTTCTTGACATGGGGAAATCAACCTGGTTTCGATCGCAAGAACCGTACCCCAAACGCTTCAGCAATCTGACCTACTAGGTGAGAATGGAGGAAGAGTCAGGCTTGCGCCTAATATTGCAACTTTTGCACGAGCACCTTCTCGTTCCGACTATGACCCCTTCCTCCCCTGAAGTAGAAACGCCGCTCCAGTCTGAATCGTCTCCCCGTCCAGCGGTTAGTCTGCCCGATCTCCATTTGAGTCGAGCCCGATCGAGCTTGAAACAAGCTGTCAACCGCTATACCCAGCAGTTGCGTACTAAGGGAGGGCAACGCAGCCCAATCTCTGTGGAGTTGCAAGCCGCCGCCAAGGTTGATTGCGATCGACTCAATGCCGTCTTGCAAAAGCTGGATCAACGGTTAATTCGGATCGCGATCTTTGGGCTCGTCAGTCGTGGTAAGTCGGCCGTAATCAATGCGCTGATGGGTCAGAAACTCTTGCAAACCGGGCCACTGCATGGGGTGACCCAATATCCTCGCTCGGTTTATTGGACATCTGGAGACCAAGCCCCCATTGAATTGATCGATACGCCAGGGCTGGATGAAGTGGGGGGAGAGAGTCGAGCCAGCATGGCTAAAACGGTGGCTGAACAGGCTGATCTGATTTTGTTTGTGGTGGCTGGTGACATTACCCGCACAGAATATCAAGCCTTGGCAGAATTGCAAACGGCCTGCAAACCGATCATTTTGGTTTTCAACAAAACCGATCTCTATCCCCATCAAGATCGCCAAACCATCTACCGCAAATTAGAGACCTTGTTCGCGGCCGATCGGCTTTCGATCGATCGACCCCGCCTAGCTCCAGAGGATATTGTGTTGGTGGCGGCTGAACCGGCAGCGATGGAGGTGCGGGTGGAATGGGAAGATGGGCGGGTGACTCATGAATGGGAAGCTCCTCCACCCCAAATTGAGCCCCTGCGGCAAAAACTGCTCGAAATTTTGCAGCGGGAAGGCAAGTCTCTCTTAGCCCTGAATGCGTTGCGGCAAGCTCGCGAAGCCGATCTGAACCTGGCGCGCAAAACGCTGAAACTGCATCGTCAAGAAGCGGAAACCCTGATCTGGCAATTTGCCAAGTGGAAAGCGATCGCGGTCGCTGCTAATCCGATCGCTGTTTTGGATTTATTGGGCGGAGCTGCAACCGATCTGGTGATGATCCGCAATTTGGCCAAACTATACGGACTGCCCATGACCAACCATGAAGCGGGCAAACTGCTACGAGCAATTTTGTGGAGTTCCGGCAGTTTGTTGTTAGGAGAAGTGGGCAGTAGTCTGCTGTTTGGAGCGGGAAAAAGTGCCGCCGCTGTGGCTTCTACGTTTGATAGCGTATCGGGTGTGATGGCTTATGGTAGTGCGGCTGCGGCCCAAGCAAGCCTGGCCGGTTACGGCTCCTATCGGATCGGCAAAGCCACCCAAGTTTATCTAGAGCAGGGCTGCACTTGGGGTCCGCAGGGAGTTGATACGGTGATTCAAGATATCTTGCAGCAGGTTGATGCAGCCACGATCATCCACCGACTGCGGCAAGAATTACAGGTCGATCGCTAGAGGGGATTGGCCTGATTGACTGACAAATCTTTTCCCCTCATCCCTAAATCCCTTCTCCCACTAGGGGCGAAGGGACTTGCAATCCAATCCTGGTTCGAAAGCCCCTCGCCCGCTCTGGGAGATAGCAGTGGGTAGTTTGAGTTTTGTCAGTCAATCAGGGGGATTGGCTCAAACTCCAAATCCCCTGGATTCCACTTAGCCCCGCTTGAATAGCGACAATACTCGGTCTTTCACCTGATCGACTGCGGCTCCGATACCGCTAGCAACTGATGCGGCAGGCTGGGTGGCTAGCTGGATCGGCTCATCTTTGAATTCCTTCAATCGATAGCCATATTCCAACTGGGTTTGGTGCTTTTTCAAGACTGGGAACAAGCGAAAGGCTCCTTGCAGCAACTCTTGCTGGTTGGCAAAGATGGCTTGGTTAATCTGGTTCGATCGCTTCACCGTGATTACCCCTACGGGATACCAGGTTTTCTTGCCGCTAATTCGGATGTAAACCTCAAAATCAGGCAAGCCATCAGACTTCATCTTTTCGTACTCCTGAGCGGCTTTGGCTCGCTCGGTCGATCGCTTTGAAACTTTAGGCTGAGGCTGAGGTGTTCCAAATCCAAGATTCGTCGGCATAGAAAATTCCAGATCTAAACTTAGTAAAAGTTTACATCTTTTTAAGGAAGGTTGTGGAGTGAGGCGATCGGGCTGAATAGGCGAGGGTCATTCAAAACCGATCGCGCCCGTGCGGACTCTCCCAATCCAGGATCGGCCCTTGAGGAACAATGCGAGTCGGATTCACCTTCGGGTGGCTCATATAGTAATGACGTTTGATGTGATCGAGGTTGCAGGTTTCCTTGACTCCAGGCGTTTGATAAATATCCCGCAGGTATCCCCCCAAATTCGGCAGGTCTACGATCCGCAGCAGGTTACATTTGAAATGGAGATAGTAGACGGGATCGAAGCGGAGCAACGTGGTAAACAGGCAGATATCCGCCTCAGTCAATTGATTGCCACAGAGATAGCGCTGGCGATCGAGCACCTGTTCCCATTCAGCTAACGCGGCAAACAGCTCTGTCACGGCTTCCTCGTAGGCAGCTTGGCGAGTTGCAAAACCCGCCCGATAAACCCCATTGTTGATCGGTTGATAGATCGCATCGATCGTCTGATCAATCGCTGCTCGTTGCTCGGCTGGGTAGAGATCGCGATCGGACTGAGCTACCGTCGCAAACTCCGTATCCAGCATTCGTATAATTTCTCGTGACTCGTTGTTAACGATCGTTTGAGTCTGCCTATCCCACAAAATTGGGACGGTGACTCGTCCGGTGTAATGGCGATCGACCTTGACATACAGCTCCCAAAGGTAACGAGCCTGATTGACTGCATCAGGGATGCAACCCGAATACTGCGAAAATTCCCAGCCATGTTCCCCCATCACCGGATCCACAATTGAAACCGAAATTGTTGCGTTTAAGCCTTTGAGTGATCGCATGATCAATGTGCGGTGAGCCCAAGGGCAAGCCAGTGATACATAAAGATGATAGCGATCGGCTTCGGCTTTAAATCCACTCGATCCATCGGCAGTAATCCAGTTACGAAAGGTGGTTGAAGGTCTGACAAATTGACCTTTTTCGTCTTCCTGTTCTCGCTCAGAAACCCATTTGCCCTGCTGCAATACACCTAGTCCCATACCAATTCCTTTGACAATATCGTGTTAATATCCCATCTCATTAGCATCCTATTGTCTTGTGCTGGGAACGTAAACTGACGTTAGACAGAGCACAGCGATCGGGCGAAGTCACCTAGACCAGACTATCAAGACGATTCAGACCAGACGATTCAGATAGGATCGCTCAGACAGATCACTCAGACAAGATCACTCAGACAAGATCACTCAGACAAGATCACTTAGGCAAAATTGAGTCTTGCGAATGATGGCAGTGCAATCTCCATTCGGCAGGCTAAGGGTAGTAATCCAGCAAAATCCTCAAAAAAATCTCAGCACCTTATGATCAGACCCTGGATGGTAATTGGCGGCATTGCGCTCTTGCTGGCGCTGTTGGGCGGTAGTATTGTCCGACCCAAAGGTGTACAGTGGTTCAGGCGTTTGCGTCGCCCTGAATGGCTGGTCTTTGAACCTCTGATCCCGTTTATTTGGATCCTGGTTTTGACTGGTGGGGTCTGGTCGGCGACCCTGGTTTGGGAACAGGCTCCCCATACTTCTCAGACTTGGGGTTTAATGGTCGGCTACATCCTGCTGGAATTAGCGATCTTGGCATACAATCCGGCCATGCTGGTGGCGCGTGACCTGCGGTTAGGGACGATCGTAGGTGGGGTCGGGTTCGTGATCGGTCTAGTGTTGACTTGGCTAGTGGCTGATGTATCGAGCCAAGCGGCTTGGTTGTTGCTCCCGTTCCTACTGTGGAGTCCGATCGGGACTTATACAACCTGGGCCATGCTCAAGCTGAATCCTTCTCAACAAAATTAAAGAATCTGGCTCAATCGAAGGACGCGATCGAAACTTTTATCAAATCAACATTAAATCTCTGGCAAAACCAGCCTTATTAAACGGCGCAAACCTAGAACTTGGATCTAGAATCTTTAACCGAAGAGATAGTAAATGGCAATCACCTGACCCTGGCGAAAGCCCTTGCTAATATAGTCGTTCAGAGAGTGGTCAACGGGTGATTGTGGGTTGATAGGAGAGAATTCATGCCGTATTTTGAGAAACCGTTGTCCAAGCAATTTCCGCAGGTGGCTGGCTTAGTGGTGCTGGGACTGTTGGTCGCCAGTTGTTCTGAAAATAAAGTTTCTCAATGTAATCGGTTAATTGAAATTGCTAACCAGGCTGTCTCTGGTGTAGAGGCAGTCTCAGAAACGCGCCAGCCTGATGATGTTGAGTCGATGAATCGCATTGCTGATATTTCGGATGCTGCCAAAACACAGATGGAGGGCTTACAACTCTCCGATCCGCAGCTCAAGGATTATCAGACTCGGTTTGTAGCCATGTACACCGATACAACCCAGGCAACCCGTGATTTGGTGGCTTCAGTTGGGCAGAAAGATACGGATGCTGCGAGGAAAGCGTTTGATGCTCTGCAAGCTGCCACTGCTCAAGAAGGCCCCTTGGTGAATGAGGTCAACACTTATTGCAATGCCAGCTCACTGGACACCAGTAGTCCGGCTGCACCAGTGAGCCCTTCGCCAACTCCGAGCCCCTAACCCGATCGACCTGCTAATGCTCTGCGAACGCTCCTCAAACTCCACCATAGTGAGCGATCGGTTGAAAATGGGGTGATTGTTGGGCGGAAAGCCAGGCCCAAAGTTGATCGCCATAGGAGAAGTGCCACCATTCTTGCGGATGTTGCTGAAACCCTACTGCCACCATAATTTGGCGGAGCAACAGCCGGTTTTGATGATAGTGGGACTGAGCGGTATGGGTAAAGCCGGTCGATCGCTGCTGTCCCGTTAAAGTTTTTTGGATAGCAAGATATGGACTCGATCGATCGGTGCCGAAGGCATTACCATCGGGAGGCAAATTAGGGCTCTGAGCCAGATTCTGCTCAAGATTCTGCTCAAGGTTTAAATCAGCCTCAAGATTGCTATCAGGATCGGACTCAAGAGCAACGGACTCAAGGGCAGCGTAATAGTTGGGATAGGATCGGGGTGACATTTCATCGATCGGGGATCCCATATCGATCGCTTTCCCCGTGGCATCTGAGAGGGTGAGGTCGATCGCGCCGCCGGTGCTATGGGGCGGTGGTGTGGCTGGGTTAGGGCTGGGAATTGCCCAGAATTGCTGCACCTGGGCAAGAATTGCTTGTTGCTGTGCCTCCGATAAGGCGACCCAGGGGGTAGAGTGCCAGCCTTTTTCGGCAATAGCCTGTTGAATGGAGCGATCGACCATAAACTGTTGAACGGCGATCGGGCGATAAGCATCAAAGATTTGAATCCGCCAGCCTGGATGCCTCTGCTGCAATAGAAGTTGGGCTTGTTGAAGCCGATCGAGCACCCCTTGTCGCACATAATAAGGGGAACGATCGCCATAGGGGGCACCCAGCTTGACATAAGGATGAGGCGTTTCCACCGCAAAAACTGCTAAAGGAATAGGGACAAGCGGTTCATGGCAATCTTGGATGGGAACTTGTTGATACGGTTTCATGGTTGACTCCAGACGCAAAGTGACTCCAGACGCAAAGTGACTCCAGACGCAAAGTGACTCCAGAATGACCTAATTTTTGAGGTTCAACGTTAGAACAGCAGAAAATCAGTGAAAACTATGCTCAGAAACTGACAGTAAACATTTTTTCGTGATGCTAGCAGGGAATCCCCAACCTGACTTTGCAATGGAAAGCCACCCTATGAGCGACACCAAGATTCACCCCGCCGACATTCCTTGGTTCAGCCCAAGTGCTCCCCTTTTAATTGATCAAGATCCTAGCTGCATCCAGTCAGCTTCCTCCTTTGCCACCGATCTGACCGAGGATCACCTTGCCTTCAAAACCATTAGCCGTCAGCTTATGAGCCTAGAAAAACCCAAAAAACCGAAAATGCTGGTTGTGGATGATGAGCCAGATAACCTGGATTTGCTCTACCGCACCTTTCGCCGCGATTTCAATGTGCTGCGAGCAGAAAGTGGGATGGCAGCGCTAGAAGTGTTGGCGGCTGAGGGAGAAGTAGCAGTGATCATTTCAGATCAGCGCATGCCGGAAATGAAGGGAACAGAGTTTCTCAGTAAAACGGTGCCCCAGTTTCCTGACACGATGCGCATCATTTTGACCGGCTTTACCGATGTGGAAGACTTGGTGGAAGCCATCAACTCGGGACAAGTCTATAAATACATTACAAAACCCTGGGATCCGACGGAGCTGAAGCAAGTCGTGCAACGCGCTGCCGAAACCTATGAGCTTTTGAAGCAGCGCACGGAAGAACTCTATCGCGCCCAAGCGCAAATGGCTCTCTTAAACCAAATTACCCAGTCGGCTCAACATGCTGCCAAACTTGAGGATATACTGTTGCCGATCGTGCGAGCCTATGCCCAAACCTTCGCCGTAGAAAATTGTGGGCTTTATTTACTGGAAGATCGATCGATCGTTCATCAGGTGAATTTGGGGCAACCGCTTGATATGAGCCAAACCGCCTTACTGCAAACTACGGTTGACACCGGAAAAATGCAGGTAGTGCCGCCTTTAGCAGCCTCAAATGCCCAGCTACAGAGTGCGGCCCTGCTCCCATCCCTCGGTGCGCCTACCCATTTGCTAGTGCCCATGCTGTTCCATAAGCAGGTGCTTGCAATCCTGTCTTTGCAGTGGCAGCAGCCCCAGAGTTTGCGGGAAGACGAACTGGCACTGATCCACTTTTCGGCTCAGCAAATTGGCATTGTGATTGCTTGTCTGCGGGCTCAGACGGTGGCTGCTTAGTCAAGATTCGTCGTTTCGTCCCACTTGGATGGCAGCGCAGGAGCAGGGTCACAAGATTTGTGGGTTACAAGATTTGTGTAGGATTGAGGGGTAGCGTTTTCTCTTCATTTGTGACTTCCATTCTGCCGGCCAACCCGCAAGCACAGACCATCCAGTCTCTGTTTAACCGCATTGCTCCAGCCTACGATCAGTTGAACGATCGACTGAGTATGGGTCAGCATCGGATCTGGAAGCAAATGGCCGTGCGGTGGAGCGGGGCAACGACAGGGCAGGTTTGCCTGGATGTCTGTTGCGGCAGTGGTGATTTGACGCGGCGATTAGCTCGGCAGGTCGGTCGGGGTGGATCGGTTTATGGGGTTGACTTTTCACCCGCATTGCTAGAAGTGGCGCGGCAACAAACAGCAGAGCAGGTTCAACCGCTGGCGATCGAATGGGTGGAAGGGGATGCTTTAAACTTACCCTTTGCAGACCATGGGTTTGATGCAGCCACTATGGGTTATGGGCTCCGGAATGTACTGGATATTCCTCGCAGTTTGCAAGAGTTGTATCGGGTGCTGAAGCCAGGGGCAAAAATGGCGATCCTAGACTTTCATCGCCCAAATAGTGCCTGGATCCGGACTTTTCAGCAATGGTACTTAAATTTAGTCGTCGTTCCGGCTGCCGAATCGCTAGGATTGAAACAGGAATACGCTTACATTAGCCCCAGTCTGGATCGATTTCCCACCGGCCAGGAACAGATCGTTTTGGCTCAGTCTGCCGGATTTGTGAATGTCACCCACTATCCGATCGCGGCCGGTATGATGGGCGTGCTGGTTGCTCAAAAGCCTGGTTACTTGATTTAAGCTCTTCTCGCTGATCCTAGGCTGAGATTAGGCTGAAATCAGCCGTTACCTGGCAGGTTCTTGCTTTCCCTTCGTTTCTTTTCCTCCTCCCTTGAATCTCTACACGCTTTGGCTGTTGGCAGCTCCCCCGATCGTGGGTGGGATTATTGGCTACTTCACGAATGACATCGCGATCAAAATGCTGTTTCGTCCCTATCGGGCCTACTATCTGGCAGGGCGACGCATTCCGTTTACACCCGGTCTGATTCCGAGCAACCAGGAACGGCTGGCCAAGCGGATTTCGGATGCAATTATGGGATCGCTACTCACCCCAGATGAACTACAAAATCTGGCACGTAAGCTCCTAGAGACCGATCGGGTGCAGGGGGCAATTCACTGGTTACTGAAGCTGGTATTAGAGCAAATCCAGAGTCGCAACCAGGATAAAACCATCAAAATTTTGGCTAACATCCTGCAAGATATGGTGGGACAAGCGTTCCCAAGGCTTCTGAAGGTGATGGCCCGCCGAGAAGATTTTTTAGAGCAACAGCTCAACCAAATCTTTGAGCAGGTGATTTTGGAACTGCGCCTGAATGAAGCCCAAGCGGGGCAACTGGCAGACTGGTTATTAGAGGTGGTTTTGCCGCCAGATGTGGTGCGTCAACTGATCGTCGATTTTTTAACCGATCGCAATATTCGCGTCATTGACGAAAGCTTTCGGGAGAAAACTACGGGTACCTATTGGGTGGTTGCCAATCTGTTTGGAGTTCGCAACGCCCTGTCTCGCCTGCGCACCTACTGCTTGGACGAGCGGGAAGCTAGTAACGCCCGGATCATGGAGCTGATTGAGGCACTCGGTATCCACGATCGATTACGCGAACTGCTGCAAAATATTTCCCTGCAAAATTTACCCGTTTCCACCGTGCGCCAACTGCGGAAAACCATGCGAGATAGCGTCCGCTCCTACGTTCAGGATAAGGGAACGGATGTGATTAAAGGGCTCAGTGCCTCGATCGATTGGGAGCATGTAGCCGGGCTATTGCTGAATCGTCTGCGTAACTCTGACGTCGTTAACCAATCGCTAGAGCCGGTTAGCCGTGAATTTGCCATCGTATTGGAACGCTACCTGGAAAAAGATTTGGAGCTGATCGTGATGCAAGCGATTCCCATTCTTAATATCGATCAGGTGATCATCAATCGGGTCAAGGCGACTTCATCCAAAGATTTGGAACTGGCGATCCAGGGCATTGTTAAAAGCGAGTTGCAAGCGATCGTTAACCTGGGTGGCATTCTGGGCATTGTGATCGGTTTACTGCAATCCCTGAGCCTGTTGTTTCGATAAGGCTGCTATTCAAAAATACGAAAATACAACCCTTTGATAAGGCCAAGTTTCGGTAAGGCTGAAAGCAAAAATCGATCGCATCTGATTCGATACGATCGATCGCAACGTTGAACTAGCTTAGTGTGAACCTCAGTGTGCATCTCAGTGTGACTCAGTGTGAACCAGACTGAAGTGCCTGTCAGACTGAAGTGCCTGTCAGACTAAAGGGTCTAAAGGATGAACCAGGCTGAGCCTGAAATCAGCTTCGGGATCCCTAATTGAGAATTCCCGAGAATCCCTATTTCGAGATGAAATCTTTGCCTTGGCTCAGGGCAGCCTGTCCGATATTCTTGGCAACCCAACCCAGTGCCAGTGCCAACGGAAGCAGAACAATCAAAAGACGCCAATCCATCGGGGAAGCCTCCACTTAAAGATTTATAAATATGCTCTCATCTTATGATTTATTGTGGGGTGAACTGATGGTTTTTGACAGCCGTGTTGTTACATTTTTTTACATTTTGGTGAAATTGCGTGAACTTGATGGAACTGCCTGAACTAACAGAAGCCGAGATCCGTACCTTTACCAGCATGAGCAAGAGCGAGTTGTTCATATCGCTTGGCATGATCAATTAGGTCGGTCACTTCATGCTCAGTGAGGGTTCGGATGACTTTGCCTGGAACCCCCATGACCAGTGATTGCCGAGGAACATCCTTGGTGACTACTGCTCCTGCCCCAATGATGCTGCCTGCTCCGACCCGCACCCCATTCAAGACGATCGCGCCAATCCCAATCAAGCAGCCCTGTTCAATATGAGCACTATGGATTACGGCCCGATGTCCAACCGTGACATAATCTTCCAGAATCGTTGGCTGACCTGGATCGCCATGCAAAATAGCGCCATCCTGGACGTTAGAGTGCGCCCCGATCGCAATAGTTTCCACATCACCACGCAGGATCGAACCATACCAGACACTTGAACCGATCGCCAAACTTACCCGACCTATCACCGTGGCATTATTGGCTACGAAGGCAGCCTGAGCGCAATCTGGATCCGCCCAAGGCGATCGTGCATTAGATATTACATTAGACATTGCATCAGAGGGCATTACATCAGAGGGCATTGCATCAGGGGACATTGCATCAGAGGGCATTACATCAGGGGACATTGCATCAGGGGAGTGAGTCATTGTGACCTGCAAAGTAGAAGAAAACTTGCGAACCAAGCGAACCTGACCGGAGAGCACGCTGGAGTGTTCGTGCCAGCACGCAAACTCAGGTAACGAAACAATTTCCAGGTCGATCCAGTAGACGAGCGAACAGACTGTCTGACGGGACTTGGGTTACTTTGATTGTGATTCAGTTGTGATCCGGATGGAATCCATTGTGATCCATCCGTCCAAATGCCTAGGAGCCACAAATTTCTAGGGAGTATAATAGAGACCACTAGCGTTGGTTGAGGTCGCCCACTGCCGCAATTTCATGATGAATCCAGCTATACAATATCCAATCTTTGGTCCCGAAATTCAGTGTCCTCACTGCCGCCAACTGATTCCGGCTCTCACCTTGACCGATACCTACCTTTGTCAGCGGCATGGGGCATTTGAAGCGAACCCAAAGACCAGTGAACTGATTCACCTCCAGTCTGGGCGGCATTGGCGGCGCTGGAACGACGAATGGTATCGCCAACATACCCATCCGGATGGGATTCGATTTGAAATTCATGAAGCCCTCGATCGGCTCTATACACAAGGTTATCGGGCAACCAGGGTGATTATTGCCAATCGCTACAAAGATCTGATCAGCACTTACCTGGAGCGCAGCACGCCTTGGCGGGGGCAACCCGACGCGGCCCGGCCGCGGTTATATGGCTTACCAGTCGAATTTAGTCCCGATCCAGCGGAAGATCCCTGCTGGGAAGTGATTAATTTTGACCTGGAAAAGGAACCTGGAGCCCCGGTTCGCTATCCGTACTTTCGCTTATTTGAGTAGAGGTGAAGACGGATTGCACCATGCATCACGCTTCAATTCGCACTGCCAACATTCATCGCGCCATTGCTTTCTATGAACTGCTTGGCTTTCAGGTCTATGAGCGCTTCACCGCAGGAATTACCCTAGCCTGTTGGATGGAAGGACTCAACGGTCGCATTGAGCTTTTGCAGGTGCCTGAGCCCCGTCCAACCGCCGATGCGTTCACCGATGAGCACTATACCGGCTATTACCATCTGTCGTTTGATCTGACGGATTGTACAGCGGATCTACTCGGTTGGCTGGAGCAATTGCAAGCTCGATTTGCCCAGGCTGCTACCACCGGGCAAGTGGATCCACTGAAAGTGTTGTTGGCACCCAAGCAGCAAATCATCGGACAGAAGGTATATGAAGTTGCCTTTATTGCCGATGCAGACGGCTTACCTCTGGAGTTTCTGCGGATGATGGCAACCCTGAAGAATCATTAAAATTAGAAAGACAATCTATGACCTTACCAAAAAATCAAGTTAGCTTAGCGAGATAAGCCAAATCTTCAAATTCTGATAGTCCTCCAGTTCATTTGTTGTTTCATTTTCAGTCCCCCAATCCGTCAAATCATTGACGAAACGAGTTTAAATATTATGGAATCCAGCAGTCGAGCGAGCAGCTCCGTCGAACGAACGTCCTATAAATTAGCAAACTTGAAACTGGCAAACTTTGTAGGTACTGTGATTGCGTTGCTCACCCTGACCGTCCCCCTGTTTGCGATCGCGCATTTTTCGTCGGTCGAGTCTCCTGAATTGCGAACAGCTCCCCCATTGATTCCTGATGTCAAAAAATAATGTCAAATAGGGGGTGACCTGGTCAAGCTTGGGGGTGATCGCAGTCAAGTGGGGCGATCGAGCTTTATCGAGCCATAAAGATTGCGGTAACTTTCTGTAACAGTCACCCACTTCCCCTACAATGCTATTCGGGATCAGTTTTTGTTGTGAGCCTCGTTCTTGAGAACAAATTGGGCTGACTGTACCCTTGTCCTGACTAGATTTGGAGAAACGCTGTGGACTTGTCGCGGATTCCCCCCCAGCCCAAACCCGGGTTGATTAATGTCCTGATTGAAATTCCTGCAGGCAGCAAGAATAAATACGAGTTTGATAAAGACCTGCAAGCCTTTGCCCTCGATCGGGTGCTGTCTGCCTCGGTGCAATATCCCTACGATTATGGATTTGTGCCCAACACTTTAGCTGATGATGGTGACCCGCTAGATGGCATGGTGATCATGGATCAACCCACCTTTCCAGGCTGTGTGATCGCAGCTCGTCCGATCGGCATGTTGGAAATGGTGGATGGGGGCGATCGAGATGAGAAAATTCTCTGCGTGCCCGATAAGGATCCGCGCTACGCTGAAGTCAAATCGCTGAAGGATATTGCTCCCCATCGGCTGGAAGAAATTGCTGAATTCTTCAGAACCTATAAAAATCTGGAGAAGAAAGTCACCGAGATTTTGGGCTGGAAAGATGTCGATCAGGTGATGCCGCTCGTAGAAACTTGCATTAAAGCGGCGAATCCATAGTCCCATTCACAAGGTTCATTCACGCCAGGTGGGCCCTGATGGGCAAAAATGGCATCTGGTTTTTCGAGGTGGCTACCCAGGTAGTCGCCTTTTTGGCTTTTGGTCGCCATTAGCTTTTGAAGATGCCAAAAATCTTTTGGCAAATTTGCAGGCTGATCACAAAAATGGGAAATCCAATCCCCAGCAGACCCAACCAGCTAATCACCGAAGTTGCCAAGGATTTCAAGATTTTCCTCCTAGCAAAAAATTCCTGATTACTCAGCACAGCCTGGAGCTGAGCACTGCCTGCGGTAAGAATCGCCCCACCGATCCCAACCAGCAAGCTGAACCAGAACCAAAGCTGTAGCTCTTGCCAAGCTGCCGTTAACCCCAGCAAGGGCAAGATGCCGAAACCAACGACTTCTAGGGCTAGCCAGATCCCTAAGCAAGTGAAAAAGTCTTTGCGAGCAAGGTCATTCATGATCGATCGAAGCATAAGCCGGATGCGAGCCATCGTAAATCGGTAAATTCAGCCAGTCAATCAATCGGTGATTGCACTAACTAAATTGGACTAACTAAATTGGACTAACTAAATTGGACTAACTAAATGGTACTGATTGAATTGTATCGATTGAATGGTACTGATTGAATTGTATCGATTGGCATTCCATCTATTGACCCATGAAGCGTTAAGTTCAGTCACAATTCTCGATCGATCGAGCCATCAATTTTGATATGTACTTTTTTGATATGTACTTTTGTCTATCTCCAAAATGGTTAAGGATTGAAATCGCCGCCACAATGGTTTGGGAATAGACTGGGACTGGATAGAATCTGAATTTCATTGCTAAGTATGAATGAGATTAAACCATTTGCAATGCAATCCAACCAGTTCAAAAATTTCGCAATTGAAAGTTAATTCAACTTCACCCAAGCCGCCAGTTAGGTTAACTTTGATGACTCAAATGCCATGGCACCGAGGGGATTCTGTTAGCCTGCAAACAGTGAGGATGATGACCGACTGAGTTGTCCTCAGGAAGTTGATTTGGTCATCCTCTCCGTCCTCTGCTCGAACAGTTTTGAATCGAACAGTTTTGAATCGGACAGTTTTGAAGACAGACGTTGAAAATAGACCCAGATGACATGATGAATCATTACTGCCGGGGCTGGATTGAAGAATGGTGTCACGAAAATGGCTGGACTGAGCTATTTTTGCAGAGACGTAATGAGTTTTGGGCTTTTCCGCCCAATGCCGTTATGCCGTTGCCAATTCCGACTCAGGTGTTGCGAAAAATTAAAGCTGAGAAAGGGCTGAGCGGGGATGAAAAAGTTTGGTGCTCAGCCGCTGCGATCGTGGCGATGGTGGCCAGTCTGTTTAGCTATTTTGCCCAGTCTCCCATGCCCTTAGTCACTGCGTTTGCCTTTTGTGCGATCGTGGTGGCAAACCTGGAAGTCGAGTAGAAGTTGAGTACTGGTATCCGTAGGACAGAGCCCAAACCGGCTGAACAGTGAAGTCCAGGCTGCAACATCCAGGTTGGCAACGGGACAGGGATTTCTCTAGGTTGTGGCTAAAAGGTTGTGGCTAAAAGGTCGTGGCTAAAAGGTCGTGGCTAGAGCAGAACCGTTTCAGCTAGGGGGATCATAGCCCGGACGGGATCATAATCGGCATCTGTGACTCTGACAAAGTGATCTATCAACCCAGTCATCAAGATGGCTTGTCCTATCGGATCGGTATGCATGGTCAGAAAAGCTGATCGCAGTTGCTGTTTCAGGTCAGCAGGCACTTGTTGAGCAATGATCCAGGGAGGAATCGGACTGGAGCCAAAGGTGTCGATGATTCTGATTTGTGCTGCCAGGCCTGGCTGTTGCTGAAGTTCTAACTCCAAGACCGTGCTATCAATAGCAGAGGCATCAATTTCACCATTGAGGATCATTTGCAGCGAAACCTGATGGGCTCCTGATTCGATCGCCTCCCCAAAATAGCTGGATGGCAGACCACGTTGGGCTAGCGTGTAGCGTGTCACATAGTAGCCCGATTGCGATCGGGGTTCATTGTAGGCCCAACGTCTGCCTCGCAAATCTGCCAGAGCCTGAAAGGAACTATCTCGCCGCACCACCACATCCGAGAAATAAACCGGCTGGTTTTGGTAGCGCTCCCCTTGCATGACTGGTGCGACCAACAGTTCGATCGGGTAATGCTGATCCGCTTTCCAGACATAGGGCAAGCCGCAAATCCAGCCTACCTGAATTTCGCCAGTATCTAATAACTTCTCCCGCTGCTGCCAGGGAATATCCGCAATAAACTCAGTGGTGATGCCCAATCGATCGCCCAAATAGGTTGAGATCTGTCGGCAAACAATATCGGCATTGGCTGCCATGCAAGAGGTAAATTTGATCGATTTCATGAACGATTTCATGGACAATTTGATGGACAATCGAATTTATAGATCATCAAATCGATGGAAAGTCGTCTGTCCATTGATATTAGAATAGCCTATGCTGCAACCTCAATCTCTGATTTTTCACATTGCCGATCGAGCAGACTGGCAGAACCAACAACAGACTCAGTCCTATCGTCATCCCTCTTTAGATGCTGAAGGGTTTATTCACTGTTCTACCGCTCAACAAGTCGCTTGGGTGGCAAATTCATTTTTTCCGGGACAGTCTGGATTGGTGTTGCTCTGGATCGATCGCGATCGACTCCAATCTCCTTTGCAGTTTGATGCGGTAGAAGGGATCGGCCGTTTTCCTCATATTTATGGCGAGATCAATCGTGATGCTGTTGTTCAGGTGACGGAGTTTGAGCCTGATTTGGATGGAAAGTTTATATTCACTGATTGATCATCCAGGTGATCCCACCATCCAAGTGGCTCCATCCAGGTAACCGCTGGTATTTCAATAGGTTAACTTCAATGCTTTCGGTGTTGCGATCGACTCTAATTTCTGGCCTATCTCTTAGCCTATCTCTCAGGTTTCTACTCCTCAGTGTTTGCCTGAGCCTCAGCCTGCTCACCGGATGTCACCGTACTGTTGCAAATCCGACGGAGCCGATCGTCCATCTCACGTTCTGGCATGGGGTGAACCCGCCTGCGAATCGTGAGATTCTGCAAAGGTTAGTCGATCGATTCAATACGAGCCATCCTAAGATTCAGGTCGAATCCCTTTACGTTGGACAGGGCGATCAGCAAATTCCGAAAATTCTGGCAGCGGTTGTGGGCAATGTGCCACCCCATCTCCTCTGGTATGCGCCAATGTTGACCGGCCAGTTGGTGGAGCTAGATGCAATCCTGCCCTTAGAAGATTGGTTAGACTCGTTACCTATCCCAGCCCCGATCGATCCGGCTTTGTGGGAGTCTATGAGTTTAGAACAGCACCTCTGGTCTGTTCCTTTCAGCGTCAACAATGTGGGGGTATTCTACCGACCGAGCTTGTTTGCCGCCGCCGGGATTACCAAGATCCCCCAAACCTGGGCAGAATTCCGCCAAGTCGCTCGCCAACTCACTGATGCTGCTCAAGGTCAATCGGGTTTGTTATTACCCCTGGGTAAGGGTGAATGGACAGTATTTATGTGGCTTCCATTTATGTGGAGTGCAGGTGGAGAGTTAACTGAAGTAAATGCTGAGGGTATGGATCAGATCACATTAAATAACCCAGGTGCGATCACAGCATTACAATTTTGGCGGAATCTAATTGAGGATGGATCGGCTATCTTATCTGCTCCGGAGCGGGGGTACGAACTCGACCAGTTTCTGGCGGGCAAGGCAGCCATGCAGTTGACCGGGCCTTGGACTTTGGGCCAACTTCAGCCAACTGGAGTTGATTTTGCCGTGATGCCAATTCCCCAAGCGGTTCGTCCGGCAACCAGTATCGGGGGCGAAAATCTGTTTATCTTCAAATCAACTCCAGCAGCAGAAGCCGCAGCTAAACTATTTGCTGAGTATATATTAAGTGAAGCATTTCAGACGGAATGGGCGATCGCAACAGGATATCTACCTGTGAATTTGGATGCTAGAGCTAGCCAAACCTACCAGACCTTCGTGGCTCAACAGCCCGCTATCCAGGTGTTTCTTCAACAAGCAGCTTTTGGTCGATCGCGCCCCATTTTTCCGGGCTACAATCGGCTGTCGGATGCATTAGGTCGGGCGATCGAGGCAGTTTTGTTAGGTTCTCAGACACCAGAGTTTGCCCTTCAACAAGCCCAAACTCGGCTAGAACTCCAGCTTTCATCACGCCGGTCTTCTCTTCAGAGCCGCTTAAGCAGGACGGTTAAGGATCAACGCTAAACGATCACCGGGGCAGGGTAGGGCCTGGATGATTCAGTGTTGGATCGCAATCATTAAGATCAGAGTATCTCGTCGAATCAAAATCCAGCCAATCTGTCCAGCCAATCTGTCCAGTCAAACAATCAAAGTCAAACAATCAAAGTGAAACAATCAAAACAATCAAGGGAGGTGAAACCCATGAAACAACTGTCGAATTGGGGTTTTAATCAAGCGAGTTGGAAAGGTGAACATGGTGAATATTGGGTACTGGTGCAAGGGTTACTGATGCTGGGCTACATCTTGCTGCCTGTCTATCGACCTGATGGGTTAGCGATCGAGCCACCCCTACTTTATGGAGTCTGGGGCTTATCGGCCTTGCTATTTGGGCTGGCGAGCATTTTTTTGATCAAAGGGGTGATGGATTTAGGAGCCAACCTGACCCCGTTACCCTATCCCAAACCGGATGCTCAGCTCGTCCAAACGGGGATTTATCAAATCGTGCGACATCCACTGTATACCGGTGTCACTCTAGCCGCTAAAGCCTATGCGATCGGGCAACTCAGCCTGTCTCACTTTGCCGCCATGCTGGTGCTCTTTGTGTTTTTCAACTTCAAAGCCGATCGGGAAGAACAGTGGCTCAGCCAGCGGTTTGTCGATTATCCGCATTATCGTCAGCAGGTGAAAAAGCTGATTCCCTGGCTGTTCTAAAGCCCCTGGATAGTCTACGCTAAATGCTGGGTCAGGATTAGCAGTAGACAGGAGACTTCCCATGACCACCCCGATCGATCTTTCCCCCAGTGATACCTCCCCTGGCACTTCCCCTGATGAAACCCGGATTGAAACTGCCCGGATCGAAACCACCCGGATTGAAACTGACAGCATGGGGGCGATTGAAGTGCCTGCTGATCGCTACTGGGGAGCCCAAACCCAGCGATCACTAAAATATTTTGCGATCGGGGATGATGTGATGCCACGCGAGCTGATCCGGGCGATCGGCATCCTCAAGCAGGCAGCGGCCAGGGTCAACCAAACGCTAGGCAAACTGTCAGCCGAGCAGGCAAGTTGGATCGAGCAGTCCTCTGAAGCTGTGATTGTCGGCGAGTTAGACGGTCACTTTCCTCTGCGGATCTGGCAAACAGGCAGCGGGACTCAAACCAATATGAATGCCAATGAGGTGATCGCAAATCGGGCGATCGAGCTAGCCGGGGGACAGATGGGCAGCAAAGCCCCCATTCATCCCAATGATCACGTTAATATGTCCCAGTCCTCTAATGATACCTTCCCAACGGCCATGCATATTGCGGCTGTGGAAGAGATCGTTCATCGGTTATTACCTGGTTTGCGGAAGTTGCGGGATGCACTCGATCGAAAAGCTCAAGACTTTCAGACCATTATCAAGATTGGCCGTACTCACCTGATGGATGCGGTACCACTGACTCTGGGGCAGGAATTTTCGGGCTATGTCTCCCAACTCGACAAAGATTTAAACCGGATCGAGGCGAGCTTGCCCGATCTCTATGAGTTGGCGATCGGCGGGACGGCGGTAGGCACAGGCTTAAATACCCATCCTGAATTTGCCGATCGGGTCGCTGCCGCAATTGCCGCAAAAACCGGATTGCCCTTTGTTTCCGCTCCCAATAAGTTTGCAGCTTTGGCGGCCCATGATGCCCTTTGCATGACCAGTGGAGCTTTGAAAACCCTGGCAGCCTCGCTGATGAAAATCGCCAACGACATTCGCTGGATGGGATCGGGGCCCCGCTGCGGGTTAGGAGAACTGCGGCTCCCAGAAAATGAACCAGGCTCCTCGATCATGCCAGGTAAGGTCAATCCTACCCAATGTGAAGCGATGACGATGGTTTGCGTACAGGTGATGGGTAATGATGCGGCGATCGGGATTGCAGCGAGTCAGGGCAATTTTGAGCTAAATGTGTTCAAACCGCTGATCATTTTCAACCTACTCAATTCGATTCGATTATTGGCTGATGCCTGCCATTCGTTTACTGACTATCTGGTGGTCGATATGCAGCCCAATCATGCTCAGATTGAGCAGTTTCTTCATCACTCACTGATGCTCGTAACCGCACTGAACCCCCATATTGGCTACGACAATGCGGCTAAAGTTGCCAAAAAAGCCTTTGCCGAAAACACGACTCTGAAAGCGGCCTGTCTGGAGCTGGGGCTTTTATCTGGCGAAGAATTCGATCGGATCGTGCGCCCGGAAAAGATGCTAGGTTGGTGAGATTGTAAACTGGGCAACTATGGACGGATTGGGTGGATGGAGACGACTGGATGGGAACTGGAAAGAGCAAGATGAAACACCGGAAAGTGTCGATCGGGCTAGGTTTTGGGGTGATGATGCCAACGCTCTGGATGATGCCGATCGTTTGGGCGCATAACGTTGAGATTGCTGGGGAAGTAGCAGGCACTTGGCATGTAGAACCGAATCATCGCCCCAAGGCTGGAGAACCTGCTCAGGTCTGGGTAGCTCTGACCCGCCAAGGGGGGGCTTTGCTGCCCTTAGAACAGGCTAACTGCCAGTTCTCAGTCTATAACGCGCCACGCCAATCGGGCGATCGACCCATTCTTCAACCCGTCGTGGCACCGCTGTCCGTCGAACAATACCAGGGAATTCCCAGTACTTCATTCACCTTTCCATCCACCGGACTCTACGAATTAACATTAGCCTGTAATCCCAAAACGGCTGGAGATTTTTCGCCCTTCGAAATGGCCTATGCGGTCACCGTTGCCACCGGATCATCGATCTCTCCCAGCCCTGTAGCTGCCTCGCCTATTCCGACTGATACTCCGATCGTTTCTCCTACTCCTTTAGATACAGCTAAATTAGATACAGCTAAATCCACAGATGCAACGGAAAATAATTTGCTGCTGGTTTGGATCGGGGCTGTTGCTGTACTTTTGACGCTGGGTTTCTTATGGGCTGTCCCCCGGTTATTCAAAAAATCCTAACCTGCCCAGAGATTAAATGAGAATAGTGCAGTTAACATAGCCAGCAGCATTAAGCTAAACATTGACCAGACTCGATCGAACAATTCCGATCGTCCAATCTGCCCCAGAATAATGAAAACCGTAGGAATGGTCAGGAGATAACGAGAAATACTCCAAGCAGTCCCACAAGAAGTAGAAACAGCGAGGATGAATAGACTATACAGCGCAATGCCTGGATATCGGCGTAGTAACAGCAAACAGGAAATGAATCCGAAGGTGACTGCTGCTAGTTCGATCGCTGAATGGACGATCGCAGCCGTATTTTGTCCCCCAAGGGATGCAATTGCACTCGACCAGGCTTGTCCAGCCGCCGGTAAATTCATCAACCGACAGTTGAAAAAACTCGACTGAACTTGTTGAAATGCAGCCCCCCAGGTAGAGGATCGCCAAATGAGATGAACAATCAAGGGGCTCAATAGCGCAAGGAGCTCTCGCCCAATCTGCCCGCTGGGTTTGGGCTGAGCAGATTGATTGCATGGGGTTGAGGCTAACTCAGAAATCGGAGATCGCCGATCGGCTTGCCACCAGTCCAGCAACATTGGGATCAGCAAAGCCACCCCAACCGCCCTAGTCATGGCTGCGATCGAGGCAAGCAACCCTGCTCTCATCCACTGCTGGCGTTGCCCACAGACTAAACATCCCCAGGACAATGCTAGAAATAGACCTTCGGTATAGACTTGCCCCATAAAAAAACTGGTGGGGAAACAGATCAGATAAAACACCGATCGCCAGGCAGTTTCGCTGTCGAAAGCTTGCTGGATCCAAGTGTAGAGCATCAACATCCCTACAAGGGTGCTGAGACCAGAGATCACGACCCCTGCCAGTGTGGCTGTCGCGATCGGATTGAGCCCCGCATAACGGAGGGGCAGCGACACTCCTCGGATCAGGTAAGGATAGACCGGAAAGAAAGCATAGTTGAGCGGCAGAGGACGATCCAAGGGCGGTTGGGCATTGATGGGCGGAGGCACGGTTCGGGCTTGCGGATCGTCATAGCCTTGGGTCGCGATCGACAAATAAAACTCCGAATCCCAGCCGACCTGCGCATTGAGAAAGGGTTCTGAGAGGTAGGGGCGTTGGCTCCAACGTTGAGGATCTGTATTAGCTGCCGTCCAAAACAGCACATGATCAGGATATTGCACTTGATAGCGAGCCGTAACAGCAGCTTGATAGCCCCATAGAATCACGCACCAAGCCAACCAGAGTAGGATGATCCGCCGCACTGAATTTCGATCTGACTTAACCATCCTCGCGATTGTTGATAGCTTGTCGAGCAGGTAAGTTGGAATCGGGCGAACTAGCATCGGGTGAACTAGGATCGGGCGAACCAGAATCAGGCTGATCGGCAGCAGTGGCATCTCGTTTGGCATCAGCGAGTCGATCGCTCGAAAACTGGTTGGGAATGTCTTCTGGCAGCAAAGTCGTCAAAATCTCATCTGTGAAATTTGATAGCACTGCCAGACGATTGGCTTGTCGTTCAATACTTTTTTCAAATAAATTACGGACAATGCGAGCATTACCAAAGGTTCGATCGCGATTCACATAAAGTTCTTCAAACAGTTTCATCAGCTTTTCGTGCGTCGCTGGAATCAACTTAAAGTGACTCTTCTCACAAAATTTATCAAAAATGGCTAGCAGCTCTTCCGGTTGATAATCATTAAAGTAAAAATAGCGATTGAAACGAGATTTCAAACCGGGGTTTGATTCGATAAACGCAGTCATCTCATCGGTATAACCTGCAACAATCACGACCAATCGATCACGATAATCCTCCATTCGTTTGAGTAATACATCGATCGCTTCCTGTCCAAAATCTCGTCCTGAATCACTAGGCACCAAGGCATAGGCTTCGTCAATAAACAAAACTCCATCTAAGGCAGAATTCACCAGCTCATCCACGCGCTTGGCCGTCTGCCCAATATAACCGGCTACCATGCCAGCCCGATCGGTTTCAACCAGATGTCCTTTTTTGAGAAATCCCAAACCTTGAAAGATCCGACTGATGAGACGAGCGATCGTTGTTTTACCCGTCCCTGGAGGGCCACAAAATACGGAATGAAGGGATACTGAAGTGTTAGCCAAGCCTCGCTCTTGTCGAATCTTTTGCACCTTCAAAAAGTTGGCTAGGGTTTTCACTTCTTCCTTGATGTTATCCATACCGACTAGATCATTTAATTCCGTCAAGGCTTGCTGAAGAATTTGAGCCAATTCAGCTTCAGTTTTAGCAGGCTCAGGCGAGTGAGCAACAGTTTGGGACTGCCCGCTTGCCGGTGGGGCAGAATTTGAGCCAGAACTTGAGCTAGAACTTGAGCTAGAACTTGAGCCAGAACTTGAGCCAGAATTTGACGGGTTGAAACCAGGTGGGTTTGGATGATTCGCGGAATTAGCAGGTACAACAAACGGATGACTTGTCAAAGTTCCAGAAGTGTTTGCTGATTCATTCGCCAAGCCATTCATACTAATAGCCGCGATCGGCACAACTTGAGCCAGCCCTTCCTGCACAGTATTCAGCCTTGGGTAAGTATGAAGTAATTGCCAAACTTGAGACAGGGCTTCCATTTCCTGCATGGAAATTGTGCCATCTGATTTAACGATCGCCTGAGCAAATTTATAGATGGCGTTGACCGCTTGTTCCAAATAATTGGTGCCGCGTTCTTCATCAAGCTTGTTGAGTACCGCAGGCAGCAACAGTTGATCGGACGCAGTGGATCCGGCTGATGGCTCTTTGGTGACACTCAGCAAAATTTGCAGCGTTAGCTTTTGATACTTGATGCGATCGGCTTCCGAAAAATCCCAGCGATGCTGAGCCGCGTTCAGCTTCTCAGTATCTTGTTTAACCAATCCATAAACTGTGAGATACGCCAGCAATTCATTGGCACTAATCTCACCACTACTGCGCCCACAAATTCGCACAAGCTTAGCCAAATCGGTCAAGATCAAATCGGCAAAACGCGCATCTATCTTCAGTAAAGGTTGGAGTGCATGGTAGAGTGCCTCTGCCTCTTGCCGCACCATTCTGGCATTTACGAGTTGACTGAAATTCACTGAACCCCCTTTCACTGTCCGCTGTTGCCCCTGATTGACTGACAAAACTCAAACTGCCCACTGCTGCGCAGAAGCAAGCTACACCCCAGCCCCTTGCCCGCTCTGGGAGAGGAGCTTTCGAACCAGATATTGGATTGGAAGTCCCTTTGCCCCTAGTGGGAGAAGGGATTGAGGGATGAGGGGATAAAGATTGGTCAGTCAATCAGGCTGTTGCCCTATCGTCCCGATTGCCCTTGATCGGTGCCCTTAACCTATCATAGGAGAGCCAGGGAGGTGAACTGGTGAGCAATTATCGATCGCGAATTTCCGCGTTCTTGCCCCGAATCGGAGGAAGGCGATCGACCAGACCCATTTCAAAGGCAATGGCGGGTAAATCTCCAGCAATGTATTTTCCAGGTTCGAAGATGCGGCTGGGTGTGAAGCAAATTTGTCGCAGTTCAACGACTTCAGTGGGTAAGAAAGTCGATCGATAGTAGCGATGTTCAATACTCATAAGCCTATTTTCAATCTACTGAGAGGAGCCAGCCAGTATATGACCATTGCACTGAAAGAATGGGCAGTCGCCATCGAAGCCCTGATGCAGGGAGAAATGATCCTGCTGTTACGAAAAGGAGGTATTCACGAACAAGGCGGTCAGTTTTCGATCGCTCAACCGCAGTTTTGGTTGTTTCCAACCTATGAACACCAGAAACCGCATTTACTGAAATCGCCTTACTGCGATCGAGTCAGCTTAGTAGAGCCAGGCTGGCATCCTGAGACGGTGAGCCTACAGGCTTGGGCCAGGGTCACTCAAGTTGATGCGATCACGGCAGCAGAACAGGTGGCGGCATTACTATCTTTCCATATTTGGACAGAAACCTTTGTGGCAGAACGCTTTAAGTGGAAACCCCGATCGCCCCTATCGTTACTCCTGCTGCGGGTCTACCGATTGTCTCAGCCGTTGGTGTTACCCTATCGATCGGAGTATGGAGGCTGTAAATCCTGGATTGACTGGCACGAATGGATCTCCCCAACCGAGATCGCAGCTCAGCCGGTTCTGTCGGAGTCTGCCTATCAGCAGCAAGTACAAGCGATCCAGTCTGCGATCGAAGTTCTCGTCTAGCATCTGGCTAAAACCGGACTAAAACTGGGCTAAAACCGGACTAAAAAAAGGCCAACTCCTCCCAGAGCCAGCCTTCAGCAGTTTACAGATTTTGTCGTTTTCTCAAATGGAGGAAACCCAGCTTTGCGCGTTCCCAATCGGCAGCAGATTTCCAATATGCATCTTCTGCATCTGTAGAAGGACTACAAAGGCGCTCGATCCATTTCCAGACAATATCGTAACAAAAGACACAGTATATTTTAAAAAACTTTACACTCATATAAAACTTTAGATTGAATTCCTGCCCCAGAAATAAATATCAGTAATACCCCACCTGGGGGAGGAGCGAAAACCTGGTTCGCCGCAAAACTGGTTCGCCGCAAAACTGGTTCGCTGCAAAACTGGTTCGCCGCAAAACTGGGCTAACCATTTGCCGGATCACTCTCTCTAACCACCGCTCTAACCACCGCTCTAACCACCGCTCTAACCACCGAGCTACTTAAAACTTTTGTCTGTTAACCTGCTTGATGCTGACACTTTTTGGGCAAAGTTACGTCTAGGAAGTTACGTCTAGACCGCTATCAGCAAAACAGCCCCTTTAGTCGCTTCGTTAAATTGATACTTTTGCGAATCTTTTGTGTTCTGAGGATTTCTATCATGGTGTTCAATGTGCGCTCCCGCTTCCAGCAGCTTGGTTTAACGCAGCTTGGTTTAACAGTGAGCGGAATTTTGTTAGCGAGTCCGATCGTCATGGCCACCTCTGTCCAAGCTTTGCCGAGTTGGCTACAACTCAGTGGAGATCGAGATCCAGTTTCGACTCCAGCCACCCGTTCTCAAACCACAACGGCTCAGTCTTCCGACTCCTCCAACCCGACTCGTCAGACTCCACAAAACACCGATCAGATCCGGTTTAGTTGTCAAGTGGTGAATGGTCAATATACGGTAATGTATAATCCCCAGAGTCAACCTGGACAATATTATCCTTGGGCGACTCCGACGGCATTGGGCGGGGGCTGGAGTCCGGAACGTCGCTGCAATGAAATTAGTCGGCGGCTAGAATCCTATCGTCCGGATGGCTTGTTGGAACTGCGGACAGGACAGGAGAACGGCTACAACACGGTTTGTGTGACCACGGAGGATGTGGCCACTTGCCGGATCGTTTTAACCGTGCCGCCTGGACAAGATCCGGTGGCGATCCGCGATCGAATCTTCAATAACTTGTTGGTGGCTGATAGTGGCGAACGTACCTCAGCCGTGATTGCCTATCAAGACAATGGGGATGGGATTTTGACCCAAATTGGTGAGGCGATCGGGATCAATCTCTCCAATCTAGGGAATCGGCGCAGCAACAGCCCCAATGCGATCAATCTGCGGCCTTTCCTGGATTCAGCCGATCGGGGTACTGGGGCTAGATTGCAAACTTCAACTACACCTGCTGCTCAACCTGAGACTTCAGCCCCGCGGCTCAACCCCGGTAATTTTCGATGAAGTAATTTTTGCTCAGAAATGCGAGGAAAAGTCCATCAACAGGAAAATCCCTCCCGGTTTATCCTTCCATCGTAGATGCTGATCTGAGATGGGATGATATCAGCCCGGGAGGGACTTTTTTGTGGTGGAACGAGCTTGAAAACTTACTTGACTTGGTTAACGCCCTAATCTGTGGATATTTGTGGATATCTGTGGGCAACGGATCCGGATCGATTCACACGGATCGATTCACACGGATCAATTCACACGGATCAATTCACACGGATCAATTCACACGGATCAATTCACACGGATCAATTCACTAAGGCAGGTCGCTTTAACCGATCGGTAAACTGCTCAATACAGTTGTGAGGTTTTGGGTGAGTCCGGCCATCATTTGGCGAGTCACAGGTAGGCTATCGATCGCCATCCCGGCTGACAGGAGCATCATATAAAGAATCGAGTATTT
>JALOOM010000148.1 GCA_025454395.1 Elainella sp. Prado103
TGGATTCATCCGTTTGAAATTATTACGATCGGTGGAGATGATGTATTTTTGATTGTGCCAGCCGATAAAGCTCTACAAATTGCTCAGACAATTGGAGAAGTGTTTGAGCGTGAGTTGGCTATACATTATCCTGCACCAACCCTATCTCAACCTGGCTCAATCCATCGCTACCAACCTGCAACCGCTCGCCCTGCTCAGAGCTGCCTGAGTATGTCCATCGGCGTTTTAATCACCGCAGAAGATACACCCATCCTCTATGCTGAAAAACTCACCAGTCAACTGCTAAAATCGGCGAAGGAAAAAGCGAAATACCTCCGGGAGAAAAACTTCTATGGCGGTACGATCGACTTTCAGGTACTCAAATCTGTCACGATGGTTTCATCTGAAATTAAGGAGTTTCGCCAAAGTGGTTTAGTGAAGACTTTTGGAAGTCGAAGCACGCATACAGGTGACATCCCCAAAGATCTCCATCTCTACGCCACACCTTACACATTGCATGAAATTGGTGGCCTCATTCAACTGATCCAATCCCTGAAAGCCGTCAACTTTCCCCGATCGCAGCTTTACCAAATTCGGAGTTTCTTAGAAAAAGGCAAACGCACCGCTATTCTCAATTACCGCTATTTTCGTACTCGGCTCAATCAAAAACCGCTGGATCTTCAGAAACCATTGATTGAACAATTTGAAAACAGTTGGTGTATGGCTAAAGCGAATAATGGTAATATTGCGCCGTGGATGTTTGTAGATCATAATCAGAGTGAATCTAAGCCTTACTACGAAACGATCTGGCGAGAACTGGTTGATCTCTATGAATTTATTTCTGAATCAGCGAACTCGAATGCCGATCGAGAAATCGCAGCCCAGTCACGAACGGAGGCTTAATCATGAAGCTGGCATCCCTGACCACTCAATTCCAAACCTATCCGATTACAGCGATCATCGAAACAGCGCTCTGTGTCGGCGCGGGCGGCTCGTCTGGTTCTTTAGCCGATAAACCGATCGTGCGAAATGCGGCTGGTACGCTACTGATTCCTGGCTCTCACCTCAAGGGACGATGGCGGCATGAATGCGAAAAATTAGCGCGGGGACTGGGGCTACTGGTGAGTGAGTCGCCCAATCCGGGAGCGATGATGAAACAGCCAGATTGCCTGATCAGCCCTATTTTCGGCAATCCGGTGCAGGCTGCTCGGTTGCAAGTTGATGACTTAATTTGCGAATTCGATCGATCTGAATTACCCACTGAGGTGATCCGTCCGGGTGTGACGATCAATCGCAGGCGAGGCACGGCCGAGGATGAAAAACTCTATTTTTTAGAAACTTCTCCGCCCAATCAAAAATTGCGGTTTACCGGAGAAATTCATCTAGAGCAAGTTGCCGAGATTGATTATGCGCTGCCTTTGTTAATTGCAGGTCTGAAACATATTCAAGCGTTGGGTGGCAGCAAGTCGGCAGGTTTGGGCTGGCTGACCTGGCAACTCCCGGATGCATTCACCATGGGTGCGGATCATCCCGGCTGGGCTGCCCTGCGAAGCAAAATGAAATCGCCAGGAGAATCGTAATGCAGCAAATTCCATTCATCATTCGTGCCAAATCACCCTTAGCGATCGGGCGGCAAAAAAGAGACAGCTCGATCAGCGAGGTGGAAATCTACATTCCTGGTACGGTTCTACGAGGCGCAATTGCGGGACAAATGATTCGCCAGGCGCAAGCCGCTGGACAAGACTTTGCGAACGATCCAGATAGCGACTTCAAGTGCCTATTCATCGATAATCAGGCGATTTTTCAGAATGCTTATCCGGCGCTCACAGAAGATTTACAGCTTCATCCTGAGGTGCGAGTCATGCCTGTAACTGCATTGAGCGCTAAAAACAAGTCAGGGTTCAAATCGAAGGGAAAGAGCGGCGTATTCGATACCTTGATCGATCGATTCTGTGCGGAAGCCTATGGGCAAATTTACGATCCAAACGATCCAACCGATGGCGATCGAGTCGATGGCTTTAAGGGGTTCTACAGCGTTGTCAAATCTTCAGATCAAGACCAATACTTTTCCCATGCCGCCAGCAGTCGATTGCTCACTAAAGTGGGCATTAACCGCCGCCGCGCCACCTCTGAAGACAAAGTGCTCTACAGTCTGCAAGTGCTGAATGAGACCAAACAGAAGGGCGATCGGGTTGAGGAAATGGCGTTTGCAGGTAGTATTTGGGTTGATAATATATTGGCGGAACCGTTCAGAAACTATCTGGAGCAACAGGGACGGTCTATTCGGATTGGAGGCGGCATCTCACGAGGGTTAGGAAAGATTGAGATTCAGCTCATGTCATCTGAAGCAGAAAGCTCCAAATCCACTGTCTACCAAAGAATAGATGATTTCAACAAAAAACTGAAACAACGCTGGGATCGCTGGAAATTTTTCGGCAGCCCACTACAGAACCTGCTCGACGATCGCTGTTTTTTCACGCTAGATCTGCAATCGGACGCAATCCTTACTGAGAGTTGGCTACGCACGATGGTGATTTCAGAAGCGATGCTCCAACAAGCGGTGAATTTAACCACCGGCAATCTGCAACTCCACGCCTCCTATAGCAGCTATGGTTATCGAGCGGGCTGGAATACGGCTTGGGGACTACATAAGGATATGCAATTGACAACGGATCGTGGCTCAGTTTTTCTGTTTAGCGTTGACGAGAGCGATCGTTTAGTTTGGCAAGCGGCACTAGCAGACCTAGAGATTCGCGGGATCGGTCATCTAACGGCAGAAGGGTTCGGGCAGATAAAAGTGTGTGATGAATTTCATAATGTATTACGGGAGGAAGCAGTATGAGCGATGCACAAATTCAGCTTAGGATCCAATTGAGAATTCAACAGCACATCCGCGATTATGAGGATCAGCTAGTCAAAAAGATTGAGGATGCCTTTAAGAAAGATTATGGTGCACTCGATCCCTCACAATATCAAAATTTAGTGCAGGTTGCTTTGAGCACAGAGAGTTCAGAAGTGATTAAGAACTTTCTACGCTATCAAGTTGGACGAGAAACTAAGTGGGGTAGGGGTTCTGGCTCTCTAGCTGAAGCAATTATCCTGGATATTCAAGGGGATTTAGAAAAGCAAGCTGATGAAATAGTAAATGCTATCAAAAATGAAATACAAGAAGAAGTCAAAAAACTCTCTGAAGGTATTGAAAAGAGTGATGATTTAGAGGAGAAAATTAGGACACTTTCTGATGTGATAGATGGTCTTAGTAAGAGGAAGAGAGATGTACATATTGAGTTGATTCGACGCTACTTGGGATATGGTAAGCGACACTTGATTTTCTTGAAGCCTAAAAAGTAATTGCTAACGCAGTCCTTAACAAACTACTTACTATGTTTGATACCTTCAAAAACCGCCTAGAGCTAACCGGAACCCTGACAACGATCACCGCTCTGAAAATCGGTGCAGGTCGATCGATCGAGGTGACTGATCCAGATGTGCCGGTCGTCAAAGATGCAAACGGACACCCGTTGATTCCGGGCTCTAGCTTTAAAGGAGCATTACGATCGCGTTTAGAAAGCTTTCTGCGAGGGATTGACCCTGAGTTTGCTCATGATCCCAGTGAATTAACCAGTTCGCGCTGGATGAATCGGGTGAAGAACTTGAAAAAAACAGCCGATAATATTTCGGATGCTCAGGATCGGGATATCCATCTGACTCGTGAATTGGTCAAACTCACTGATAAAGTATCGCTAATGTTCGGTTCTCCTTGGCTGGCAGGTAAGCTGCAAATTCGTGATTTGACGGTGCAGGAAGGCAACTGGTTCGGGCAATATCAAGAGCGGGATGGTGTGGCGATCGATCGGGATACCGAAACGGCTGCGGATCAGCGCAAATATGACTTTCAGGTTGTACCGGCTGGCACTATTTTTGATTTCAAAGCTGCCGCAGAAAACCTGAAAGAGCCAGAGTTGGGTTTGCTGATGGTGGGATTAACCCAGTTTGAAAATGAAATGATTCCGCTGGGGGGAGGTCGATCGCGCGGCTTGGGTGTTGTGAGGCTAGATCTGACCGAAATGGTTTGGGTGAATCCTCAGAATCGGGATGAGTTACTGCAATATATGCAAGATTTAATTACTGGCACTATGCAACAGTACATTTTTACTCAGCAGGAGGTGGAGATTCATAAGGCTAACTGGGCACTGAAACTGGTGGAGGATTTGATGACACCTACTGCATCAGTGTGAGCTGTTGCCCCTGATTGACTGACCCATCTTTTCTCCTCATCCCTAAATCTCTTCTCCTACTAGGGGCGAAGGGACTTCCAATCAAATCCTGGTTCGAAAGCCCCTCGCCTGCTCTGGGAGAGGGGTTGGGGTGAGGGCAGTTTGAGTCAATCAGGCTGTTGCCCTCTTTCCCTTCTCAACATTCTATTTCTCTGAGCCACTATGCATAAACGACTCGTCAACCACTGTACGATCGCGCTTTCGATCATTCCCGATGGCCCGATTTTGATTAAATCTGGACAGGAAGGTGCAGAACCCACCAAACCAGATATGGAATTTGTCGAAACTTACCATGCTGGAGGAAAAACGGTCTATCTGCCCGGTAGCAGCCTGAAAGGAGCGATTCGTGCCCATGCAGAACGGATTGTCCGTACGGTTGGTCACTCCGATCGTCCCACTAACCCGCAACAACTTTGGGCCAGCGATCCAATTCATGATGATGCAGAAAAGTATTTTAAGCAAATGGAGAGAGAGGAGAAGAAAAAGCCAGAAAAAGACAGGAAAGTTATTGACTCGAAAATAATTTACAAAGACTCCTGCACAATTAGCCAACTGTTTGGCAACACCTTGATCGCCAGTCGGCTACGAATTGAAGATGCCTATCCTAAAGGTGAAGTGAAGCTAGAGGAACGGAATGGAGTCGCGATCGATCGGGTATTTGGATCGGTTGCAGTCGGGCCATTTAATTATCAGGTTTGTACCCAAGGTGAATTTAAAACCAAAATTCATCTGAAAAACTTCACGTTGGCCCAGCTTGGTTTACTGGGGTTAGTGCTGCGAGATTTAAACGAAGGCTGGTTTGGGCTGGGGTTTGCCAAATCTCGTGGTTTAGGAACGGTATCGGTACAGTTTGAGCAAGCAACTGTGCAGTATCCCGGCTGTATTCTGAATGATGATCGCCGCATTCACCAACTGGGCACCGATCGGACTTGGGATGCTACGACGTTGCTAGGAGTTGGCATGTTTCTCTCACCGGAAGAAGCTAGACAATACGGCTTCCCTGAAGCAGATCAACAAAGTAACCTACCAGTTGCAGCTCAGTTGATGCACTATAACTTGGGGGTAGAGCTGGTTTGGCGGGGAGCTGAAGTTGTAGATCTGTTTGAGCGATCGGTGCGGGCTTGGCGGCAACAATTAACAGGAGCAACGGCATGAGTGCAGCATTTGTGGGAACGCGATCGATCGCGGCGGATCAACTTCAAAGCTTTTTACAAGAATCACCCGCTAGCTCTCGCTATTATTTTCTGCGCTGGCTTCATCGAGTAAGTGGATTTATCAATCGCCTGCCAGAAACTTTTCCCAGTCCGGAAGGCGAAATGCTGACCCCTGATTTTGAGATGCGCTGGCGGCAAACTTCCACCGGCTATGATTTACTCTTGCTAGCCCATCAAGCGCCAGAATGGGAGCACGGATTCCAACCCTTACAGCAGGATTGGATCGTTTCAGAGCCGCTGAAAGTGCATCCCTTACCGAAGGCAGACAAACAGGATACTCGTTTCCCCAACGCGATCGACTATCCCTCTGGCCTCAAATTACAGCAGCGATACTTTCAAAATAAACAAACAGAAACGGTGCATTTTATTTCCCTCACTCTATTCAGCAAAGTGGAGCAATGATGACAATGCGCGATCAACCCGTTGATCCCAAACCCTACGATTTTGTGAGCTTTCCCGATCGAAAACCTATCCTTGCGCCACCGATCGGGCATGATCGCTATTATCCTGATCGGCTACATGGATCGCTGGACTTAACGTTACAAGTACAGACCGCGATCCATGTCTCG
>JALOOM010000149.1 GCA_025454395.1 Elainella sp. Prado103
ACCAATCATTTTCTCGTCTTCGGGGTAAAAGATTGCATCCAGAGCATGACCGCAATATCTGCGATTCAAGCGGCCCAGTCGTTGAATCAGCCCCGCTGGATCGGCAATTTGCGTGACCAATAGCGTGGCCGACAGATCAAGCGACATTTCAGCGACCTGCGTTGCCACTGCCAAAACAGGGGGAGCCTCCGGCTTAAATCCATCCACAACGGCTCGATGATGCCTGACCCGATCGCCATAGCGAAATCGACTGTGATAGAGCAGTGCATTAAGCCCCAAGTTCTTAGCCTGCTCATAGACTTCGATCGCCGTATTGACTTGATTGCACACCCACAGCACTTTGCCACCATTTGTAAGTTCCACCTTCACCCGTTCCCAATCTGGCTGTTCAACTTCATGGAATCGATAGCGAGGTTGAGTTTCTAGCTCCTGTGGACCCTGGATAATCTCAACGGATTCACCAACTGCTGCTCGAATCGCTTCGACCTGTACTGGTAAGAACGAAGCTGACATCAGCAAGATCGGTGCTTTGACCACCTTCAAAAATCGCAGTAGTGCTCCAAACAGCGCGTCATCATAACAGTGAACCTCATCGAACACGAAGGCAGCATTGGCGATGGCTGGAAAACAGTACATCGGACGACGATTGCATTGCAGCAGTCCCAACACCGTATCCACAGTACAAATGCTGACCTTTGCCCCCCAAGCCTTGAATGAGTCGAGCTTCTGAGCAGCTTCGTTTACAGTTTCGTCGCCATTATCGACTTCTTCACCCGTTCGAGACATCTCCAAGTCAACTTCGGAGCGCGAATGCAGCAGTACCGACTCTACTTCGGACTGCACGTAGTCTAGAAATCCTTCTGTACTGGTTCCGGTCGTGGGGTAGCAGAAGAATAGTTTACGCCCAATGGCATGTCTCTGAGCCCAGTTGTAGGCTCCAAGTGTCTTACCAGTACCGCAACCTGCCCGCGCCATCGTGACCCGAGAGGACTTCTCTTTGAGATCAATCTGAAACTGGCGTAGGGGATGTTCACCACGTCGAGCGTCAATGACGTTTTGCAAATCGGCTTCTGTCAGCGTGGCATTCAGTTCATCTTCAATCCATTGGTAAATATTAAGCGACACTTGTGCGGATGCCGAACCAATTGAGTCTCCCGCAACCAAGAGGGCTTTCATCACTGCTAACAGCGCTGCATCCGGCTCCCAGTCAGCGAAAACATCTAAGATAGCTTGACGTTTCTCTCGTTTAATTTGGCTCACTTCCCAACGTTCATGAATTGCACGAGGCAACTGAATCTGATTGGGTAGTTTGAGTATTTTGATACCGTAACGAAGCAGCTTGCGAAAATAAGGATGATGGATGTACCAGTAGAGGCAGGTATCGCCTGTCCCTTCTCTCACTTCCCCCAGCTCGCTAGTGTCTTTTCCCTGCTTGCCACCCAGCTTGAGGTGATGACCACCTGCGGTCGCCAGTGCCATCATAAAATCGGCATCAGGACATTGCTGAAGCCATTCCCGAAACTCCCACGCTAGAAGCACTGAAGCTATTTCGTGGCGAATCAGTTGCGGTTCCCGAATAGGGTCGCGTTTGTGGCGCACCATCATTTGAAAATGGTTATTGGCTTTGCCCCAATCATGTAGATAAGCGCCTAACTGTGCTGTTGCCCTGAGTGTTGTGAAGTCACAGGTCAGCCCAAATTGCTCAATTAGACGATTGCCCAAATAATCTACTAGGCTCGTCACTGATTTCACCACGGCTGCGGTGTGACCGACCAGGTGATAAGCGCCTTGCCAATCAGTTGATTCTGGCACTGAAGACTTAGCAAGTAGAATGTTGGGGTCTAGTTTCGGCACTGCGAATTTAGGCGGCATCGAACTCCTCCCTAGCTGGGTAAAACCAGCCACAACCAAAATGCTGCCGCCCTCCTAAACCATGCCATTGCAACTTCAATGAGTCTTCAGCGCTTAGTCCTTCAACCACAACGCCATAGCCTAGAATTTTCTTGTTTTTAACTTGAAGCGTCCGTCGCGCTAGATCACCTTCTGGAGTGCTGTCAATTAAGGCTTGAGCATCAATTTCTAAGCGCTCTAATCCCCGCTTACAGGATTCTAGAAAGTAGTATGGCACTTCAGCATGATCGATCGCCTCTAGCTTAAACGTCACCAGCCTAGATTTCAGGGTATTGCTAGGCTGAGGTAAGGTGAGTCGAGGTTGAACCAAGCGAATCAAATGCCCTCGAATATCCAGCACTTGGTTTTGCAGCAGTCGGTACCAAAGCTGAACTTGATCTGCCGGACACCGTAATCGCATCCGCGAACCACGATTGAGATAGATCATGCCGTTTCTATCAGGCACTCCTGCAATGCTACACAGCCGGACATCTGCTGGTACATTATCCATATTAGGCAGGATCTCAGAGGTTTGGATAACCTGCTTGACCGCTGAGTAAAGTGCATAACCGTGATCGGCGGGTAATGTTCTTCCTCTTAGAGAAAATTGAACCTCTAGAAAATTCACTTTACTTCTCCTTTGACATCATTGCTCTTATACTGTACGCCCATCTCTCTGACCTCCTCCCTGACCAGCTCCACCAACTCCAGCGGAGCCTGAACGATCGCCCCCTTCCCATACCCCAGCACCCATCGCTTCAGGTCATTCAGCCCCCTGACGACCATGTGCAGCGTCATCGAGCCATCGCCATGCTCCTGAATCTCCTGACTCGGATGCCAGCGCCGCTCTCGCACATAAGGAGCCGTCTTCGCATCAAACCAGATCGCCACCGGCTGCGGTACACCCCCAGCCTCATGCTGAAAAATCATTTCTAGATGGTCTTTGGCATCAAACGTCGGATCGGGCACAAAGCTCTCTGTCAGAACCGCCAGCGCCTTAATTCGATCGACCCGAAACCAGCGAATCTCTTGCCGCCGATGGCAAAAGCCGATCGTGTAGGGATTCGTGCCCCGATAAATATGCAAAATGTAGGGGTCAAACTTCCGCTCAGAAACACTGTCCCGGCTGGCCGTGTAATAGGTCATCTGCACCGTTTTCTGATGCCGACAGGCCGTTTCCAGACCGTGCCACACCTCCGGATCCAGATCGATCGTCGCCCCAGATCGAAACAAAATCCGCTCATCGGCCAGCTGCTGAAGATCCACCCAGCTCTGCTCAGGCAAGCGCTCCGCCAACCGCGCAATCGCCGATCGCAAGTCTACCGCATAGGCCGACCCCGCATAGGCTTCCAGCATCCTGGCTCCCACCGTCAGGGCAAACAGTTCCCCCTGGGTGAGGCTGATCGTCGGCAGCCGCCATGCCGGGTCACTGTAATAGAAGCCCTGGGCCTTCGTAAACTCGATCGGGGCATGGTAGCGATCGCGCAGGAAAGCCACATCACTGCGGATCGTGCGTTCACTGACTTCTAGGGCAGCCGCGAGGCTATCGGCCGTATGGCGTTGCTGGGAGCGGAGCAGCTCATCCAGTTGGAGCAGGCGTTCAAGGTGACGAGACATAGGGGTGAGGTTAAATCTGGAATCATCTTAGACAGCGACCCCGGCAAAAATGCTTCCGGCTTGCCGGGTAATTGCCCAAGTTTTCACGACATCGAACCAAGCGAAGCCCTCAGATTTCCCAGACGCTACACCACCCCTGAACCAACGATCCATTCACCGCCCACCCAACCCGGCTCCAGCCAATCCACCGCTTTCTCATCTTGACGATCCACCACCAGGGACAACACAGCTATCCTCACCAGTATGTCCAAGGTTCAAGAAAACCAACTGCACTCGCGCAATTTCTTTAACTTTCCTTTGTGGATCGATCGCTTAGCTTCACATCAAGTTCAGCCCAGAATAGCGATCACACCTGCCTAGAGCGGTCGAATAGTTTGCATAAATTGACAACATCACCAACATATTAACAACGTTATTACATTCATCAATGGACTAATGCCCTGAATCTCGATAGAGCCAATCAACTGATAAGACCGATTCAATTCCGTTGATGATCCTGACCATCGATCAGTTGTCCCAAGGCATCTCTACCTTCATCGATCGACCTCCATCGCATGTACTCCCTTGAGAGTACACCGATTTCTGCCCTAGTCCAGCAGTCCAGCAAAGACCCAGCCGGTCTGCCCTTCGACTGCCAATGTTCTAATCAATCAGTAGACCCGATCCACTCTCTCAATCGCCCAACTCCAAGTAGCCCCAAAAAGTGTGCTAGGGGGTAACTCCCTCAACAGCCCGCCCCCATCCCCACACCAAAACCCCGGCAACCTCCACTCTGGATCGCCGGGGTCTATGCATCTGGCAATGGTTCACACGCCTGAAAGGTAAGAAAGTCCCCCACTAAGCCAGTGGAGCGGTGGGGGAACCTAGATTCACTTCGGAACCAAACTCGATCGCTCAACGAGACCGCCTGCTATGGCAATCGTGGCGTTAGCTATAGAGCAGGTTTTCTCGGTGAGACTGCTCAAATCGAGGGCTAAGGGCATTCATTGTTTCCTCACGCTCTTGCTTAAACCGAGGGCTAAGGGCATTCATCGTTTCCTCACGCTCTTGCTTAAATCGAGGACTCAACGAGTTGAGATTATCCCGATGAGATTTATCGAACCGATCGTTCAATTTATTCATCACCTCTTCCCGTGATTCCTCAAACCGATCGTTCAACTTATTCATGACAGCCTGACGTGAAGATTCAAACCGATCGTTGAGGGCAAAAGCAGGGGCAGCAACGGTGCTGAGAGCCAGAACAGACAGAGAAGCGAGGATAAAGCGTTTCATGATATTGCTCCTGGAATGAATCTAGTGGTTGGGCGAGAGTGAAGGTGATTCACTTGCTTAATGACTAGAATCGCGCTTGGAGCTGAAACCGGTCTGATCGCATCCTGAGAGTCGCTTAATCGTTGGCTGAGAAAACTGAGAAGCCTGATTAACATATTAACCCGGCAATAGAAGTCGCAAAGAGGAACCCAGAGCTTCCAGAGATTCCAGCCTCAAGGATGCAAGGTCTATCGCTGCCGGTTTAATAGAATCCACCAAAGCATGAGGTTCAGCTCGATAATCCAGCTTGCTGCAAGATCTGTTGGGCGGTGAGAGACAGTCCAGGTAGCGTGATGTTTTCAATTGCCATATCGCCTCGATAGGTTTTCGGCAAGGCATCCGGCAGAAATACAGTGATGCTTTTCGTTCTTAGATCAACCACCCAAACGCAGGAGATCCCAGCCGCCAAATAATCGGTGGCTTTCTCGGTCATCTCACCAAAAGTTTGTCCCAACGAAATAATGTCGATCGCTATTTCTGGACTGACCGGACAAGCCTCATCCTTGCTCCAATCAGCCGGTAGGCGATCGTAGGTGACATAGGTCAGATCGGGAACAGGAACCCAAGGCTCATGGGATCGTTCCAACGAGATAGCCCACTCGATCCGCACTCGTCCTCGCAGCTCTGCCCACTGACTCAATCGTGTAAATAGAGCACCTGTGATTGAGCGATGGAAGAATTTGGGTGACATTTCATCGGTTGGAAATTTGGGAACGGCTTGCCCATGGACGAATTCATAAATGACATCTCCTTC
>JALOOM010000150.1 GCA_025454395.1 Elainella sp. Prado103
AGTACAGACCGCGATCCATGTCTCGACTGGAATTACGGGGCTAGGCAGTGATGTCGGTAGCCGTCTACCCCTAGTCAAAACCATGACGACCACCGATCAACAGTTGGTGATTCAAGGTAGTTCGCTCAAGGGCTGTATTCGGTCGGTTTATGAAGCGATTACCAACAGTACACTGGCTGTCATCATCTCTAAATATCGCGATCGTATCCCACCCGATCGCTTACCTTGCAAAAATCCCAAACAGCTTTGCCCAGCAAGTCGAGTATTCGGTGCTCTGGATTGGCAAGGATTAGTAGAGTTCTCTGACTCCATTTGTCAAATCAAACAACCCAGTATTGGGTTTATGCCCTCTCTATACAGTCCTCGTCCCGATCGACGGGAGTATTTTGTCAGAGGTCGAGTGGCGGGACGCAAGTTCTACTACAACATGACCCGTGCGGTCGATCGAGGTGAAAGTCGCGGCATTCCGGTACAGCAAGCCAGTCGGCAATATACTTTCAAAACCAAAAATCTGCTACCCGAAGAACTGGGAATTTTGTTTTTGATTCTGGGGCAAGATAAACAAGCTCCGATCGCCCTTAAGGTAGGTGGCGGTAAACCGATTGGTATGGGAACGATGACATCAGAGGTGACGGCGATTTCCCAGGCTCAAAATATCCAAGATCGCTATCGAGATTACGCTACTTCAAATCTTCAAATCACAGGATCTGCGATGCAGCAGTGGATTCAAACTCAAATCGCAGCGGCAAAACGATCTCAATTATTAGAAAAAGCCCAGTGGCAACAGGTCGCTGACATTCTGAAATATCCTGGTACTCATGAGCCTCCGGAGGGAATGTATTAACGATGAGTGAACTAACTGATAATCAATGGCAAGTCGCCCATGTGATCGCCCGCCAGATTGTCCAAAACGGAGCCAATGTAGGGGAACTCAAGAAAGCAATGGCTTATCTGCGGACTTGTGTAGATGCACCTGACGGGGGGGCAAAATTTTTCAAGTATTTGGGCTATCTGGTGAGTGGAGGCGATCGGATTGGTCACAGCAAGAAAACGGTGGATTATTATCGTGGACTGAATGATACCTGTATCAAATACTTGCAGCCGTTACAGGACAGTCCTCAGACCATGCTGGAGATTTTGGGCTGGGCCGGTCGGCTAATTCCTTATTATCAAGCCAGCCCGATCGCTGAGCTAGCCAATGCATCTATGGAAATTGAAACAGAATCAGCCAAGCAAGCCGCCATTAAAGCTGCCGCCGCAGAGGCCGATTTCGCTGTAGGAAAATCGATCGAGGCGGTGATTAAGGCGATTAAGGGGAAGGAAGTCACTTACGAGCTGGCAGGCGGAATTAAGCTGACCCAGAAGGAACCCAAAAAAGCTGAAAAGTTATCGATCGGACAGCCGGTGCAAGTTGAGATCACCGAGATGCGAGAAACGGGAGTTCCCAAGAAGCTGAGGCTCAAAGACTAAATCTTTATCACAGCACTTTAAGTTGACAATGATTCAGCATATATGTAATCTACTTCTATACCTGCAAAGGGACAGAAACATTAGTTTCTTATCAAGAAGCCTGGATTCAATTATTTATCCAGTTTCTTGCTTCCCCGCAAGGGGACTTCAAAAGAAAAAAGGTTGACTGCTGTGAATGTGCGGTCAACCTTGCTTACTTAATACTTACTGCTGCCTAGACAAACTGATGCAGCCATGCTAGAAATGCAGGTAAGCCATGCTTGGAGCACCATGTAGAGCACTCCCAAACAAAAGCAAACTCGCTAGCTAATTGAATTACCTCCCTGAATCTGCTCCTCCTGAATCTGCTAACTAATGGCTCACATTTGCGATATAAAGCCATTAGATTGTTAAAAACATTAGTTCTTCTCAAGTTGCCTGAGTTCGATTGTCTGCCTCTACCTGGAATAGGGTTATCCCGAGAGCCATAGCGCTGTGGTTGCTTGGTCATGTTTATTTCTCCTTTTCATGCTCATTTATGGGTGCCTCCTTCGGCGATCCTGATTATTACAGAGTGCCGCAGAGGTACACTCCATACCTCATCATACCATAGAGCTGTAGTAAGGTCAATAAAAGGTGGTTAAATATATCAAAATTTTGTTCGTCCATCCAAGTAAAAATACGGAGTTGCGATTATGCGCAAAATTATTACCTTCCTGGGAATGAGTTCTTCTCAGACGAAATATCAACATCGATCGCAAGTCTACGAAGGTCATGTTTTCCCGCAGGTCTTACGGCAATTCGAAACCTTTGACCAGATGCTGGTTTGCTTAACCGCAGGAGCGCGACAGAAAACCTGGCATTTACTCGAAAACCTACAGGACGATCGAATCATTCCAATTGATATCCCCGATGGCAGAAATGAAGCTGAAATCTGGACAACCTTTCAAAAAGTGATTCAGCATATTGATCAAGACGATCAGGTGATTTTTGACATCACTCACGGACTCCGATCGCTGCCCTTCCAGGTGTTTCTCTTTGCGGCATATCTCAAAGCCGCTAAAAATGCGGCGATCGAAGCGATTTATTATGGCGCTTTTGACTTGAAGAACGAACAAGGCATTGCCCCCGTGATTGATCTGTCCAGCTTTGTGACCCTATTAGATTGGCTAATTGCCACCGATCGCTTTACCAAATCCGGCGATGGAGAAGCTTTAGCTGACTTAATTCGACAACCAATTCCCAGCCAGCAGGAAATGCAAAAAGTATCAGCCGTGAAACGTATGGGTGAACAATTGCAAAATGCTGCAAATGCGATCGAAACGATCTCTTTGGCACTAGCTGTCACCCGACCAGCAGAAGTCATCGAAGCGGCAACAACCCTGAATCGAGCAGTAGAGGCGGCTGAGCAAAGCCTGGATGATCAGGTTAAGCCCTTTGCATTGGTGCAAGAACAGGTCAAAACCGCCTATGGCAACTTTGCCGTTGCTGCATCAGCCAATCAGGTGCAACATCTGCAGAAGCAATTTGACATGATTGACTGGTATTTGCAGCGTCAGCAAATTGTACAGGCGGTGACCCTGGCTAGAGAATGGATCGTTTCGGTGTATTGTTATAAGTTTGAAGTCAATTTAAATGATAAGACGAGCCGCGAGAAAGTGACACAATCTCTGAACAATTTGAAATATAAGAATGGTGAACCTAGCCGCTACGATCAAAGAATGAAAGCTGAGCCCAATTGTCATGAAATCGATGAAATTTGGAGAGAAACTACGAGAATCCGGAATGAAATTGCTCACTGTGGCATGAGCTACTATCGGACGCGCTCAAACAGTAACTCGGCTAGCTCGCTGTGCGATCGAATGAATCGCCTCTATCCAAAATTAAAGCAGCAGATTGCTACTCTGTTAAAATAGGATTTGTTTGCTCAGTTCAAATGGGCAGGTTACTGGCAATTATGACGATCGTACCGATCAAACTCACCGTCAATCAGATTTTGCATCTAGTCTGGCACAGGTTAGAGGCGGCAATTGACTGGTGGATTCTGCAAGACGATGAATATATCCCTTTGGTTTCTGACGAACCGAGATTGATCCGTAGCCAAATGTTTTCGGGATTATGGTTGTCTATCCCCGCGATGCTGTCGGGAGAGATGGCGCTGGTTTTGTCTCATCTACAGGCAGGGATAAACTCGCCAGCTCATCAGGTATTTAAGCAAGAATTATAACCAGTGAAAGTTGAGTTAATATTTGGTCATCTCTGATAGGAACGCTTTGAGAGCGGTTTTGTGGCAGACTCAGGCTTCAGCAGCACCCGAATGGGGTCGAGGCAGCCAATAATTTTACCTTGAGTATTGCGTTTCGCTGGGGTATATTGCAGGGGGCGATCGGTGCCGATGCAGGCGAGCACGGTGCCCACAGAGGCATGGGCGGTCATCCCAGTATAGTCGGCGATCACATCGGTTTCTTGCCAGGAGACAGGCAGGCGGTGGCGATAGATTTCATTGATTCGATCGCAAAATTCTAAGGGATTGTAAATATCGTTGATCACGATCGGCGGATCGCTACAGACGGTAGGAAATTGCTGCTGCACTTGTTGGGCTAGCTCCAGGGTTTTGGTGGAGCAGAGCAGCCAACAGGTGTTGAGGCGTGGCAGGTGAAAGCGAATCGCGGTTTCGCAGGTATCGGGTTGGCTGACCAGGAGAATCAGCCCGCGATATTGGCGATCGAGCTGCTTTTGACGAACTTCAAAGGGAATATCAACGGGAATTTTAGCGAGTCGCTGGGAGATGACCCAAACGCCGATCGCGATTGCGAAGCTGAGAATCAGCAAGGATATGAAGGCGAGTCGAATTAAGGTGGGTGTGTCGTCACCAAAGGTATTTTTGAGGATATCGTAAATGGCGCTACCGAAGATGGCGAGACAGATGGAACTGAGTAGGAAAGGGGCGATCGTTTCGGGGCTGAAGAAGAGTTTGAGGGTTTGGTTGAGGGTGTTGCGCATAGGTGGGTAGCGGATGGATTGTGGGCTGTGGATGGGGTGTGTGGGTAGCGGATGGGGGGTGTGGGTAGCGGATGGGGTGTGGGCTGCGGATGGGGGGTGTGGGTAGCGGATG
>JALOOM010000023.1 GCA_025454395.1 Elainella sp. Prado103
GGGCTGAGGTCACTCAGTCTAGTCAACTGGTGTTGAAGCAGGAAATCTTTGGGGCAACTCAAAGAATCTCCAACCATACCGCAAGGTTGGTTGGATGAGCTATGTCAAGTTATGGAATGAAGCGGTGCTTTGGCGGCTAGCGCTGCAATAGCGGGTTCGTACATCTGGCAGACTCGCCAGTCGGGCAAAATCGTTGCTCCCAGACGCTGATAGAAAGCGATCGCCGCTTGATTCCCATCTCGCACGCGCCATTCCAATCGCCCATAGCCGCGATCGATCGCCTGCTTTGCCCAGTAAGCCAATATTGCGGTACCTATCCCCTGTCCACGCGATGCAGGTAGCACAAAGAGATCTTCAATGAATAGACCCGGTAAAGTTAAAAAAGTAGAATAGGTGGTACTAACAAGCCCGACCCCAACCGGCTGAGACTGATACTCAGCTAAGACTGACTCCCCGTAGTGTTGTTGAAATAGGTGTGCGCTGAAGCGATCAATGTTGCCATCCATTTGATCACGCTTGCCATCAAACTCGATATTGGACTGTACTAGCTCAAACAGTTGAGCCACATCCAAGGCAGTGGCAGGTCGCAGATTAAACGAGCGAAGGGAAGAGGATGGGGATGAAAATAATGAGGATGGGTCTAGCTCAGCTAAGGCAGCTAACTTAGAGCCACTGACTCGACAAATCCGCATATCAGGACTGATTTCTGCACCGATCGCCTGATAAAAATTGATCGCCGGGGTATTCCAATCCAAAACACTCCATTGCAATCGGCAATAGGATTGCTGCTGAGCCAGTTGTGCTAAATAGATTAATAGTGATTTACCGATTCCCTGCCCTCGATAGTTCGGTAAAACAAACAGATCCTCAAGATAGAGCCCTGGTTGGATGAGCAGGGTTGAGTAATTCACAAAAAACAACGCAAAACCAACGATTTGATCGGAGAATTCAGCAACGATCGCTTGAACTGGCTGATGATGGGGCTGAGAATGACCGAAGAGATGATCTTGCAATCGCTCCGGATTACCCGTTACTTCATGAGTGAGCTGCTCATAATCAGCCAATGCATAAATGAGTTCAAAGATATAAGCAACATCATCCAGAACAGCAGGACGAATCGTTACATCGATCGGAGATGAATTCATCGAAGCCAGCTCTTCAATCTTGCAGCAACCTGGGGACGACGGAGTTTCCGCATGGCTTTAGTTTGAATTTGTCGCACACGTTCCCGCGAGAGGTTAAAGATTCCTCCTACTTCTTCTAACGTATGGGTTTCACCAGTCGTTAAGCCATAACGCAAAGCGATAATATCCCGTTCACGCTCAGTCAGCACCTCACCCAACACAGAGTAAATTTCCTGCCGCATCATGGCTTCACTCATTTGCGCTTCAGGAGATTGAGTACTGCTATCTTCCAGCAGTTCCATCAATTCGGTATCTTCACCTTTCCCTACCCGATGATTCAAAGAAAGGGAACGGCGGCGAACTTGCTGAAGGTTACGGAGTTGATCGGCAGTCATATCTAGGGCTTGAGCCAGTTCTGCCTCAGTTGGATTGCGGTTTAATTCTTTCCGTAACTCTCGATGCGCCTTCTTCAGTTTATTGAGTTTTTCAACAATGTGAATCGGTAAACGAATTGTCCGAGCATCATTCGCGATCGTCCGAGTAATACCCTGGCGAATCCACCAGTAGGCATAGGTAGAGAATTTATATCCTTTGTCTGGATCAAACTTTTCCGTCGCCCGATTCAGACCTAATGCGCCTTCCTGAATTAAATCTAGAAACGGAACGCCCCGATTCAAGTAACGCTTGGCGATCGAAACAACCAATCGCAAGTTGGAGCGAATCATTTTTCGTTTAGCAACTCGGCTGAGGTATAAACGATGCTCTAACTGGCGCTCCGTCAGTCCCAATTTGGCAGCAATATCCGCCTTGACTGGCAATCGGTTCAGTTCGATCGCAAGTTGTTCCCGCAGTTCTTCAACTTCACCCAAAAATTTAACCCGGCGAGCCAATTCGACTTCCTCATCGGGCTTGAGGAGAGGATAGCGAGCCATTTCTTTGAAGAAGGCTCCCACTGCATCATCAGAAATGGTTTTTCGATAACCGGAGGCTCGACTCGCCATTAAATCTTCCAGTTCTTCCTCCGAGCCAAACCCAATGACCGCTGCGACCTCATTGCCTTCCACAACCCGAGCGGCTTCCGAGATATCCATGGTTTGAATATCATGGACATCGGTTTCAGATTCTCCAAAAAAGTCGCCACTGAAGCTGCCCAAACGGACTGCATCAGTCGAGTTAAGTGAGTTCAGAAGAGAGTTGCTCATGTTTGAATTACGGTTGAATACTGCTGTCATATCTAGAAAACAACCGCACTACAGCGGCCAGTGAAAAACAACGGAAAGAATTTCGGAGTGTGAATAGCCTGAGATAGACTTAAAACCAGACTTAAAACCAAATATTCTTGGTCAGCCCAACCAATATTGCATCCAATGCCAAACTAATTGTCAAACTAATATCGAAGGTAAATATTCTTGAATAGTCTTAACATTTTGCAAGGGCATTCCTGCTCATGCATATTAGAAACAACCTTTCAGACCATGCAATTAGCATCGCCCAGGGAATTTTTTATATCTATTCAGATATAGGTATCCCCAACTGTTGACTTAAAGCGTTCGCTCAGTCAGGTTAGACAAGCTCAACCCATGACAATCTGAACTTCCTTCAGCTAAAACTGCATGAAAGAAACCAAACTGACCAATTCAATGCTTGCGATCGGTGAAAAAGAAACTGACGAAACGGTTCGGGAACTGCTCGATATACTCCTACTGACAAAATCGAACCCGTCTGCCCAACAATCATTTGTTTAAGGCTAATCTACAGGACTTTCGCCCGTTGTCAAGCCTAACTTTAGAGATATTTTCCCAAACTCTTGCCTTACGGCAACGTCAGCTCTCCTCACCCCAAGAATGGATGCTTTTGGACTCAACTGATTGAATATCACCCAATGCGAAAATGTTGAATGCGAATGTTGAATACAACAGTGCTGATTCCAACATGTTTGCTAAGGTGAACAGCCCTCTCCAAACTGCTTTACAATCCTCAACCTGAAGATCCAGGCTGAAAGTGAGTCTAATATAGCAGCCTCTCGCCTAATATCAAGTACCAAATCTAAAATTTTTGGAAAAAACTGTGCGGATCACAACGGATCGATCAAAATAGGTGCTTTTTTAGAGGTGAAAAGGTGGCTGCATCGGCTGAATTTGTGTTTTAATCCTGATTCAACCCAGTGCTCCAGTTCCCAATACAAGGCTGTTCTGAATGTGCGACTTTTGCTGTCATGTTATCTCTTCTCAACTCACTGCATCCAAATTTGATAGTATATATGTACTGAGCCCTGCTCAGCATTTCTGATGTTGCGCCAGTTTAACTTCACCAGTTCAACTCTAAAAGTACTCTATCGGGTCAAGTCGATCTGGTTGAGCCAGAGTTCATCCCAATTCAGTTTTGATCGAGATTAGGTTTTGATCGAGATTAGGTTGATTGGATCTTTTGGGATGCGGTTAATCTTTTGGGGATGCAGTTGATCTTTTAGGGATCCAGTTTATGGATGCAGCTCTGTTCACTCTATGGTTTTCAACAGTTTTCAACAGTTTTCAACTCTGCCCTTGCTGGATACCGAGTGGTAATGACTCCTTTGACTCTGATCGCGGCTGAATCTCGACCCACTTCTGATCAGCTTGCTATTGCTGAAGTAGAATCATCGTCCGCTTTGAGCTGGGTCGAAGCGCTGGTTGATGCCCCTGGTGGACAGGGGGTTTACACCTATTCAGTCCCCTTCCATCTCACGGTGCAGCCCGGTGACATTTTGAGTGTGCCGTTCGGGGCACAACAAGTGGGCGCAATTGCCGTACAACGGGTGTTTGAACTGCCTGAAGGATTGGATCCTGCTGCGGTTCGTCCGATCGAAGAGATTGTCAGCCAACACTTTTTTCCTGCAACTTATTGGGATCTCTTACAGCAGGTGGCTGAGTACTATCACACCCCCTTGATGTCTGTGATTCGGGTAGCGCTTCCCCCCGGTTTGTTAAGGCGATCCCAGCGGCGGATTCGGCTCGTCTCAACCATTCCCCCTGAAGCCCAGTGTCATCACCCAGCCGCAGCTCATATTTTGTCTCTCCTGCAAGCGAAGCAAACACAGACCAAGAAGGGAGGCGACTACGCTTGGCAATACCTCCAACGGCAAGTTCGGCAAGCAGCCGTGGGGCTACGAGAATTGCTGCGGCAAGGCTGGGTAGAGAGCTATCTTGCCACTCCTTCGCCCATCCGTCCTAAGCAGCAACAGGTTGTGATGTTGACGGCTACCTTAGGGATCGACCTTAAACCCCGACAACAGGAGATCCTGGATTTGCTCAAACGGCGGGGCGGGGAAATGGGGTTACAAGAGCTTTTACAAGCCTGTCATATCAGTTCTGCTACGCTGAAGCCCTTAGTGCAACAAGGACTGTTGATGATCCACTCCAGAGAAGTCTTGCGGTTAGATGACACTTCGTCTGGACAGACCGATCAGCCCAAGACCCTCACGGCAGCCCAAAGTCAGGCTTTGCAGGCAATCCAGGACATTAAGGCATTTCAGCAGATTTTGCTGCATGGCGTAACGGGCTCTGGCAAAACCGAAGTTTATCTGCAAGCAATTGCCCCTTTGCTACAACGGGGAGAATCTGCGTTGGTGCTCGTGCCTGAAATTGGGTTAACGCCCCAATTAACCGATCGATTCCGCGCTCGTTTTGGCTCACAAGTGTATGTTTACCATAGCGGGCTATCCGACGGTGAACGCTACGATACTTGGCGACAGATGTTACAGGGGATGCCGCAGGTGATCATTGGTACCCGATCGGCTGTGTTTGCTCCCCTGACGAATTTGGGGCTGATCATTTTAGATGAGGAGCATGACGATAGCTTCAAGCAGGATCAGCCAGCCCCCTGTTATCATGCTCGTAAAGTAGCTCAGTGGCGGGCTGCACTGGCCAATTGTCCGCTGATTCTCGGATCGGCGACCCCCTCTCTCGAAACTTGGCATTCTATCGCCCCTGGACTCAGCGAGAAACCAGGTTCAAGGGAGTCACAGATAGCAGAAATTTCCCTCCAGCCTCTGCCATCCCAGCCCGGCTCTTCTGGTGCGGCTGGCTCAAGACCATCACTCTATTTATCCCTGCCTGAACGTATTCAGGCTCGCCCCATTCCGCCGATCGAAGTCGTGGATATGCGGCTAGAACTGCGTCAAGGCAACCGCTCTGTTTTGAGTCGATCGCTACAAACGGCTCTTCAAACGATGCAGTCAAAAGGGGAGCAGGGGATCTTATTTATTCACCGCCGGGGGCATAGTACTTTTGTTTCCTGTCGCAGTTGTGGGCATGTGATGGAATGTCCCCATTGTGATGTGTCACTGACTTACCATCAGCCCCTCTCAGGCGGGTATGAATCACTTCATTGCCATTATTGCGGCTATCGTCAAGCCCATCCCCCCCGTTGCCCTGCCTGTGGATCGCCCTATCTGAAGCATTTTGGTAGTGGCACCCAACGCATCGTTCAAGAATTAAATCGGGTACTCCCGGAATTACGCTGTATCCGGTTTGATAGCGATACGACAAGAGCCAAAGGAGCCCACCGAGCGTTATTAAATCGGTTTGCTGCCGGTGAAGCCGACCTGCTCGTGGGAACACAAATGTTGACGAAGGGCATTGACTTACCCCAAGTGACTTTAGTAGGGGTCGTGGCAGCCGATGGGCTGCTTTACCTATCTGACTATCGAGCCAGTGAACGATCCTTCCAAACCCTAACCCAGGTTGCCGGTCGATCGGGTCGCGGGGAAAATCCGGGGCGGGTGATTCTGCAAACCTATTCGCCGCAACATCCTGTCATCGAAGCGCTGTTGGGACAGGATTACGCCACTTTTGCCGCTACCGAATTGCAGCAGCGGGTCGATCTACATTATCCACCCTACGGACAGCTTACCCTTCTGCGCCTCAGCGGACACGATCCGGCGATCGTTCAAGACACCGCTGAAAATCTGGCTCAATTTCTTAGACAGATCTACTCATCCGAGCGAGCTGATCGACTTAGCGGAGAAATTTTGGGGCCTTCGGCCGCCGCGATTCCCAGGGTTGCCAGACGATATCACTGGCAGATCCTGATCAAACAGTGGGACGGCTCTACGCCAGTTGAACGGCAGCTACCAAGCTTAGCTGAACTGCGCACTCACTGTCCGGCAGGCATCAACCTCACTCTCGATATCGATCCACTCCATCTGCTCTGAGTCTTACTATTCCTTTGTCTGAGTCTTACTGTTGCTTCTTGCGCTGCCGTCGTTTAACGGCCACCATGGCTCGATCGACTGGAAAACCAGCTACCGGAATCACCTGATATTTCCGTTCTTCCTCCAACTTTTTCAGTTCAGTGTAGTCTACCCAATGGATGCAATCAACCGGACAAGTATCGATCGCTTCCTGGATCACCTCTTCAGAATCAGCATCTTGACGAATCACCCGAGAACGCCCGTAGTCTGGCTCGATATAGAAAGTATTCCGGGCCACATGAGCACAGTGTTTACAGCCAATGCAGGTAATTTCATCAACATAAACCCCTTTCTGGCGAACCATACCCCCCAGTTCAGGTTCCAAGCCGGTTCGTGCGGCTTCACGCAACTGCCCACCCAGCTCGGGGGCCAAACGGTGATCACCGTCTTCAATCGCCTCAAAGTTGAATTCCGGTGGAAAAGACTCTTTCATGCTCAATCCCCTAAAACAGGGAGTGCAGGAACCTTCCCACACTCCACGACGCAGCCAACAAATTACTACTGACTCTTGAGCGATTACTGAATGTAGCATTCGGTCTGAGACTCTGAAGTCTAGGAACTCCAGCGCTGCACCACCAGACGGATCGAACCATCCTGATTTTGCTGTTGCTCCGTTAGTTCAAACCCTTGACGAGCAGTCGCTTGCACTACCGTGTGATAGGCATAGCGTTGAGTCACCTGCTTCAGAAAACCTTCCACTGATAGGGGTTGCTGCCAATATTGCAGATCAGCCACTAGCTCATATTGCTCTTGGTTGCGAGCGAAGCCAATATCGTAACCATTCGTTTGTTCAATCACGATCTCAGCAGTTTGAGTCTGGCCTCGATAGCCGCGTACAGGCTGGGGCCCAGACTTCCAGTCCAGCCCAAGATCGGTTAAGGCGGATTGCAAGGAGCTAAGATCCCGAATCTGAGTTTTAATCTGGCTAAAGTGTGACATGAGAAATATCGTTAAACGAACTTGGACAAAGGATTGAATAAAACCGTGACCATTCGCCGAGCAATGACCCCCTCAGCTAAGCCTGACTCGGCTCGGTGGCAGAGCTACCAGTCGCCATGGGTGGCTTGAGCTGAAGTAGTGACAGAGTGTTGAACCGGCTGAGCGAAATATTCTGAAGTTGTCTCCTGAGTCAATACTTGACCAAGTTGAGCCTCGATCGCAGCAGTGACTTCGGCACAAGAAGCACCAATGATGCCCGTGACCTTCTCCTGCACCCGGCCGTCCGGGTAAATAATGAACTCTAACGTTTCCATCCTCTTCACTCGCCTTCAGGAACTGAGTTCCGTGCAATGAACCTTGACCTGAAATTAACCTGCCTGGCTGCTGGCTGCCTTAAATCTCATCATCTTGGCGACGAATCGAAATTAAGTTAACAAACCCTGATCAAAACAAATTAATCCGAGTTAAAACGCAGAAAAAGTTAGCAGAATGATGAGGCTATACTTCAGCTCTTAAGTTAGTTTCGCGCAACTCCCCGATGCAGTCAAGGTAACTCGGAATGAGAAAGCGGTTTTCAATCAATGAATCTTGAGGGGGCTGGATAGAAGAATTTCTATAGCGAGATCCGGTCTCAACACTGAATTGCGATGTGCCCGCTAACTTTCGGTTAACTTTCGGTCTCTAATCCTTCCAGCACCCCATGAGTTAGCCCTGTTTCATCATCTACTGCATAAACAGTTTGAATGACGAAAGGTAAGCCAGATCCTCTCATCCCCCGACGAAGGCGATCGGGAGTTTCGGGAAACAATACAAACAGCGGATGCACCTCATCGGAACCGTCACTGAAGAGGTGCTCTTGCGGCTTTGGCATCACCCATTCATAGCCTTCACTCAGGCAAATTTGGGTTTGCCTCCAGCGGGACAGTAATTCCGAAAAGTTTTCCTGCGGTCGATGAATGAAAACTAAGATTTCCACCCCGGTCTTAATCCGCCACTCTGGATCGCACATCAAAATAGCCAGATCGGCGGGAAGCTGAGCCATTTTCGTCACAGTAGTACTCACCGACGGCGGGGCAGGTGAGGAGGGACTCATGGGGATTGCAGTCGGATGAGTCAGACGCTGCCGAATCAACGGTAAAGGAATCGTCAGGATGCTCTCCTCCGGTCGCCGCATACTCGGAATCATTTCCAAATAAGGGCGAAATTGTTTGAGAAGTGCGAGGGTGCCGCGATGATCACTGCATTCAACCAGCACTTCTTCATAGTGAATTTGTGTAACGGGCATCGTTGAAAATGGCGTAAGGTTGATCGCTATTTGATCGCATCCATAATCCCAAAAATGGGCAAGTACATTGCCACCAGAATTGACCCAACCATGCCGCCTAAAATGACAATCATGATCGGCTCCAGAATACTGGTGAGTGCTTTCACTGCTTGCTCTACTTCATCTTCATAGAAGTCAGCCACTTTCATCAGCATGGTATCAATTTCACCCGTTTCCTCTCCAATGCTGATCATTTGAATCGCCATAATCGGAAAAATTTTCTCCCGCTGGAGCGCAAGGCTAATCATGCCCCCTGTCTGAACCTCTTTCCGGGCCTCATCCACCGCATTAGCAATCACCTGATTTCCGGCCGTATCTCGCACAATCTCCAATGAGGTCAAGATGGGCACACCAGAGCGGGATAAGGCCCCAAAGGTACGACAAAAGCGAGCCGTTGCCGTTTTTTGGATCAGATCGCCAAATAGAGGCATCCGCAAGAAGAAGCGATCCATGGTTTCTCGCCCGACTCGCGTTTTGTAGTACTGACGATAGGCGAAGACCAGAACCACCAGAATGGCGACCAAAATCAACACATAAGGGCTGCGCAGGAAGTTACTAATTCCGATCATAAAAGCCGTGAAAGGCGGCAAGTCCGCTCCCAATTCGTCAAAAATGTTGGCGAAGATCGGCAGCAGAAACATACACATCCCCAAAAAGATCAAAACGGCGATCGAGCCCACCGCGACTGGGTAGGTCATAGCCGATTTAATCTGGTTTTGCAATCGGGCAACATCTTCGAGCAGCTTCGCGAGACGGTTCATCACTTCATCGAGCACACCGCCCACTTCACCCGCCTGCACCATACTGACATACAGCCCATCAAAACATTGGGGATGCTTCCGCATGGCATCGGAAAGGTTGGTGCCCTGCTGCACATCAGCACTGATTTCCTGCAACGCCTTCTTCAGCTTGGGATTGGGGCATTGATCAGAGAGAACCCCCAGCCCCCGCACCAGCGCTACACCGGCATTAATCAACACGGCGAACTGTCGAGAAAAGACGGCCTTATCTTTCACCGTCACACTCGTCAGCGCCGTTTGAATATCTTGCAGATCAAAGGTGCTCAGCTTCTCGACAAGTCCCCGATCCTCAGTGAGTTCTTGAACGAACAAACCTTTCTCCCGCAGTGCAGTGCGCGCCTCTACCGGAGAGTCAGCCGTAATTTTCTCCCGCTTGGGGTTTCCCTTTGCATCTCTGGCCCGAACAACGTAGGTAGGCATAGTTGAATGACTCGGTGGATATCCGCTAAGGTGACGAAATCAGCGCGAAGTGCTCGTTGGAATTCTGTTCATCCTATATCCATTTTCAGAAGAATGAACGATTATTTTCGAGGTCTTCAGGGTAGCTACAGGGTGGCTGGTTCGCTGGCACGATCGAGTCTAGCGAGCCGCCGTGGGAACACCAGGCTTACCTGCCGCCGGAGCATTACCAATCAGACGCTGCAACTCATCCGGCCGAGAAGTTTTCGCCATCGCTGACTCGAAGGAAATTGTACCAGCCTTGTATAGATCGGCCAGCACCTTCTCCAGCGTTACCATTCCCAACTTACCGCCAGTCTGAATCGCCGAGTAGATTTGTGAGGTTTTGCCCTCCCGAATCAGGTTGGCAATTGCTGGCGTGACCACCATGATTTCTTGGGCCATCACTCGTCCAAACTCACCAGGCTTCGGGTTTTTCCGAGACACCAGGGTTTGGCTGAAGACCGCGACCAAGGAGTTGGACAACTGCACGCGCACCTGCTGCTGACGTTCCGAGGGAAAGACATCGATCATCCGGTCTACGGTTTGGGCAGCCGAACTGGTGTGGAGGGTACCAAAGACCAGGTGTCCCGTTTCTGCCGCCGAGATTGCCAGCGAGATGGTTTCTAAGTCCCGCATTTCGCCCACCAGAATAATGTCAGGGTCTTCCCGTAAGGCAGCTCGCAGAGCGTTGGAAAAGCTTTTAGTATCTTCACCTAATTGCCGTTGGTGGATCAGACTCTTGATCGGTTCATAGACAAATTCGATCGGGTCTTCGATGGTAAGGATATGTTCAGCCCGAGTCCGGTTGATTAGATCGATCATAGCCGCTAGCGTGGTGGTTTTTCCCGATCCGGTCGGCCCGGTCACCAGGATTAATCCGCGCGGTTTTTCCGACATTTCCCGCACCACATCCGGCAGCCCCAACTTGTCGAAACTGGGGATCTTAGAACTGAGAGCCCGCAGGCAGGCTGCATAGGTACCCCGATCTTTATAGACATTGACCCGGAACCGAGCCAGCCCCTTTACCCCATAGGAACAGTCCAGTTCCCAGTTCTGCTCCAGGTTCTTCCGTTGGGTGTTGTTGAGCATACTGAAGATCAGACGCTGACATTGCTCTGCGGTCATAGGCTCATCCCCGATCGGGGTCAGTTTGCCACTGAGTCGAAAATAAGGAGGCAACCCAGCCGACAGGTGCATGTCGGAACCGCCCATCTCGATCAGTTGCTCCATCAAATCTTCAATCATTAATTCCATGGCAATTTCTCCTTGAGCTGGGAATAAGATATAAAGTAGTCGTTACACAAGATGGATAGCGGTCTGGGTGGACAGCCGTTAATGAAACCCATTGTGCCCAATTTACTAGAGCGATCGATCAGTCTTGGAAACGGGGTGTCGTACAGTAGGGGCAGTCTAGCCATTCTTGCTTCAGCTCTGCACCACACCCCCGACAGGTCAAGGAAGTTTTGCGTTTGGCTTTCAGTTCGGCTTCCAACCCTGTATCTGTAAAGGTGACTCGTTCGACTTCGTCTAAGGTTGTAGCGCCCTGGCGCACCAGATTCAGGCTGTAGGCCAGCAAGGTTTTCATCCCTTCTTCCACGGCAGCTTCCTTAATTCGCTCGGTGGGTGCGCCTTCCGTAATCAGGGTTTGGATACGCTCCGTTACCCGCATCACTTCATAGACCCCACAGCGGCCTTTGTAGCCTGATCCTTTGCAGGACGGGCAAAGCGCATTGGCTTCCATCGCTTGTTGCACTTCTTCGTTGGTGAGCGTATTCGCTCGATAGAAAGTGATATCTGCTTCGCGAGAAGCCGACAAACCAAAGCGAGCCAACTCATCACTGGTTGGATTGTAGGGAATCCGGCAGTCGGAGCAGACTCGTCGCATCAGCCGCTGAGCTAGCACGCCAATCAGCGAACTGGAGACCATAAAGGACTCAACCCCCATTTCTTCTAAACGGGCGATCGCACTGGCAGCATCATTGGTATGCAGGGTCGTTAAGACAAGGTGTCCGGTCAGCGCAGCTTCGATCGCAGTTTTAGCCGTTTCTTTGTCTCGCGTTTCACCCACCAGAATCACGTCCGGGTCTTGCCGCAAGAAGGCTCGCAGAATTGAGGCAAAATCCATCCCTTTTTCTCGGATGACCTGCACCTGGGTCAAGCCTGGCAACGAATATTCGATCGGGTCTTCCGCCGTGCTGATGTTGATCCCTGGATCATTCCGTTCCGCTAGGGCAGAATACAAGGTGGTGGTTTTACCCGACCCGGTGGGCCCCGTCACCAAAATCAACCCAAAGGGTCGCCGCACCATCTCTTGAACAATTTGCAGGGATTCATGATCCGTGATCAGCTTATCTAGACCCAGTTGGGTGGCAGAGTTGTCGAGAATCCGCAGTACCACCTTTTCACCATAGCGGCTAGGCAAGGTATTGACCCGGAAATCGACTTTGCGCCCGTCAAACAAGCGGCGGATCCGGCCATCTTGGGGCACGCGACGTTCAGCGATATCCAGGTTAGCCATGATTTTGAAACGGGCCGTCACGGCGGGAATAATTTTTTTCGGCAGTGCCTCTAAGCCCTGGCGTAATACCCCGTCTTTGCGGAAGCGAACCCGGAGGTAGTCTTCCTGCGGCTCAATGTGAATATCGGAAATACCTTCTTGGAGGGCTCTGGCGAGAATTTTATTGGCCAGGGTAATGATCGGGGCGGCATCCGCATCTTCGAGCGCCGCATCCAGATTGACATCGGCATCTTCCCCAGGCTCTTCGAGATCGAGATAATCTAAACTCTCGATATCAGACTTAACATCAACTTTCGACTCAAATTCCAGTTGCTTCTGACGTTCAACCTGCTCATCCAGATACTGGGAAATCAGCCGCTGATAATCTTCAGCCGTGATCACCATGCGCTGTAACAGCAGTCCTTGCGGACGCAGAATCCGATTCAGATCATCCTGGGCAGCCAGATCATCAGGATTTACCATGGCCACCAGCACAGAAGGTGGATCAGATTCGGTGCGGGAAAGCGGAATCAGCCGATAGCGGCGGCAGATATCTACCGGAATCAGGGTTTCAATCAGTTGGGTGAGCTGACTGGAATTGATCTGATTAATTTCTGGATCGAGTGACTCAACCCCGTAAAGAATTTTGAGTTCAAAAAGCTGTTGTCTCTTGTACTGACGTAGGAGATCAGGTGGAAGCTGTTGCCCCGTGATCATCGCTAAGACATCAGTGAGGGGTCTCCCAGTTTTGCGACTTTCAATGAGCGCTTGCTGCATCTGCTCATTGTTGGCGTAACCTGATTGAACCAGTTTATTGCCAAAGGGAGAAAAATTGTGTTGAACGATCAGGGCGCGCCGCTGCGACGAGGAGTTAGCCATAGCTGATGCAGATAAGGTTTCCTTACAAAATTAATTATTCCCGGAAGAAGGAGCTGAATTGATGCCCCTCAGACTAGATCTTGAGGGATGAGCATGGGATATTGAGGGCGGGGCGATCGGGCGAACTCAAGATGCTCAAACTTGATGCTCAAACCTGATGCTCAAACCTGATGCTCAAAAGGTACCTCGGCAGAATACCCCACAACAAACCTGTTTATCCAGAGCGACTTTGTAGCGCCAACTGAGCCAGTAGATAGGTTGCTGGCTGACTGCAAATAGGAAGTTTTAAATCGAGAGGGTTTAGGTGAAGGAGATTTAGGCGAATGCACAGATTCATCACGATAATAGGGGCACCTTAACACAAGAACTTAATCAAGCAGTTTAGCCTTAGCGATAGGGAGGGCGCAGGCGTTATCGTTGAGCCGCGATCGACTATGACACCACCGCCAAGCACAGAAATGAAAGAGAGGACAGGAGATGCCGGGATCAACCTATCCTATGGGCCAAAACACCCTATGCCCATTGTGCCCAGAGATATCTCAACCCCAACTGTTCTGATATTGATACTGATATTAGAGTCATCTTACCGTCTTCCTTCAATCTACTCCAGAGCCCAGATCACAGATGCAGGCCATATGACCAGTCATATGACGAGATAGGGGGATATCGGTTTAAGGCTCGCGAAGATCAGACCGACCAACCGCCTTTCTTCGAGTCGAAGGGATTTCCAGCACTCGTTGTCCACTCAATCACAACAGATCCCACCAGCCCACCACCAGAGTTTTATCCTAACTTGACGATCGCTTGCCTACGATCGCTTGACCCTTGAGCTGATTGACTGACAAAACTCAAACTGCCCACTGCTACACAGAAGCAAGCGACACCCCAACCCCTCTCCCAGAGCAGGGGCTTTCGAACCAGGATTGGATTGGAAATCCCTTCGCTCCTAGTGGGAGAAGGGATCGAGGGATGAGGGGAAAAGATGGGTCAGTCAATCAGCCCTTGAGGATGAGAGCGCAATCTTGCTAGGAGTAATTGGAAGTATTGCCTTCCCAGTCTGCAATCAATCAGCAATATTTCAGTTGGTCGCCTCCTGGCGAGAGGAACTGTGGCTACTGCGTGGCTCAAGGAGTCCTATGATGGTTTAGGTTGACAACATTGGAGTCCCATTGAAGCCAATTAGTGACCGATTAGTGACCGAATTCCAGCAAACTGAGCAATAAATAATGCATATAGAGAGGTTAATGCAATGATGATCAAACCTGTAAATTCTTTCTTAATGATTTCCGTGACTGTGATCGCTACCCTGGGGACTGCCGTTGCCGTCAAAGCCGATACCGTTGATGCCCGTTGCGATATCTATCCTGCCGGAGAGGATCGCGCCACTTCCTCTGGTCCCTGCACCTTCTCCCAGCGACAGGGCAATGTCGGCATTCAACTGCCCAATGGTCGCCGCTACGACCTGCAACCCGTTGGCGACCAGCCTGCAACCTATGTTGATCAAGATGGCAAGCCCGTCAGTCGTGATGATGAGGGTTTGGGCGATGGCGGTGTAATCTTCCGCCTCTCAAATGAATCTATCTTCGTCTATTGGGATCCCGCTCCCTATGGGCAGAATTCAGAAGGGGCTGTCAGGGGGCTCTGGTAGTAGCACGATAGCTGTAGCTTGTGCCCCAGAGGTCGGTCACCTGTTACATGCTTGAGCAATCTGGTCAGTGCTTAGCCCACTAAGTTTGAAGGTTTTGGCCTGAAGGTTTTGCAAGGATGGAAAGGCTGGGTCTCCATCCCTGGGACTGATGCAGCAAACAGGGGGTTCGCAAACAACTCCTGTAGTTTCTACCTTCGATTACATACTTTTTTGACCACCCATTGCGTGCATTAGTCCATGCTCATGAGCGCGATGGGCTTTTTGCTGCTTCATACGGTGAATGTATTTGGAGGTGTTCCGTTACTGAGCATCTTAAATTAAGCTCTAATCAGTTTTAAGCAAACTCTCTCCCTAAAACGTATTCAGAACGTATTCATCATGTCCCCTTCCTCCGATCAGCCCGCATCCGCAGCCATCACAGTTTTGCAAACCCTCTACGGACAGCCAAGCCAAGCAGGATTTGGCAGTGCCGTGTTTGATAAAATTATTAAACCAGAAACAGAATTAGAACCCATTGCCCTACGCTACTACCAATACTTCGTCGGCAAACTCTGGGAGCAATATGGTGAATCTGCATGGATGAGTACCTGGAAACAAATTTATGTTCGTCCCAAGGGGATGCAGCCTGATATTGTGGCGGAATTGAGGGCGATCGCCGATCCAGCATCGCACCATGTCCCCATCTTGCTTCTGGATGAAACCGATGATCGCACTAGGGCACAGCAAGCATTAGCAGCGGTTTTCGATGATCCACAGATAACAGACCTGAGCGTCTACATGATCGGCGATGGTGCCGCCCTGTCTGGCTTGCTTGTGGCTGGATGTCGTCCAAACGAAATGACGATTCTGATTTCGTTATTAGATTAATGTTTGATTGGAGTGACTCAGTTGGGTTGAAGTAAGTAGCTGGGACTAATTAGATATAAGATGACATAGACCCTCTAAACGGAGTTTTCTATCCATTTATGCCTGCTCCCATTCGGATTATCTTAAGCGAAGCAGAGGATTCCATGTTGAGCGAGTTGCGAGTTGCCCAAACAGTACCGCAACGAACTCGTGACCGGGCTCATATGATTCGCTTAAATGCCCAGGGGTGGAACGTGCCTGCAATTGCTGAGATTTATGAGTGTCACGAGCATACCGTTAGAGCCACGTTACGGCGCTGGCAAGCAGGCGGATTGAGTGGGTTATGGGAAGCCACCGGGGCGAGGCGCAAAAGCTCGTTGGAGTGAAGCTGACAAGCAACTGCTAGAGACGTGGGTTGAGGCAGATCCTCGCAGTTACAACAGCACTCAACTCGCCGGTAAACTGCAACAACATAGGCAAATCACACTCTCGCCCGATTGGATTCGACGGGTGATGAAAAAAAGGGCTTCCGTTGGAAACGCACCCGCCACAGCCAGCGAAACAAACAGGACTTACTCCAGAAGCAATCTAAGCAAGCGGACTTAGAACTGCTGCAGCAAGCCGCCCAAGAGCACCATATTGATCTGAAGTATTTGGATGAGTCGGGCTTTTGTTTGTGGAGTCCAGTCAGCTATAGCTACAGCCGCATCGGGACACAGAAATGCTTGGAGCAAACCCAGCACCGCTACGGAAGTCGGATTAGCATTCTGGGGCTTTGGCAAGCTGATGAACACTTCGAGTATGCACTGGTGCAAGGAGGTTTCAAGCGCAAAAGTTACATCAGCGTCATGGATTGGGTTGCTGCAACTGCGGCTGAAACACTCAAACAAACGGGACGGCTCACTGTTATCGTTCAAGACAATGGATCCATTCACACCAGTAAATTAGTACGCCAACAGTGGGCACGGTGGCAAGAGCAAGGATTATTCATTTTCTTTTTGCCTGTTTATTGTTCGCAGATGAACCCCATTGAAGTGCAGTGGTATCAACTCAAAGCGCATGAAATTGCAGGGCGCATGTTTGACAATGGCTATGATTTAGCCCTTGCTGTGATGGATGGTATGGAATCACGAAGTGAACAAGGTGGATATACGCTAGAGCGTTTTAAGTTTAAATCATCCTAGCTACTTAAGCCTTTAATTCATGACAGGTTTCGGATTTCCTAAGCAAAGTATCCATTAAAGAAATCCTCTCTAGACTAGCAGGTGAATCCAAAGACTACTCTGAAGAAATTCAGAGAATGTGGATGATGGATGGAATGATCAGTAAAGTTGGTTATCTCTCTTTTGCAATTCCCAAGTCTGAGGTTGTCAGTGGTAGCTTAGATACTCTTGAATTCATGATCAAGAGTTTGACAAAAAACAGAGAAATGATGCTTCAGAAAAGAACGTCTGCTAGTGTCTTCTTTCCTGAATATGACTCAGATCCTAGAGAACTTTACCAGATCCCTGAAGTACGCCGATGGTTCTTAAAAACAATGATGCAAGGGGTTCCCTGGTTTTATTTTCTAGAACAGATCACAGGGATGGGGCTTCAATTGCTTTTTGCCTGCACCTGTGAGGTTACATACATAGGCACAAAAGGGAATAAACACGGGCTGTATGCCACCCTGGAAGAAAAGCAATGGTGGCTTGAACATAATTTCATGAACTTAAACAAGTTCACAGAAGCTAACGATATTCCTCTCAAGATCAATAAAGAGATCTCCTATGGCATAGAGGATTGGTTTATAAAGACCTTTGGAGTTGAAGAACCTGATGTTAGCTCCTAATAAGCCCTACGCGATCCTGTAAGCTAGAATGTGATCTGCACACTCTAGCCACATTAAGACAAGGTTAGAAGCTGAAATACAAAGCCCGTGATGAGGATTGAACTCATGACCTCACCCTTACCAAGGGTGTGCTCTACCACTGAGCTACACGGGCAACGAGCTTATCGCAAATCAATTGATCAAAACAGGACTGATCAAAATCGATCGCTCAACTAGCGGGTCGTGGATGGGCCGGGCTGGATTTGAACCAGCGTAGGCGTAGCCAGCGGATTTACAGTCCGCCCCCATTAACCACTCGGGCACCGACCCTCTCCATCCACGATTACTAATGCTAACACACTTATTTTTGAATTGGGGAAATTCGCCCGATGAATTTTGCAGCTTTTTTCTGTGAGTCGGAAATTGGGTTGGCGATGGCGATCGGGCGGCTTGGTTGGCGGGTGGATTAGCGCGGGTTTGAGAGAATCCGGTTGCGGCGACCTGGGGCAATCGATCGAGCCAGGAAGTCGCTCTCATCATAGATTTCACCCACCAGTTCTTCCAAGATGTCTTCCAGGGTGATCAGCCCTACCGTGCCCCCATATTCGTCAACGACGATCGCCAGATGGATCCGCTGTTGCAACATTTCCTTCAGGAGATCGGCAACTCGCTTCACTTCTGGCACAAACACTGGCGGATCGATTGCTACCGTCACCAAAGCATCTGTATCACACCCCTCTTGCCGGAGCGAATTCAAGGCTTGCAGCGCTTTTTTGAGATGAACAATCCCAATGATTTCGTCCTTCGACTCTTCCTGCACAGGAATGCGAGAATAGCCTGTTTCCAAGCAAAGGTTGACCAGGTCTTGCAGGCTGGATTCATGGGAGATGGTTCGCATTTCGACCCGAGGTTTCACCACATCGTAAGCAGTGAGGCGATCGAGCATTAAGGCTTTGTTGAGCAAATGGCGTTTATCGAGATCGAGTTGCCCTTTGCCCCCCAGAATTTCGATCATCAACTGGAGGTCTTTCACCGATTCGCCCTGTTGCACCACATTGCCTTGAAACAGTCGGATCGCCGTTTGTGCGATGCCTTCTAGCAGGTAAGTAATGCCCAGCCAGGACAGGAGGCGTGACAACAGATAAATTGGACGGACTACAACTCGGAAAATCGGCAGGACATTGTTAATGGCTAGCGATTTAGGGGTAATTTCACCAAAAATCAGGACAATAATGGTGATGGACAACGTAGCCACCAACACAATCAAATCATTGTTGCCAAACCAGATCAGGAATAAATTACTGGTTAAAATTGCCGAAAAGTTGTTGACCAGGTTATTGCCGATCAACAACGTGGTGATAAAGCGGGCCCGTTTTTCGAGGACAAGGGAAAATAGACCGTCTCGATCGCCCTGATCCTTAATTAAAGCCCTCAATTTAAGATTATCTAGAGCAGTAATAGCCGTTTCAGAGCCGGAAAAACAGGCAGACAGTCCGAGCATTAATACGAGAACGCTCAGATCAACCCAAACATCACCTAGAATCGGACTGGCTTGAGCAAGCAATGGCATTAGAAACTGAGCAGAGTTAGAAATCACGGGGGAATTTAGGACAAACCTCAGAAAATGACTACCAAATAAAGTAATCTCATCTTGAGATGATAACCTTCTCTGCTAGTTCCCGGCGTTCTGCGATCGGGTGTCCTGCGATCGATCGGTGCGGATAATATAGCCCATATCATCGATTGTGATAGGGGTAGCTGGAAAGTCTTGCTGCGTGAGATTGCGAATTAGTACCACACTCCGGAAGTAATCATCCAGGCGAGGCACTCCATCGGCGGTGAGAGCGACCGGAATAATCCGCCCACCAACGAAATCTCCTGCCGCGTTCAGTTGAGCGGTCAGAATCAGCGAATCCCCTAAGGCTCCTACCGTGGAGAGAGTTTTGTAGCCGACAAAATTCCCCAGTGAATAGGCGATCAACTTGTCTTGATAGACTTCTAAGGCCCGTGGCACATGTGGCCCATGGCCCAGCACCAAATCGGCACCTTGATCGATCATGCCCCGAGCGAATGCGACCAGATTCCCCCGATCTTCGCCAAAAAAGTATTCGGTTTCATTGCGAGTATGCACCTGATCCGATCCTTCTGCTCCGGCATGAACCGAAATCACGACAATTTTTGCCTTTTGTTTGGCCTCTCGCACCAGAGCTCCGCCTGCTTCCAGGTCATGCATCAGGTTGTGATCGGGCAAATAGCTGAAGCCAATGAAGGCGATCGGCACATTATTCGCCAGGGTGTAGACAATTTGGCCTTTTTGCCCCACCGCTTTCATGCCTGCCTGTTCGATATGGGCGATCGTGTCTGCAAAGCCTGGTTCGCCAAAATCCATTGAGTGGTTATTTGCGACACTGAGCACATCAAACCCCAGTTCTTTGAGCATTTGAGCATAGACGGGCGGTGTGCGGAAGGCGAATGTCATGCCCTGACTGGTATCTTTGGCAGAGTCGGGATGGGTGGTTAACGTACTCTCAAAATTGCCAAATAGGAGATCGGCTTCTCCTAAAAAGGGCTTGATGTTACCAAACAAAAATTCCCGTTCGGCATTGAGGGCTTCTCCAGCTTCAGTGGGGAGGGAGGCGGCTCCCGAATAGTTGCTACCCGGAATCATATCGCCTACAGCCTTGAGGGTGACGGCAACTTCTGTGGCACTGGTCGGATCGGGTAGATTCGCTGACGGGGGAATCGGGGAGCGGGTGGGAGTTGAGGCAGATTCGATCGACGGTGTGGCAACAGGAGGCAATCGCACTGGAGATGGAAAGGCTGCCAGGTTCGAGTCTAGAGGGATCGAGGTAGGTGACTCGCCGATCGGTTGATGCGCGGTTTGATTCCCGTCATGCGGGATTGCTGGCTGGGCAGAATTGACTTGATCCACTGGAGTTGTTTGAGGATCTAGCTTGAAGCGAGCAACGGCAGGGTTATCTGCTGAGTGGGAGTCAGGGAGCTCGGCAACAGGGGGAATGGCAACAGGGGGAATGGCAACAGGGGGATTCGCGTCTGAGTTGCGATCGATATTATTGCGATCGATATTATTGCGATTAACCGCCCCATCCATGATATCGATCCCAGTATCAGCGTCCAGTTCAGAGCCTTCAAAATGTCGCAGTAAACTCAATCCGGCTCCCAGTCCTAAACTGGCGGCAAAGAGAGACAAAACCAGCGATCGATCGATTTTGACTGCTGATAGTTTTAGGGTTGGTACTTTGAGCGATGACCACCAAACTGGGACTTGCGGCAATTCAATGCCCTGCCACCCAAAAGTTGCGATCGCCTGGGGAGGATCGGATGCCATCGCAGCGTTTGAAGCTGTATCTGAAGCAGCATTTGAAGCTGTATCTGAAATCGCTATCTTTGAAACAGCACCTGAGATCGCTGTATCTGAGGCTGTATCTGAGATCGCTGTATCTGAAGCAGTATTTGAAGCTGTATTTGAGATCGCGACATCAAAAACCGCATCTGCAACAGTAGTAGAAGTGGTTGCAGCAGGTTTGCTCAGAACCCAGTCGGGCTCGACCATACGAAACACCTGCACCCAAGCCGGTTGCAGTAGCCCCCGTTGCCGCCCATACACTTGCAATTGGCGGATTGAAGCAGCACCCAAACAAAGCACCGCCGCATACACCACCCTGGCATAGGTTTGGCGATCAGGCGGTTGCTGAGACTCCAATAACACATGCAGACAGTAGGCTTTGCGTACCGCTTTAACTTGGATCCCACGAGTCGTTAATGCCTGATCAATCAGTAATCCGATCGCGGGGGCATCTCCCTGTCTTGCTTGAGCGAGCACTTGCTGATGCGATTGCTGTGTTGCCATACTGCTGGATCGCTTGAAATCTTCAAAAGGGGAACTACCGGATTGACTGACAAATTTTTTCCTCTCATCCCTCAATTCCTTCTCTCACCAGGGGTGAAGGGACTTCAAATCAAAATCTGGTTTGAAAGCTCCTTGCCTGCTCTGGGAGAGGGGTGAGGGTGAGGGCGGGTTTAAGTTTGGGCAGTCAATCAGGGGAAATTACTCTAATTCTGCCAATCACTGAACGATCGCGAAATGAAAGTCTCATTATAATTTGGCGGCAGAAAAATGAGCTACCCATTTGTAGTGCCCCATTGGTTGGAATTCCTGACGATCCACAGAATCGGGTTTCTGGCAATGATGATTGTCAACCAGGGAATCAACTTCACGAAAAATTCATTGATTCTACGGATGTGGTTAATTTTTGGGGGAGAAATCTGCCACCCCTTGCGCTCTTTTGTCATCCAGATTACCTATTAGCTATGTAACTTCAGGGATTATCAGGATGTGATTTAAATCCTGTTAACCTGTCACCTCCTTGTTTATACTGAGGATGCCTGGAACGAATCTCGTCGCTAAGCTGGCAAAACCTGTTGAATGCTAGATGCGTCGATCGATTCCAGCCTCGTTCCAAATGTGTGCCTGTTGGATCCCTTAGGGGTTAAAAAGACTTGCTGCTGAGTGTGTTGAATTGTTGTAGACCCACAGGAGGGTCTGCTGAATCTGGTCATCTCCACACGCAAAGTTCGGCAAACGCCTCATTTTTGGCATCGTCAATATGCAGCCTAAGGATTACACAGAAGAGTTGGATCTCCAAAAGTATTGGTTGGTTCTCAAACGCCGCTGGTTACCAGCAACAGGGATTTTTGGCCTCGTCATGACCCTTTCAGCAGTGGCCGCTGTGCTGCAGAAACCTAGCTATACTGCAACGGCCAGCCTACTGGTTGAAGCTGATCGCAGTTCCTCTTTGGTGGGGTTAACGGATGTTGAAACGGGAGAACTTCGCTCCCTTGCCACCAACAATAGTCCCGTGGAAACCCAGGCAGAAATTCTGCGCTCAGACGCGATCGTCAAAGCCACGGCAACAGCTCTCAATCAGGCAAGGCAACTCGATGAACCCCTGACCCCAAAAGCGATCTCAGAAGGGCTGAAGGTCAAAAACGTACCTAGCACGGATGTATTAGAAATTTCCTTTACTCATGATGATCCAGAGATGGCGGCCCGAGTCGTCAATCGGATCGTTGAAGCATACATTAGAAGTAATATTGATGCGAACCGAGCTGAAACTGCGGCTGCGCGTGAATTTATTAGCAGGCAACTCCCATCGGTAGAGGCCTCAGTTCGGGCTGCCGAGCTGGCTTTGCGACAATTTAAGGAAGCAAATCAGATCGTGGCACTCGACTCAGAAGCGGAAGCTGCGGTGAATTTGATCGCATCGCTGGATCAAAAAATTGCTGATTCTCAATCTGAGCTGGCTAAAATTGCCACTCGCTCGCAGGCGTTAAGAAACCAGTTGGGGATGGATGCTCAGCAAGCGGCGATCATGGCTTCTCTGAGCCAAACCCCAGGGGTGCAGGAAGTTCTCCAGCAGTATCAGGCAGTGCAGAGCCAGTTAGCGATCGAACAAGCTCGTTATCGATCGTCTCACCCTACGGTGGCGGGGCTCCAGCGTCAGGCTGATTCCCTCCGCACCCTCTTGCAACAGCGGGTAGAACAGGTCTTAGGCAGTCAAGGATTGAATGTGCCAGAAGGCGGTTTACAACTGGGGCGTTTACGAGAAGATCTGACAGCAGACTTAATCGATGCGGAAATTGAGCGAGCGAGTCTCACCACTCAAACGGCAGCCTTACGCCAAATGTTGTCTGGCTATCGCGATCGAGCTAGTGTGTTACCGCGCTTAGCTCAGACTCAGAGCGAACTCCAACGCAAGTTAGCCGCTGCCCAATCGACTTACGAAACCCTGTTGACCCGTTTACAAGAAGTGCAGGTTGCCGAAAACCAGAATGTTGGGAATGCCCGGATTATTTCCGATGCCTCTTTGCCCGAACAGCCAATGGGCCCGAGCAGCAAGCTATTTATTATTGCTGGTGGGATGGCCGGGTTACTGTTGGCAGTCGCAACGGCATTTCTGATCGACCTGTGCGATCGATCGGTCAAAACCGTGCAAGAGGCGCGTCAATTGTTTGGCTATACTTTGTTAGGGTTAATTCCTACCCATCACAAGCCCCACTCGCGAAAATTGGCCGATCCATCTGCAGTACGCATTTTCCCGCGTGATTTGCCTCGATCGGCGATCAGCGAAGCCTATCACATGTTGCAAGCCAACCTGAAATTCCTCAGCTCTGACAAAGAACTACGGGTGATTGTGGTGACCAGCTCTGTGGCGGGGGAAGGAAAGTCTACGATCGCGGCAAATCTGGCGGCTTCAGCGGCTCAAGTCGGACGACGAGTATTGTTAGTCGATGCGGATATGCGCTATCCCCAACAACACCATATTTGGGATCTGATTAACACGGGTGGATTGAGCAATGTGATTGTAGGGCAACAGGAGTTAAACAATGCGATCCAGCCAGCAATGCCAGGGCTTGATGTCTTACCCGCTGGTATTGTGCCACCGAACCCGGTTGCCTTACTCGATTCAAAACGGATGGCATCCCTGATGGAAACCTTTGCCGATAGTTACGATCTGGTGATTCTCGATACACCCCCATTGGTTGGGGTGGCCGATGCTGCCATTCTCGGTAAAATGTCTGATGGCATTCTCATGGTTGTTCGTCCTGGCGTGGTTGATTCAGTTGGAGCCACTGCGGCTAAAGAATATCTCTTGCAATCTCATCAACCCATTCTGGGGCTAGTTGCCAACGGGATCACAATGGAGAAGGAGCGAGATGGCTATTTCTATCATCATCGTGAGCAAATTGGTTCCGAAACTGGATCCTTTCCTAAGAGTCTGCCATTCAGGGTGATGCAACGGGAAAGTGAACCCGATCGACTCCAAAAGTAACCTTTGATCCATCAGTATTCATTAGGTATTCATTCAGTATTCATTGGCAATTGGCTGACTCATCCTCTTTAACTCGCTTATTTTTCTATCTTTGCATAATGCTGAATTCTGCTTTACTCACATGTTTTCGCTGCGGTACAATCGGAACCTTATTTTCTAATGCGATATTTTCTGGCGTGATCTGTTCTGGTGTCATCTATTTGGGTTCAAGCTCAATTGCCCATGCCCAGTTGATGCAACCTCAATCCAGGCAACTTCAATCCAGGCAACCTCAAGCGCCTCAAGCGCAAATCTTGCCATCTGAAACTTTGCCATTTGAAACTTTGCCATCTGAAACTTTGCCATCTGAAACTTTGCCATCTCAGCCTGCTATACAACTTCAACCGATCGATCAATCGCCGCTTCGTTCTAGTGCAGAAGCCTCTCTGAGTCTAGAATCCGTCGTTTTTCCGCTAGGTTATGCTCTCGGCAGTGGTGATCAGGTTGAAATTACGGTTTTCGGTTATGAGGAATATGCGGGAACCCATGTCATTCTGCCCGATGGTACGATCGCTCTACCTGTACTAGGCACAGTGCAAGCCAGTGGTTTAACCCCGCAACAACTCGCACAATCTCTAACGATCAAGCTGCAATCTCTGCTGGTCGATCCGGTGGTGACAGTTAATTTATCCCAACTGCGATCGGTCAATGTGACGGTAGCGGGAGCAGTGCAGCGTCCTGGGCCGATCCGGTTTGATCGCAACCAGAATACGTCCAATCCGGATGAAGTTTCTGAAATGCCGGTCGTTGCCTCGGCTCTGATGCAGGCAGGCGGTGTGACGCAGAATGCAGATATTCGTCAAGTTACCTTACGGCGATCGTTGCCGAATGGCGAAGTATACGAAACGACGATCAATTTGTGGGACGCGATCACCAACGGTAGTGTCCTGCAGAATTTTGCGCTTCAGGATGGAGACTCGGTTTATGTTCCGCAGCTTGCCCATGCCGATGCGATCGATCGGAGGTTGCTGTCTCGCTCAAGTTTTGCACCAGAAACCATTCGCGTTCGTGTGGTCGGAGAGGTAAAACAGCCTGGGGAAATTTTGGTGCCGCCGGATGGTTCCCTGGCAAGTGCCGTCGCGATTGCCGGTGGCCCAACGGCCGATGCTCGCCTCAGCGAAGTGGTGTATGTGCATAGAAATGAATCAGGGGAAATAGAACGACAAATCATCGATCTGAGCAATCTCACCGATGACTACCAAATTCAAGCAGGAGATGTGGTCATTGTGCCAAAGAAAAATGTCTCTTCCGTGCTCGATTTTGCCGCCCGTCTAGTGGGGCCATTGGGCTTACTGCTAGGCATTCCTGGCATGTTTTAGCTGGATCCTGAGTCGTCACTGTTGGGGCTGAGTTTCATTTTTACTTGAAGAGTGTCACTGTTGGGTCTGAAATTGTCCTGTCCTGAAATCGTCCTGTCCTGAAATCGTCACTCTTTTACCTGAAATCGTCACTCTTTTACCTGAAATCGCCACTCTTCTACCTGAAATCGTCACTGTTTATCCTGAGATCACCCCTGATTTAATCGTTTAATTCTGTTTGGCTAGTGGCTCGCCAGACATCACTTACCCAATTAATCGAAGGTTCATTAGCCAACTCCTTGTCTGGCTCCAGTTATAGCAGTTGCACTACCATTCTATAAATCTTGTTTGATCCCTGTTCAGTGAGATTGTCTGACTATTCGTGCAGTGTTGTTATGTTCTGTCAATCGGTCGATCGCTTAACGTTTACCGATTGAAGTCATCCATTCTGCTGATCGTGGATCAGTCTATTTTGCAGTGATGTTTCAGCTATGTTGGATGACTTGCTTGACCTGTTGGTGTCCTGAACCGTAAGGCTTAGCATCCTGCGAGACTACGGAAAAGTTGAGTTGTGAATAGCACAAGTTGGGTGCAGCGCCTCAGGCTGACTCAATATTTGCTTATCGACCCAGTGATAGGGTTTGGGAGGAAAAAACTGTGACTTCTGATTCCTTGTCAGCAAGGTTTAAGCCAGATTTACGCTCGCCAGGGTTCACTAAACTTCGCCGAGGCGTTATTTTTGCCTGGTTACGAGTTCTAATTTTGGTCTCACTGGATGCAGCAGCGATCTCTGCGGCTTGGCGGCTTGCCGTAACTTACGGCCGACCATTGGTTTCTCAGTGGACTGCGCAGAATGGTCTACATTTTCTACCATTTGTCTTAGCAGTTACGATCGGTGTACTTGCGGCCCGTGGTATGTATCGATCGGGGAGTAGTCGTCGAGATTATCTGGGCATCCTGAAATCAGTTACCTTGTCTGAGATTTTGATGTTGCTTGTTGCATTTTTGTATGAACCCGATGGTTATATTTCTCGTTCTACTTTTGTCTTGTTCTGGTTGCTGAATACATTGTTGATCAATTTGGGACGTTATCTATTTGATGTAGGCACGAGCCTCTCTCGATCGCACGGGATGGCCTGTCATCCGGTTTTCCTGATCGCTGACATGGATTCTCGCGAAACCAGTCTCACATTGATTCGCCAGGAGAAGTGCTACAACATTTTGGGGGTAACGGGAGCCAGCGCGCTCGATCGATCGAATCGGGATGCCACGTTTGAAACTTTGAGAAATCTGGGCATCGAAGAGGCATTCGTCTCCTGGAATGCGATCAAAAACCGGCTATTTCTCTGCTGGCATTTTCAGAGTGCTGGAATCACCTTGAGAATTTTGCCCACCGATGTCGATTCGTTCTTTCCCAAATCAGAGTTTTGGACGATCGGAGGGGTGCCTTCTCTAACGGTGAAATCTCCCATGATTGTGGGCGGGGACTATTGGGTTAAACGCGGATTCGATGTTTGTGCAGCATTGGTGGCGATCATATTACTATCACCTGTTTATTTGTTGATTGCAGCAGCCATTAAGCTCGATTCTCCTGGGCCGATTTTCTTTCGTCAAACTCGGATTGGGCTGCATGGGCGCAGATTCAAAGTCTGGAAATTCCGCACCATGGTGGCGAATGCGGATCAATTGCAGGCAGCCTTGGAAAAACAGAATGAAATGCAGGATGGAGTTCTGTTCAAAATGAAGCAGGATCCGCGGATCACCAAATTGGGTGGATTTCTGCGGCAATATAGCCTGGATGAACTGCCCCAATTGTTTAATGTGGTCATGGGAGAAATGAGTCTGGTTGGTCCGCGCCCCTTGCCGGTACGAGATGTAGAACGCTTCAAGGAACGCCATTATATTCGCCAAGAAGTGCTGCCAGGAATTACTGGACTGTGGCAAGTTTCGGGGCGATCGAACATCACTGACTTTGAACAGGCCGTTGATCTTGATATTAGCTACATTGCCAACTGGTCATTGTGCTTAGATCTCTCGATCTTGCTAAAAACGGTGAAGGTTGTGTTGTTTCGAGATGGAGCGTACTAAAGTTTTCACAGAATTCTGTAACTTAGGATTCTTTCCTTCGAGTTGTAGGGGTTGACTCTGAGTCAGCCCTTTTTTAATTGAACTTTGGGTTTCGGTGTGATCAGCAGTTATCATGTTTTACCGATAGCCTGTTTTTACCGATAGCCTGTTTGATTTCCTGCCTGTTTGATTTCTGACCCTGTGTCTCACCTCCTTCCCGTTGCCGAATTTCTGAATGCACCTGGTCTGTTACTGGATGTCCGCAGTCCGGGTGAGTACGCGCAGGGACATATTCCAGGAGCGATCAGTTTTCCCCTGTTTACGGATGCAGAACGGGCGGAAGTGGGGATTTGTTACAAACAAGAGGGGCGAAATGCCGCCGTGGAGTTAGGGTTTTCGATCGCCGGGCCCAAATTTGCCGGGTTTATTGCCACAGCTAAACAACTCGTTGCCGATCGTCCTGATCCAGCAGTGATCCGGCTACATTGTTGGCGGGGGGGGATGCGCAGTGAAGCCGTAGCCTGGGTGTTGGGCATGGCGGGGTTTCAGGTGTTGTTGCTGATCGGGGGCTATAAGGCTTATCGAGGCTGGACGAGGCTGCAATTTGAATCCCCTCGATCGATCCGCATTTTAGGAGGAATGACTGGCACCGGCAAAACGGCTGTTTTAGCAGCACTGCGGCAACAGAAGGTGCAGGTGATCGATCTAGAGGGTTTGGCCCATCATCGCGGCAGTAGTTTTGGCGCTTTGGGCATGCCACCGCAGCCGACTAATGAACAGTTTGAGAATCAGTTGGCCACCTGTTGGGCTGAGCTAGACCCCGATCGCCCCGTCTGGATCGAAGCCGAGAGCCGCCGCATTGGGCTGTGCCGCATTCCTGAGGCGGTGTTTCAGCAAATGGCAATTGCTCCGATCGTTGAGATTCAGCGCGATCGAGCCGAACGCTTAGCCTTGTTAGTGGAGGAATATGGCCAAGCTGAGCGGCGGGCGTTGATCCTTGCCACTGAACGCATCCGTAAACATCTAGGTGGGCTGCGCACCCAACAAGCGGTTGACTTACTCCAGCAGGGCAACCTGTCAGCCGCGTTTGACCTGATTTTGGATTACTACGATCGCACCTACACCTATGATCTGGAGCGGCGGCAGTTGCAGCCTCAATCGATCGATGTCACTGGAAAAGATGCCACCGCCGTGGCTCGCTTGCTGAATTCTGACATTTCATGAGTCAACATGGGTAAAAAAACAGCTTCCCTACCTCCTTCTGCCCCTTCTACCGATCATCCACCGCGACTCTTGCAAAAGCTGAGTCAAAAGCTGTTTGCCGATCCCACCGAACAGCAAGCTTTTATGCAGCCGATTTTGGTGCCCCAACCTTTTTTACCGGCCATTCTTTGGTTAGCCCCTCAGCCTGATCCAGCTCCGTTTGCAGTCGCTACCCGACTGGATTGGCAACCTCATTTTGTCGATCGACTGCTGACAGAAACCCGACCTGGTAAGCATCCTTTACATCAGCAAGGGGCCTTCTACTGTTTGGATTTTTCATCGGTGTTTGCGGCCGCTGTGCTGCAAGGCATTGATCGATCGATCGAGGTCATCATCGATCTATGTGCTGCTCCCGGTGGCAAGAGCATTTTTGCCTGGAAACTGCTGCAACCCAGTCTACTAATCAGCAATGAAGTGATTGGCAAACGGATGGGGGCGTTGATTTCTAATTTAAAGCGGTGCCACATTCAGCCCGCTTATGCCATCTGTCGTGATCCCAGCCTCCTAGCCACTGCATTGCCCCAAACCGCAGATCTCGTCTTGGTGGATGCCCCTTGTAGTGGACAGTCGCTGCTGGCCAAAGCCGAAAAGAATCCCGGTTGTTTTCATCCGGTGACGATCGGCAAAAATGCGAATCGGCAAAAACGCATCCTGGCCAATGCCGCTCAGATTGTGGCTCCCCAGGGGTTTTTAGCCTATATGACTTGTACCTATGCCCCTGAAGAAAATGAGCAAGTCTGTACATGGCTTTTGGAACGATTTCCCCACTTGCAACCGATCGCGGTGCCGCTGCTGGATGCCTACCGTTCCCCATTGGCTGAGTTTCCCTGCTATCGGATGTTTCCCCAGTCGGGATTAGGGGCGGGTGCTTTCACGATCTTACTGAAACATCAGGATGACTCCACTCCGTTGCCGTTGCCGTCCGATCGGTTGACGACTTTTTTACAGCAGCATCAAGATTATCAGATTGGCAATCAGAGGAACGAAGCAACAGCAAGCCCTCTGTAGGGAGTATTGATCATCAAGTACAATGGCATCCCAAATTCAGAGCGCAGGGCTGGAAATAAGAGAAACCATCCTTGCCTTCAGAAATGCCCGGATTGTTTCATAAAATTCTTGCTTCACAAAACTCAACCTTTAATTTCGGTGAAATCAACATAACTTGATATCGATCGAGAGTTAGGTATGTTACATCCGTATAAGGGCGATCGGTATCGTTGATTACTAAGTTGATAGCTTAGATGACTCAAGGGTTGGGTTGCCAAAGGTGTCTAGATTTTGGGTTGCCTAGCTGGGTCTAGCCGGGTCTAACCTGACTGCACCCTGTCCTAACGCCGGGTACGAGAGCTGATCGCTAACCAGCACGATGGTTTAGCCTACTGGTGACCCAGTCTCCTAACCCAGTCTCCTAACCCAGTCTCCTGACCTAGTTCCTGAGCAAATCTCCTAGCGATCTCCTGACTCAAGCCGCCCTCCTACGCAATCCTGATCCCACTGACCCAGTTTCTGACCCAGTTTCTGACCCAGTCTCTGACCCAGTTCCTGACCCAGTTCCTGAGAGTCTGCGCCTCACCATAGCTCCTGAAAACAGCTCCTGAAAACAGCTCCTGAAAACAGCTCCTGAAAACAGCTCAAACAGAATCCTAGTCAGGGATCGATCGCTCTGCCTAGGCTTGCCACCGCTAGATTCGCTCGATCGGGAGATGAAATTGTTCAAGCATTTTTCTATAACCGAGGAAAGCATGATGGAAACACTAACCATGAATGTTTTAGTCAATCATCAACTGAAGGAAGAGGTTGCAGCCCTTGCTGCCGCTGCTTTTCATCAACATTTGATTTCGGGATATGGAGATGGCGAATCACCAGATGAATATCAGATTGTGGTTCAGGGCAAACCGAAGCACTTCACCCTGGAGCGTGCCCGTCTATTCCTGGCTCAATTAATGCAGTAGTGCCAGAATAGCCACTTTCAGCAATCGGATATCGATCAACAGCGAAAGGTCGATCGCTGTTTTTCAGTCAGTATGAAGGTCTGAAATCAATGTTGAGAAACACGAACCTGGCTCAATTGATGGGGTCAGGTTTTTGATTAGCTATATTCCCCATTGCCTCCAGTAACACCCATATCAGGTGTAGCCATGATCAGGTGTAGCCATTGAGTCAGATGTTGCCACTGAACAGTCTGGAACAGTGATCCCTCGCAAACTGATGCCAAGGCGATCGATGCTGAGTCTTTATACCCCTGGTCAGAGTTTAGGTTCCTTTGCCATAGTTTAAGAATCTTCTCAGGCAGCGATATGTCACAATGTAGACGGTTTTGCCAACTCAATGAGACGTGATGGAGTAGGCCTCACTCATGGAACCACTATATGAATTTGCCTGGATAATTCCCGTTTTGCCGCTGGCAGGCGCGATGATTCTGGGCTTGGGCTTGATTTCGTTTAACAAAGCAACCAATGCAATTCGCCAAGGGAGCGCAATTTTTATTGTTTCTCTGTTGGGTGCGGCAATGGTGCTTTCCTTTGGGCTGCTATGGAGTCAGATCCAAGGGCATCCTCCCTATACCCAGATGATTGAGTGGGCATCTGCTGGAGATTTCCGCCTCACGATGGGCTATACGGTCGATCATCTCACAGCCATGATGCTGGCGATCGTCACCACGGTGGCTTTCTTCGTCATGATCTACACCGATGGCTACATGGCACATGATCCCGGCTATGTCCGGTTTTACGCTTACCTCAGTTTATTTAGCTCTTCCATGTTGGGGCTGGTAGTCAGTCCTAATTTGCTGCAAGTCTATGTATTCTGGGAACTGGTTGGCATGTGTTCTTACTTGCTGATCGGGTTCTGGTATGACCGTAAGGCAGCGGCGGATGCCTGTCAAAAAGCATTTGTCACGAACCGGGTCGGTGACTTTGGGTTGCTGTTGGGGATGCTGGCGCTATTTTGGGCAACGGGCACCTTCGAGTTTGAATTGATGGGCGATCGACTCAGCGATCTAGTCTCTTCCGGAGCACTCTCCGCTGGGTTGGCGGCCCTGTTTGCCGTTCTGGTGTTTTTAGGGCCTGTGGCCAAGTCGGCGCAAGTGCCGCTGCATGTGTGGCTTCCTGATGCCATGGAAGGCCCAACTCCGATCTCAGCTTTGATCCATGCAGCAACCATGGTGGCAGCGGGTGTGTTTTTGATTGCCCGTATGTATCCAGTGTTTGAGCATGTGCCGACCGCTATGAATGTGATCGCCTGGACAGGAGCAGCCACCGCTTTTGTCGGAGCAACCACCGCGATCACACAAAACGATATTAAGAAGGGCCTCGCTTACTCCACGATGTCTCAGTTGGGTTACATGGTGATGGCAATGGGAGTGGGTGCCTATGGTGCAGGCTTGTTCCACCTGATGACCCATGCTTACTTTAAGGCCATGCTATTCCTGGGTTCGGGTTCAGTCATCCATGGCATGGAAGCAGTGGTTGGGCATGATCCTGTTTTAGCTCAGGATATGCGGCTGATGGGCGGTTTGCGGAAATATATGCCGATTACCGCGATCACCTTCTTGATCGGCACGTTGGCAATTTGTGGAATTCCTCCTTTTGCAGGTTTCTGGTCTAAAGACGAGGTCTTGGGGGCAACTTATGCTGCCAATCCGGCAATGTGGGCGATCGGCTGGTTAACCGCAGGCATCACGGCATTCTATATGTTCCGGATGTATTTCACCACCTTTGAAGGTAGTTTTCGTGGCACCAATACCGAAATTCAAAAACAGTTGAAACTGGCTGAATTTCAAAAGATGGGGCTATCTCTGGGGCCAGGCGCAATGAATCCGCAGGAATTGACCCTGGAGACAGCAGCGCATGGGGATGAGCCGGAGAGTCATGGCGATCATCACCACAGTCACGAACCCCATGAGTCGCCGATCACCATGACCCTACCCTTGATAGCCTTGGCGATCCCATCCATCTTGATCGGTCTCGTCGGTACCCCGTTTGCCAACTACTTTGAGGCATTCATCCATCCGCCTAGTGAGGTGATCGAAGGGATTCCATCCGAGTTTGAACTGGGTGAATTTGTCACTATGGCGGGAAGTTCGATCGGGATTGCTCTGCTTGGCATTACCCTGGCTTCCTTGATGTATCTGTCGCGGAAGATTGATCCGGCTGCGATTGCTGAGAAGATCCAGCCCCTTTATCAGCTCTCCCTCAATAAGTGGTATTTCGACGATATCTATGAAGTGCTGTTCATTCAAGGTAGCCGTCGCATTGCCCGTCAGGTACTGGAGGTGGATTTGCGCATTGTCGATGGGATCGTTAACCTGGCCGGATTTGTCACGCTGGTGACAGGAGAAGGTCTGAAGTATCTGGAAACCGGACGTGCTCAGTTCTATGCGCTGATCGTGTTCGGAGCAGTACTCGGTCTGGTGCTGCTGTCTGGGCTTACCGGCTGAGGTGGATCAAAATACTGAAAGTCTGTCTGGTCGTTGAGCACCGCAGACTTTCAGAAGCTGGCGTTCAGTGCTCTATGGGGATGGGACAGATTAGCAGTTAGGGTATCTAGGAAGATCGAACGCTGAATATTGCCAGATAGTGCCAGCACATTACCAGCAAGACGCTCCGAACTTCTGCGTCACGCTAGAACATGAGCAACAGATCAGGGGGCAGCCCGTTAGGCGATCGATCCCAGTGCGGCGATCGATCCGTTGCTTCCCCTTTATCGAAATTCTATAAAAAAGCCACAATGAACATTGCTGATTTTCCTTGGTTAACCTTTGCAATCCTGTTTCCAGTGGTTGCTTCTTTAGCGATCCCCATCATTCCTGATAAGGATGGTAAAACGGTTCGCTGGTATGCCTTAATCGTTGGGCTGATCGATTTTTGCGTCCTGGTTTACGCCTTTTATACGCAGTATGACTTTGCCAACCCAGGGCTACAACTGGTGGAGAGCTATACCTGGGTGGCTGCTCTTGATTTGAAATGGTCAGTCGGAGCAGATGGGCTATCTATGCCGCTGATTCTGCTGACTGGCTTTATCACCACCCTGGCAATCCTGGCTTCCTGGCCGGTGACGCTGAAGCCCAAGCTTTTCTACTTTTTGATGCTCGCTATGTACGGCGGGCAAATTGGTGTGTTTGCTGTGCAAGACATGCTGCTGTTCTTCCTGATGTGGGAGCTGGAGTTAATTCCGGTCTATTTGTTGCTCTCAATTTGGGGTGGCAAAAAGCGGCTCTATGCGGCAACCAAGTTTATTCTCTACACCGCTGGCGGATCGCTGTTCATTTTGGTGGCCGCTCTGGCGATGGCCTTCTACGGAGACACGGTGACGTTTGACATGCGATCCTTAATGTCAAAAGAGTTTCCGCTGCAATTTCAGCTTTTGGTCTATGGCGGCTTTTTGATCGCCTATGCGGTTAAACTGCCGATCTTTCCACTGCATACCTGGCTACCCGATGCCCATGGAGAAGCTACTGCGCCGGTTCACATGCTGCTGGCAGGAATTCTGCTGAAGATGGGCGGGTATGCGTTGATCCGAATGAATGTGGAAATGCTGCCGGATGCCCATGTCTACTTCGCACCGATCCTGGTCATTCTGGGGGTAGTCAATATCATCTATGCCGCCCTCACGTCCTTCGCCCAGCGCAACCTGAAACGTAAAATTGCTTACTCTTCGATCTCCCACATGGGATTTGTGCTGATTGGGATCGCCTCTTTCACTGATCTAGGGCTGAGCGGAGCCATGCTGCAAATGGTTTCCCATGGGTTGATCGGAGCCAGTCTGTTCTTCCTGGTCGGTGCAACCTACGATCGCACCCATACCCTAATTTTGGATGAAATGGGCGGTGTCGGGAAGAAAATGCCGAAAATTTTTGCCATGTTTACGGCTTGCTCAATGGCTTCTTTAGCCCTACCTGGGATGAGCGGCTTTGTGGCCGAGCTGATGGTGTTTGTCGGTTTTGCCACCAGTGATGCTTACAGCCTACCCTTCAAGATTATTGTGGTGATTTTGGCCGCCGTGGGTGTAATCCTAACTCCGGTTTACTTGCTCTCTATGCTACGAGAAATTTTCTACGGGCCGGAGAATAAGGAATTGGTGGAACATGAGGTGTTGGTGGATGCAGAACCGCGCGAGGTATTTATCATTGCCTGCTTGCTGATCCCCATCATCGGCATTGGTTTCTATCCCAAGCTGATCACCCAAATTTATGATTCTAAAACTCTGGCGATCACGGCTGAATTGCAAGATTCCCTCTCAACCCTGGCGGAGCAGCAGTCGAAAGTGAAGCCGCTCGCTTTCCGGGATCTACCCTTGACCGAAGCACCCCAGCTTAATTAACCAACGGGGTACAGCAATGGCGCGATCGTTACTGCGATCGTTCCACACCAACAGTGAGGTCATGAAACTAACTTCATCCTGAGGAGAGAGGCTAAAACCTCCTCCTTTTTTAGGATCGATTAGTTTTAGGATCGGTCAGTTTTAGGATCGGTCAGTTTTAGGATCGGTCAGTTTTAGGATCGGTCAGTTTTAGGATCGGTCAGCGTTTGCTACTCGCTAGTTTGGATTGGGGGGAAAATTCTCGATCGGATCGGTATCGGTATTGTTTTGACTGTTTTGCAAAGCCACATCCAGCACAAAATCAGTGGTCTGGGGAGCCAGAACATCGATCTGGTATTCACCTCCTTCTAGAATCCGCGCATTCCAACTGACGATCCCACTGGCATTCTCAACCGGGCGACCATCAGGATAACGAATGTCGAGCGTGACCGCACCTTGCAGCAGTTCTGCCTTCAAGACTTGTCCGGGTTGGGCGTTGACCAAATAACGCTTGATGCGAGTCTCGCTCGTTTGCCCCGTCACTTGGATCCGATCGTTTGGAGCGAGCAATTCCACATCCAATTCAGGCTCCAGAGTCGGAGTCGGGCTCGGTGTAGGCGTGGGCTCAGGCGAGGGGGGTTGGGATGCCTCTAAACTTACCTTCAAACGATAGTTACTCGATGGCACGCCACGAACTGGACTGAGTCGCACAATCTGATCCCCTGAGGTGACCACAGTCCCTTTCCACGACAAGACTCGATCGGCTTGATCGTTCATCGGTTGGCGATCGGGCGTTAAGACACTCAGCAAGACTCCTTCTCCTTCGAGGGTGGCTGTCAAAATCTCGCCTGCGGTGGCTGGAATCGTGTAAGCGATCGCTTCGTTGGCTTGCAGCGTTCCTTCCAGCAGTGTCATTTCCCCGGTGGGTGCCAGGGTTAAGCGCTGGTTGTACTCCACAGGTTGGGGCTCTGGGGTCAGGGTGGGGTCAGGGGTTGGCGACGGAGGAAGGGGAGACTCAACCACCGGGGGGGCAGGAGTAGGTACGGGGGTCGGTTGGGAGGTGTTGAGTAAGGCGCTGACAATCGCCCAAGCAGCAATGCCGGTAACTGTGGCTAAACCCATGCCGATCGCTAACACCGCCCAAGGATTATCCCAAACAGACGGATCGCTACGGTGAGGAATCACGGGAGGGGCAACCGGATGAGTCGATCGGGAAGCCGATTGGGGAGTGGGTCGGGCGACAGAGGAAGGCGCAGAATGCCCAGCCGGATCAGCGGCATAACGATTGGTAGGTTCAGCCGGGCGGCCGACCGCGATCGTTCTCATTTGCGACAGATCGGGTGGTGTAACCGGAGGAAACGGTTGCGGTGTGGGCAAAGGCTGGGCAGGGGATGGATAGGGTACGGGAGCATAGGACGGCATGGATTGGGCTCCACCCCCAGGTGGCATCGTCATCAGGGACTGAAGCGCTTGGGCCACTGCACTGACGGATTGATAACGATCGCCCGGACGATAGCTCAGCATTTGGTTCAAGACAGCGGCAAAACCGGGATGAATCTGCGGTACCCAGGCTTGCCAATTCCAGGTCAAATTGTGATCGTCATACAGTTCCTGGGGTTCTCGCCCGGTCATCAGAACGATCGCCGTTACTGCGAGAGAGTAGAGATCACTGTTGGGATAGGCCCGCCCGGTCTGCATCTGTTCGACAGGCGCATAGCCCAGTTTGCCGACTGTGGTTGGCACTCCCGTTTCCTGTTCGGCATGGAAGCGAGTGGCAATCTCCTTCACCACGCCAAAGTCAATCAGCACCGGCAAGTTGTCTTGCTGCCGCAGAATCATGTTATCTGGAGCAATATCCCGGTGAATGATCCCCTTACTGTGAATATGAGCCAGCACGGGCAAAATTTGGTGTAGCAGTAGCAAAACTTCCGCATCAGAAAACGTTGTTCTTCGGGCTTTGCGATCGTTCAGCAACATGCGATAGGTTTTGCCATCGACATAGTCTTGCACCAGAAATAGGCGCTGGTTTTCCTCAAATGTGGCGCGAAATTGGGGAATTTGGGGATGGGAAATTTGATACAGGATAGTTGCTTCCCGCTGAAATAGCTCTTTAGACTTGCTGAGGGCATACTCACTGCCGCGAGGCGGAATAAATTCTTTTAGGGCACAGCGTTCATTAAACCGTCCTTGGTCTTCTGCCAGATAAGTTCGCCCGAATCCACCTTGACCCAAAATACTCAAGACACGGTAGCGATTTTGCAGGATAGTCCCAGTGGCGATCGGGGGTTGCATGGTAATGGCTTCAAAGTAACGACGCAAAACCAGGAAGGATTCAGCGGCATCCATCATAGCGAAGGATGCAGAAAGCTGCGCCCACCCTCCATAAATCGCCCTGAAACCTCGGATTTTGATCAAGTCGAGCCGAGGGGGGAATTGCCAAAGTGCTCGGAGGGTGGTTTATTGCTAGAGGTGGTTTAATCACATCCCGAATCTATTAAACCCTCAGCAACAGCAATCGTCATTATCCTTTGCGGTATCTGCATCCGATGACTTCAACCCGTTTTTCCAACTCTACCTTGTCTTCAACCCAGTCCCGATCGACTCGACGCACCAACTGCAAGGTTGGGATTACTTTGAACGGAACCGATGGCGCAGATGACCTAACCGGCACCCGTGACAGTGATACGCTGCGGGGGCGCGGGGGCAATGATCGGCTCACTGGTAACGCCTGTCGAGACCTGCTTCAGGGGCAGGGGGGCGACGATCGCCTGTTTGGCAACGAAGAAAACGATCGGTTATTCGGTGATGGCGGTAACGATCGGTTGAATGGGGGCAATAACGACGATGTGCTGCGGGGAGGTAAAGGGCGGGATCGGCTGGATGGGGGCAGAAAAGGGGATCGCCTGTTTGGCGGCAGTGGGCGAGATCGCCTGAGTGGGGGCAAGGGCGGTGATACTCTTCGAGGGGAAGGGGGAGCCGATCGGCTGAATGGCGGCAACGGCGATGATGTGATCATTGGTGGTTTTGAAGAGGATCTGCTGACGGGTGGCACCGGCAAGGATCGGTTTGTCTACAATTCGGCCAGTGAAGGAGAAGACACCATCACCGATTTCGATAGCGACGAAGACCGGATCGATCTGAGCCGCATTTTTAACAATGGCAACTACAACACTGAAGAGCGATTCCGCGATTACTTGGTGGTCGTGAATGATGATGACAACACCCTGATCCGGGTAGACTTTGATGGCGAAGATGGCGATCGACCCTTCAAAACCCTGGTGAAGCTGGTAGACACGGATTTTGATGATATTGGGCGAGGCAATTTCATCCTCAGCTAGTTCAAATCTGGGCTAAGTCCCCTGGGTTGCTGCGCTCCCCTCCCGATCTGGCTCACCTGAACTGCTTCCCCTTCAAGACTCCGATCGCAGGCGAAACACTAACAATTCGCTGGTTTGCAGGGGATTAAAATTATCATCACTCATCAGAATCAAGCTTGGGCTACCATCCGGCAATTGGGGCCCGAGGGTCATTCCTTCATAGTTGTCTAACCGAATCCCTAAGGTCGAGAGGTCAAGCAGCAACCGTTTTTGGATCGGGGTAATTCCAGCGAGATCGCCTGCCAAGGCTGGAATGGGGGCAATATCGGTGGCTCCGCCTAAGGCTAGCTGAAAAATCCGAATGCCAAACCCGGTGAGCCCGAAGGAACGCTCTAGGCTGAGCAAATGCCCGCCCTGATCGAGCACCAGCAGCTCAGAAAGCCCAAGATTTTCAGCTCCATCTGGCAGAGCATCAATGGCGTAGAGATGTTCAGCCAAGAGAAGGGTTTGATCGCCGACCAGGTAATGCATGAATCGGATCGGGGTCAAGCCGGTCGAAGGCGCTGTCTCATTACCATCACCCGCATTACCATCACCCGCATTACCCCCATCTGCACTCAAATCCTGCCATAGGGCCGACTCAGTCGCCGCAAAGATCCGAAAGGGTTCGAGTGTGTTGCCATAACGAGTGGCGTTGTCATAACGGGTGGCACTTAAGGTGAGCGATTCAAATGCCTGATTATTTTGCACCCCGATCGGCCGATCATTCTCGGTGCGGGGCAAATATCGATTGGGAATGGGTAAGCGACTCAGCCATGCTCCCGTCATCAAGTCAAACTCTTCGATCGAGGGTGCAATGCCGCGATCCCGATCCCCTTCACTCGCAATAAACACAGTTTGGCGGGGTGAGAGGGCAATCCCTTCGCCATCGATCGTCCCTGCGGCAAACGGCTCACCAGTCTCGCTATAGAGGGTGGTCGCCTGACGAATTTGCAATTCTCCGATCGGGTTCTGACTCGCATTTTCGCCATCCGCTTCTGCCTCAAGAGGCGGGTTGGGTTGCCAATTGGGATGCCAATTCAGTTGCAGGGTATAAAAGCGAGCCGGAGCATAGTGGCTGCGATCATCCGAAATGGCGTAGAACTGGTTGCGCGATCGATCGTAGGTCAATCCAGACAAGCCACCCACAGGAGGCTCGGAAAATTCGGCTGGGAAAGGGATAGCCCCCAGGTAGTCAAGCGACAAATTCAGAAACAGCCGATCTTCAGGCTGAACTTGCGGCAAACTACAGCCACTGATCCCAACGAGCAGAACCACACACCCCAGAAATAAACCGATCCAAGCTCGCTGTTTTTGGATCCAAAACCAACCAAACCGCTGCATGGGTAATAGCCTCTAGACTTCATTCTTGGGTCGATGAGATTTTCAGTACAGGCAATCGATCGCCCCGAAAGATTTCTTCACTGGTTTGCCCGATTTCTTGCAGAGCCCCTGCTAAAGCCCGACTCCCCACCAGCACGAGAAGCAGCGGTGCAGTACTGAGGCTAAGCAAAAGGTGGGTTGGGAGAGGAAGAGAAAAGGAAGTCGGCATAGAACACCAGTTGACTCAATAAATGGCAGAATCCAGGCAGAGAGCCTAAATTTTGGGCTTTCTAGATCATTTCACCCGAATGAAACTTTGTCCTAAAGTTGGGATGAACTTGCTTAAAACGCGGCATCAGCTCTGATTAAACTGGGTCAGGATCGAAATCCCAGCCCCGAGTTCGCTCTTCTCTATGCTAAAACAATCGTTAAAATGACGTGAACATTTTGTTCGAGAGCGAGTATTCTTATATGCCGATCGGGTTCGCCCTTTCAAACCAGCCTGTAGAGATGTAGCCCTACTGCGATGTCTAAGCCTGTCGATTCTCAGTCTCTCAAGCCATCTACTCCATCGGCCCAAACCTCTGGGCGTTCCTCCAGGCTGGAGCGATGGCTGGCGCAAACCTTGGTGCAGCACAATTGGCAAGTTCAATATCGCCTGCGGGGTAACACGCTCCACTTGCTCTGCCGCAGAACGCCTTGCCCCCCTCGGCATGAACTTTTGCGCTCCCTGATTCCGATTCTGCAAAAAACGAATTTTGCCAAGTTGCAATCAGCAGAGGCAGCCGCCATTTACCAGATTTGGCTCTACGGTTGTGAAACCCAATCCCGATCGCCCCAATGGACTGCCAAGCTCTACCTCAATCAACTCGATCGGCATCTGCAAGAGCTAGCAGCCTTTCAGGACGCTGATCAGGACGTTGAGTTAGTTTCGGCTACCCTATCAGCCGGATCAACGGCTCGATCAACAGCCGGATCAACAGCCCGATCGATCCCCTCCAGTCGCTCCCTACCCCACCCCCTCGATCAGGTGCCTCATCAGCCTCTCGGTCAACCTCTCGATCAGCCGCTTGATCGATCGGCTCTGACCCTCTCCAACCAGGCTTTGGCCAAACGGGGCGAGGAGATGGCGATCGCTTGCTACCTGAGTGAAACCCTGAGTGAATTGGGTGTGGCGGTGCGAGTTAGTGCAAAGGTGATTCCCTATCAGCCACCTGCCACGGTACAACAACCAGAGATGGCATTACCTTTCACCACCAAACGCTTATGGATCGCTTGTGAAGCGGCTTATAGTCCTGATCCGGCCCTGCTGTCTGAACCCATCACCCAAAAGCTGCGTCAACTGGAGATTGAAGGCTTTCATGATGCCGTAATCCGCTTTCAGGTGGCTGGCGAACCACGCCCGGATTGGATACTACGAGTAGACCTGACTCCACCCAGCGAAATGCTGCGAGAATGGGCCCGGTGGGGCGATCTAGAAGCGATCCAACGACTCCTCAATCAAGATATTGCAGAGCTTCAGCTCAAAATTGTGACGGCAACCTTGAATGCCACCACACTGCACCTCTGTTGTGCCAGCACCTTGCCTCACGTTTCTGAACCGGTAGTGAAGGGGCATAAACGGGTCAAAGCGGATATTGCCCTATTGCTAGAGGCGATCGCGCCCCAAGGCATTCATGCCGCCACCCTCTATGGTCAAATCTCAGAACAGGAAGCGCCTGCCTGGATTGAATGGTTGGATCTCCCGGCGACCCACCATCCAGCCTTTGCTGCTCCCACAATCGATTTAGCACAACAAGGCGACTGGGGTGCAATTGCCTTTTCCTTACATCGGCTCCTCAACCCTAACCTGGACGAGTACCTGGCTACAGGCGGAATACGGCTTCAGTTGTTGCCGAAGCAGGATCTGCTGCATGTGATGTGTGAAGCTGCTCACTGCCCCGATCGTCAACAGGTGGTGCCGATCGTGATGCGCTTCCTGAAGCAATTGCATTTGGCGGATGTGGCAGGGGTGCGGGTTTATGGACGGCGATCGGGACAGAAAAAACCGCTTTGGAGTGATGGCGTAGACTTGGTCAGGCGATCGCGCCTAGTCCCCGAAGCCGATCCAGAGTTTGCCGCCACTGAAATGGATGTGGCCGATCTGCTCTCCCACCCTGATCAAACATCGCTCCGGCCTGACCTCACCCCTGCCGATCTATATCAAGCTTGGGATCGCTGGCAGCAACAGATCATGCAACGCCTGCAACAGGGCTTGCTGCGAACTCAACTATTCTCCCCGGCGACGAGTGGATCAACTCCACCAGCCTTACCGGGCGAAAGTCGATCGGTTGGACAAAAGATTGCCTTGGTTTGGGGAACTGCCGGACTTTTGTTGGTGTTACAAATCAACTGGCTGTTAGGCTCCGTGCCGGATCAACCCTCAGTACCAGCCAGTGCTGCAACCGGCCAGTCCCCAGAGCAATCTCCTGCCCGCCGCTCTGAGCAACCGGGTCAACCGAGTCAAGCTCCCGCCGTTGAATTGCGACAAGCCCAGTCTTCAGAAACAGATACCGTGTTTAATGCCAGCGGTTTTACTCGATCGATCGATGCCAATCCTATTGAGCCACTTGCAGTTGAGACGGGCAAACCAAGCAAACTACCCTATGTTCCCCGCAGTCAATCGGCAGCCCTGCTGACAGCAGAAATTTTGGCTGAGCATCAAGACTGGCCCAGTTTTAATAGTCAACAGCTTGACCAAAAACTTCAGCTCTACTATCGCTTCGTCGAAACCCATGGAGCCCCAGATGTGCTGATCGTGGGGAGTTCGCGGGCACTACGGGGGGTGGATCCGATCGCCCTACGCACTGCCTTGACTGATCTGGGGTATGCCGATGATCAAGTCTTTAACCTGGGCATTAACGGAGCAACGGCTCAAGTGGTGGATTTGGTGATGCGCCAACTGCTGACGAGCGAGCAACTGCCCCGTCTAGTCGTTTGGGCCGATGGAGCCAGAGCTTTCAATAGCGGGACGGTGGATGTAACCTATAACGGCATTGTTGCTTCCGAGGCCTATCGTCAGTTATTAGCCGGAACATTACCAATTCCGACTCGCACTGTGGCAACCGATCTGCCGCCTCCACCTACTTTTAACCGCACCTTGCAAGATAGCTACACGGCGATCGATCGTCAGTTGAGCCAGCAGTTAGCCCAAATCGCGGGTCGGGAAGATGATCGCGATCAAATCAAGCAGTGGTTCCAGCACCGCCTGACGGCCTTTTTACCCTCTGCGACGGCTGAGGTGAGCCCCGTACTGAGCGCTCAATCGGGCGATCGGGTCAGTGAAATTTTGCAGTCAGGTCAGGTTTTACCCGATGAAACGGGCTTCTTGTCGCTGGCATCCCAGTTTAACCCTGCCACCTACTACCAAAAATATGCTCGCGTTTTGGGAGCTTACGACAGCGATTACGAAAACTTTCAGATTAGTGGGGAGCAAGAAAAAGCTTTACAGTCATTGGCGCGATTTAGCCAAACCCAAAATATTCCAATTGTCTTTGTCAATCTTCCTTTAACTGAAGATTATCTCGATCCAGTGCGGCTAGAGTATGAGCAAGCCTTCCGAGACTATATGGTGCAGTTTAGTCTGCAAAATTCTGGCTTCTTCTTCCGCGATTTAGGTGAACAATGGATCACTCAATATGATTATTTCTCCGATCCCAGCCATTTGAATCGCTATGGGGCCTATGCAGTGGCCAATAAGCTGGCTCAAGATGTCAAAATTCCCTGGTTGCGATCGACTACAGCAGTCTCAACCCAAACTCAACGAGCTGCCATTAAAGATGAAAGCTGAGCCGATCGGTTGGGATCAGCAAGAAAGATGTAGCTTCTATCCTGCCTCGGTGTGCCGTATCCGGCCGTATCTATCGGAATAGGACATCGTCCTGTAATCTAGAAACTGTAATCTAGAAGAGGCTTTGCTGGTTACCTGATTCCAGTAAACTTGCCTGGCCTGACCAACTTGCTGTGCTCGACGAACTGAGAGGAGTCTGGATCATGTGGCGTGTGATTATTGAATGTTCAGCCGAGAGTTGGCGTGCCCATGCTGTTGCATTCAAGGCGATCGCCGAAAAGTATCCAGCTACGGTTTTATCATCTAAGAAAATGAAAGATGATGAGCGACGAATTATGGAATATCAACTGGAAAGCGTAAGTGATGTTGAAGACTTCATCGCTGAAAGCACAACGCTAGAAGGTTTTACGGGCACGTTTGAAGCGCTATAGTGATCGCCTTCCTATGGCACAATGACGTTTACTCGGTAGCACCTTGGCATCAGCTTCTCAATAATCGCTGCATACCACTGCACATTGTCGATAAATAGCAGGCATCGATTGCCACAACGCTAAGGCAGAGTCGCTTGCGGGTTTTCGACGAACTGACGACCACAATCACGGCATTGGTCGTTTTGCTTGCCCCGCCGAGTGATGCCGTTTTTCATCATGACAAGCTCCCTGGCACGGATGAAGCCGATCAGGGAATTCGAGTTGGCAATACCAAACGCATTCCGACGAATACCTGGTTTGCTTCTCTCCTCATGGAATCAGAGTTTGCAAAGGCATCGCTGCCCAAGGTTGCGGAACTGGCTCCTCCAGCGCTTTTTTCGGGGCAGATTCGGAGCACGACGATCATTTCTTACCTATCGGAACCGCGAGAAATTAGACCCGGAGAACGGGAAGTGGATCTGGTGGCAACGTGGGTGCTGATCGATCGCACGACGGGTAAGGATGAGCGAATTCCTTTCAATCGCACGTTTACGCGCACGTTTACGTTGCAGGCGGTTGAAGTGCCGCGTTCATGCAGTGCCCTGTAGGGGTTCGCCTCTCGGAGCCGATGCGCTGGTAGAACGCAAAATCTACGAAATGCGTGCTGCGGGATTGCATTAATTTTTTCTACAAAACCGTTGACCTTATACTTAGGTATAAGGTGTAGGATTGGGGCATGAGATCGTAACGGAGCCAGAACGATGTTTCAGGTCGGTGAAGTCTCGCGTCGGTTAGGACTCAATCCCCAAACCCTTTATTTCTACGAGCGGATTGGCTTGATGCCCAGTCCAAAGCGCACCGCAGCAGGCTACCGCCTTTATGAACCGCCCGATCTGGAACGGTTATCTTTCATTACCCAAGCCAAAGCTCTGGGGTTAAGCCTGGATGACATCAAAGACTTGTTGATGTTGCAAGATGGGCAGCAGCTTTCTTGCCAGGAAGTGTACGATCGCCTGCTCAAGAAAGTGCAACACATCGACGAGACGATCAGCAAACTGCAAACGCTGAAAGCGCAACTCAATCCACTTCTGGAGCAATGCCAGCAGAGCTTAGCACAAACCCAAATAGGGCAACAGTGTGTGGTGTTTCAGCAACATCCATTGGTAACTTCGGCAGAGCCGTTACATAACCCATCGCTTCATAATTGGGAGGACTTAAACTATGACACTCAAGGTTGAAATTTTAGGAACGGGTTGTAAAAAATGCCAGCAGTTAGAGGCAAATGCAAAAGAAGCGATCGCCCATCGCAATTTAGAAGCTGACATTGCCCATATCACCGACACGATGGAAATTGTTAAACGCGGCGTGATGAAAACACCTGCACTGGTTGTCGATGGCAAAGTGCTGAGCCAAGGTAAAGTGCTAGAACCCAAAGAGATTGAGCCGCTTTTATTGGCTTAACGATTGCGAGTCTAGAAACGTTTTATCTTCATTGACTCCATATCTCCCCGATGATTCGGATAGGAGGGATGTTTATGCATTTTTGGAAATCGGAATGGAAACCCCTGGTGTGGATTGTGGCGGGTTTCCTCCTATGCTTTTACCTGCCTGTGGAACTGATTCAAAATTCAGAACGGCTGAGAAATGCCTTTTTTGAATCGCTGTATCTAGTCCGCTGGTATGCTCAAGAACACGTTCTACTGTGTTTGATTCCGGCCTTCTTTATTGCGGGCGCGATCGCCGTATTCATTTCCCAGGATGCGGTGATGAAATATCTGGGAGCCAAGGCTAATAAAATCTTGGCGTATGGAGTGGCATCGATTTCAGGAACGATTCTAGCTGTTTGTTCGTGTACAGTGCTGCCCCTGTTTGCTGGGATCTATCGTATGGGCGCAGGCTTGGGCCCTGCCACCGCATTTCTCTATTCCGGCCCTGCCATTAATGTGCTGGCAATTATCATGACGGCGCGAATTCTGGGATTGCCATTGGGTGTTGCCAGAGCCGTAGGTGCGATCGCCTTTAGTGTGATTATTGGGTTGCTGATGGCGTTTATTTTCCGTAAAGAAGAACTGGAAAAAATTGAAGCGCAGGCTTGCGAACTGGGCAAAACCCGCTGAAATGGTTGGCACTTGGGCAGCAATCTATGCGGTGAAGTGGTGGATTACGGGAGCTTTGGCGATCGCCCTTGCAGCAATTCTGATTGCCTGGTTTGAATTAAATGCAGGTAAGGTAATTTTAATCGCTGCGGTCACTGCCGTTCTGTCATTCCAGTTTCCCGATCAGCCGATGGTGGCCTTTGGGTCTGGCGTGATCGGGCTATCCTGGCTCACCAGCACGAATAAGGATGAAGCCGGAGAATGGTTCGAGTCCTCCTGGGACTTTGCTAAACAGATTCTGCCCCTGTTGCTGCTGGGGGTGATCGTGGCAGGTGCTTTACTCGGTCGTCCAGGCTATGAAGGGTTAATCCCGTCGGAGTGGGTCACACGAGCAGTGGGCGGCAATTCCTTGTTATCAAACTTTGTGGCTGCTTTTGCGGGCGCATTTATGTACTTCGCTACGCTAACGGAAGTTCCGATTCTGCAAGGCTTAATTGGCAGTGGGATGGGGCAAGGACCCGCATTAGCACTGCTCTTGGCAGGCCCTGCCCTGTCGTTGCCGAATATGCTGGTCATTCGCAGCATTATGGGCACGAAGAAGACCGTGGTGTTTGTGTCGCTGGTGGTGGTGATGGCAACAGTTTCGGGGATGCTCTATGGGGCGTTCTTCTAATCTCAAAGGGGTACAGATCAGGAGAGTTACAACAATGCTCACCGCAACCGACCTATCCAGGACTGATGCATTGAATACTGA
>JALOOM010000024.1 GCA_025454395.1 Elainella sp. Prado103
CCATTTTGCCTCTGAGCCATTTTGCCTCTGAGCCATTTGCACCCAACAGTAACCTGACAATCATATTTCATCTGACTGCTTGCCGAAGCTAGGTTCTGTGACTTAGAATGGTTAGTCAAGTCAAACGGACGCATAGCTCAGTTGGTTAGAGCACCACGTTGACATCGTGGGGGTCACTGGTTCGAGTCCAGTTGTGTCCATTGGGTTTCTCATTTTGCTATCGCGCTTGCAGCGATCGATTCCCGACAAGCATTAAGTTGCCATCCACTGAATTATGCAATTTTCTGTACAGGCACTCCAACCCGTCTCAATTTGACGTGGGCAGACGACAGCGATCGGTATTCTGAGTCAATTTGCCGAGTAGCCACCCCTGTAGCCATCTCCTGGGTCAACTCCTTCACTGGTTCGAGTTGGAATCATAGATGGATCACGACGATCACCTGGGTGAAACGGAACTAACCAACCATTAGCCCCGATCGCATCATTACGTTTTTGTATGGCAGCACACCGAGCACTGTAGCTTTCCCCTGGCTCCTGAATTCCATTGCAGTTATTCCAGGCTGGGGCGGGTTCCCAACCGGAACCACCAATCGATCCACTACTTGAAGTCGCACTGCCAGAATCAGCATCAGAAGTAGTCACCGACTGAACGCGGGTAGTGACTCTAATTACGGGCGGATTCAGCACCCGATCGGCTAGCTGCAACTGCTCATTATTCCAAGGGCAGGTAGACCCGATCGCGGTTTTGTACTTGTCCCAACTATTGACCTTGGCACTGGCAACCAGGAATTCAGAGACGGATTTGCCGGACTTGGCGATCGCGTCCAGTTGATCGCACGGGGTCAGGCTTTCGAATGCGATCGGTTGTGAAGCTGAGGCAGAGGTGGTTACTGCTGCCACCTGCACTGTTGTGGGCGATGATGCTAGTGCTGGTGCTGGTGCTGGGCTTGCTACCTGTGTAGGTTGAGACGGCCCAACAAATTTAGTATCAGCGAACATCCCATCACTGACACCCAGTTCTAAGCCAGTAACCCCAGGTAGGACATCGAACACCCCAACGATCATGTCTCTGGTCTGTCCTGGCAGAATTCCATCAGTGCTCTTTAGCCCGTCATCCATCAAACCAATGCTAAAGTCTGCCTGCTTATACTGACGGTTCTGATCGTCCCGTAGCTTATAAGTAACTCCACTCAAGCTAGAGGGCATCAGGGTTTCATTGCTGCGATTGGTGATCGTTGCTGTCACCTGATACAGCTCACCGGCAACATCGACACTGCTGGAAACTTCGCCAGTGTACTGAGCGATCTTCACATTCTGAAAGACAAAATTCTTAGTTTCAAGTCGATCGACCGTGGTTCTCTGTGGGGCTGCCGGACTCGCGATCGGACTTGCAACCGAACTGGAGATTGGTTGTGATCCTGAAACTTGAGACTGTACCAACGGCTTAAGCGAGTTGATGCCTGCGGTCAAACCGATGCCCAAAACCAACCCTGCTGAACCAACCAGGATACCTTGAACGATATTCATTTTTCGCAATCCTTCATTGAGAGACAACACCGGGGCAAGTGACGTTCAGGACTCTCTAGATATGTCCTACAGCGCTCTCTCAACATTTCCGGATCACTCACAGTAAAATTACAAATTCATGACCTCGATCGCTCTCTCAACATCGACTAGACGGACAATGAAACCCTAAGTCAGCGATGAGTAATCTGATGGCAAGCTGGGTTAACTGCACTGTGCTAAAACCCTGACCCATATAGGGCGATCAAGTCACTGTCTTCCATTGCACTTCAAATCAATGTCTGTCTAGCCGCGAATTAAAACCCGCTCCTTTACTTGATTGGGCTTGATGCCCTACCGGGTGAAGCTGGTAGGCAGGTTGATGCCCGAACTTCTCATAGAAGCGGGTTTGGGCCTTTTAGGTTGACACCTAAACCTGACGCTCAACCACTATATTCGATCGAGACCGTTCCAATTACAACCTATGGACGATGGCACTTTTTGCAGCGATCACGAGCTGGAACTGATCGCTAGCGGGAAAGCGGCGACGTTGAGAGTGAAATTGGACAATTAAAAAGATTGGATCATTCCTATAATTCTGGCAGTGCCTTCAATTTCCGTCAGTTCCAGTAGAAGCGAACAGGCAGTCTGGTTTCCCTGTCCACATCCACTGGACAGCACGGAGCTAACATTCTGAAACTCTAGACAACTCGTTGGATTATTATTGAGTCCACAGTCGTAGGCAGCCGCTGTTCCAGAGAGGAAAACGTTGTTGTAGAACAGGTCAGCAGAAGTTGGCTGCTCAGGTGAAATTGGCTGAAACAGGGGAGTTGCTTTAAGGCTCAACCGGTATTTACTTCCACCTTGTTTTTGATGAACACGAACATAGTAGGTTCCGGCTTCCAGGGTTGTAGCAATTCTTTCGGGGTTACGATTCTTTCTACTTGAACTTGCTATTGCCTGTCCATTTTGAATCAACGAAACATCAGCATTATTCTGGAGACCGTTGAGCAGTAAATTGAAACTGCTGCGTCTGGCTATGCTGAGAGTATAGTAGTCGTTCTTATCTCGTAAACCAACAGAGTTTCTGAAGGTTCGCATACCATTCAGCACCCCAATATTACGAGCACTGCTTACGCGATCGTCGGCTGCCATATTGCAGTAAACTCCTCAATTTCTGATTTACAGTGAAAAATTTTACTTGGTAACTTTTTACTTGGTAACTACTTAGGTAGAACTTGTCTCCAGCATATGCCGATCGAGCTGAATAGCGAGAATCTTTCCGTATAATTGCGTACTCAACCTTCTTTGGCAGATTCGCCATCCGGGTTTCCAGCGCGATCGAACCATCTCATGAGTGCCCCCAAATCGCTGCTCTGATTCTTCCTACAACAGCAGCGATCGAACACTCAACTTTAGCTAAAGTCAACGACACTCGATCGGCACCGGCGACGTGGAACCGCGATCGGGCATGTGGCGATTGAGCTAGTGAAATTCATGAGTCTCATGAGTCTCAATCCGATATTTATTAATCGTTGTCGGTGGATCTACCCACAAAATACCCTCTATGGAATAACGGACAAATAACGAACGAGCAATGAGTCAAAAGCCTGAGACCCCATTGCAGCGGACTACCGCCTCCACGATTGTGGGGGTCACTGGTTCGAGTCCAGTTGTGTCCATCGTCGGGTTTATTCATTGCTTCAATCTAGCTAGCATTGATTGCTTCGCTCTAACTGGGCTGAATCCGCTCATTCCCGACTCCCTGCGGAACCACTCCCGATCGGACGATTTGGGCTTGGGTTTGCTGCCGCAACTGAGCATCCTCATCACCGTATAAAAAAGAGAGCAACACAAAGCGTCTCCCCTGAGTGACTGGAGTGGCTTCATGCAGTAGAGAACAGGAAAAAACCGCTGCACTACCGGCCGGAGGAGCATAGAGATCAGAGCCATACTCGGCAAAGCGTAAGCAGCCCCCGTCATAACCAGCATTGAGATTGAGGGTTAGGGCAAAGCGACGATGGACTGTGCCAGTTGCGGTATTGTCTCGATGGGGGCGAAAAAAGCCCTGATCAGTAGATTCATAGCAGGCCACCACATACCGCTCGAAATGGGTAACTCGGAACTGGAAGGCTTTCATGATTTCCGGCGCAATGCGTCGTCCCAGTAACAGGTTGATCTGCTGAATCAGGGTTGGATCTTGAATCAACCAATCGCGGCGACGTTTCACGGTTGGATCCAAAGTCACGATCGTTTGATCCCCTGATTGCTGCATAAACCCAGAGGCGATTCCACCCTCAGTTTCGTAGCGATCGATCAAGAACTGACAGAAATCCGGGGGGAAAACCTGAGGGATCAGTAAAACCGGGGCTTGCTGAGTAATCTGTCGGGGTGGCTCTGGAGTGGGCAAACTGGCAAGATATTGCAGCACTTGCTGAGCATAGGATCGCCCTGTCTCTAGGGCAAACACATTGAGAATTTGCAAGTTTTCATTGAGCACAAAGGTTGTGGGATCATATAAGACACCTTGATCGGCTTGGCCCATTTGGCATAACCCATAACGGATGCTGATCTCGCCGGTGAAATCCCATAGCCAGTGAAAATAATCTGTAGGTGGGATGGTTTCCGTTAAGCTGCGATCGTTCGGATCAATGCTAATCCCGAAAAAATGCACCCCCTGTTGGGCAAATTGGGGTTGGGCAGCACAAAATGCCTTAAGGGCAACCTGGACGATAGGATTGCGCGAGCTACCAAAAAAGAACAGAACCGCCCGGTAGCCACCCATGACAAAGTCCTGATCCCTAAAATCACTTGCCGATTGAGTGGTTCGAGTAGCCGTGGCTGGCGTGAACCAAGGAGCCCGATCGCCGACAGTCAACCCAGACATAAAAACCCTTGATCAAAGCACATTGAGGTCTCTCAAGTATTGAGTAGGGGCAGTCTGACTGTCAACTTGAGGAGTTGCTCAACCCTTTCTGCATTGACTTAAATGAATTGACTTAAATGATAAGAGTCCGTGATCAGGCTGACAGAGCGGGCTCTTGCATCAGAAATCGGGGGACGGGAAGGGTAAGATTACTGATGTTGGTGGAGAGAACTGACTCAAGGGATGGACTGGGAGTGGAAACCCGGAGATTTCCCCAAACCGTGTACTGGGTTGGTGAAACAGTAACAACCACTTCCCGCCCCGCCAGACTTAACCGCCAAGCCAGATCGAATGCTTGATGCCTTTGGTGCTGATTAAACTGGGAAATACATTCGAACAAATCCTTACGAAACCGCATCCCTGAGCGAATTTGGCCGTCTTGCCAGAATTTAAATTGAGAGACAAACTGCTCATTAATCAGTAGTGTTTCCATGACCAAATTCCTGCGTTCCATGTCAATTGTTACAATCTGGGCGCTCCCTAAACACTGTCTGAGGTGTGAATTAGCGATACCTGCATCTGTAAGCGGCAACTGCTACTCAGTAGCTACTGAGTGAATGATATCGAGCCGCCTTTTCAAAAAAATGCCAACCTGACAGGCTTAACCTACCGATAAACAACCAGAGAAAGATGACGGTCAACCTGGAACCCACTGAACAGCCCGATCGCGCTTAATCCGCCCGATGTTAACAAAATCTGACTTAACAAGTTGTGACTCATCACATCTTTTTATCGAGATTCAATTCAAACTCTAAAGTCAAAAAGTGGAAAATCGGTGAAAAAGTCGGTCTTCTGAGTAAAGTTGTGATACGAGTTTGACAAATAGACCTTCTACATTAAATTATACTTTTACCGTTTCTTAAATTGCGGAATGATAGGGGAATTATACGGAAATTTTGGTGTCTGCTACGACCCAATTTTCCGCAGGAATACCTAGATTATGATGTAATAGGATCGGCTTATGCGCGTTTTCTTGCCCTTCTTTGCTGATGCGTTCGTCCTGGAGTCTTGACTGAAGGGTGTCAAAATTGAAGAATCTGGCTATATCGCTGCTTGCTGAGAGCACCTTGAGGCATTCTTAGTCATCGCTATTGAGTGTTGCTTCTCAAGTCACTCGATCGATATCCCCAGTTTGGGTTCAGTTTTGTCTACTTTTTGCGCAACGGATGATGCGCTGCGATGTTCCTGTCCCGCTTCCCTGGTTCCACTCAAGCTAGTTCCACTCAAGCTAGTTCCGCTCAGGTCGTGACTCTGTCTTCATGAGAATGCTCAGAGTACCCTGTCAATCGCACTCAAAATTTTGGAGTTTCTGTTTACGTTATATGAGAATCTTGCTCATCGAAGATGATGAAAGGATTGTAGAAGTTGTCACTGCGATTCTCACTGAACAAAACTATGTCATAGATGTTGCAGAAGATGGTGAAGCAGGTTGGGAACTGATCGAGTCTTTTCCGTATGATTTGGTATTGCTGGATATTGTGTTGCCTAGGCTGGATGGGATTACCCTTTGTCGTCGGTTACGGAGCCAAAAAAAGCAGGTTTTAGTCATGCTGCTAACGGCTCGAGATACCACGACAGATAAGTTGTTGGGGTTAGATGCTGGGGCAGATGACTATGTGGTTAAGCCCTTTGACCCGCGCGAGTTAGCAGCTCGGATCCGGGCTTTATTACGGCGCGGCAGCATGGTGACGACTTCGGTGCTGACCTGTGGAGCATTACAGCTTGATCCCAGTTCCTGTGAAGTCACCTACAATGGGCAACTGCTCCGGTTTAGCCGCAAAGAATATTTACTGTTAGAACTTTTTCTGCGCCACCAAAATCGTGTATTTAGTCGGGGGGCGATCGTCGATCAAATTTGGTCGTTCAACGAAGATCCCCCCAATGAAGATACGGTGAAATCTCATATCAAAAGTATCCGCCGCAAACTGGATGCTGTCGGAGCGGGCGATTTGATTGAGACACTCTATGGACAGGGGTATCGGATTAACCCCAGTCATGCCGAGGCGCGATCCCCTGACCCAGCAACCCAACAGCAGACTTTAGAGATTTCCGTTGCTGCAATCTGGCAGCGAACTCGCCAAACCAGTCTGAAGCAAGTTCAGTTGCTGTCCCAAATGGTGCAGGCGCTCCAGACCATGACGCTAGAGTTAGAGCTACAGCAACAGGCTAGCCGTGCTGCCCACAAATTAGCCGGATCGTTGGGCACCTTTGGATTGGATGAAGGTTCCCACCTAGCCCAACAAATTGAATTGCTGCTGCCCACCGATGGCATTCTATTACCTGAAATGCAGCAACAGCTTGCAGCTCAAGTAGCTCCTCTGGTTGATGCTTTAGAACAAATGGTGGTTGCCCCGAGGTCACTTTTGCCGATCCCTCAATCCTCACCGACCTCCTCACCCATTCCGGCTCAAAGCCAGAACACGACTGTTGCTGCGTTGAGTCTGGGCAGTCCTTCACCCTTTTTACTGTTGTTGGATCGAGATCGGGACTTCAGCCGATCATTCGCGGCTCAGTCTAAAGATTATGGGGTGCGGCTGAAGATTGCCAGCACCGCAACCGCAGCCCGCAAACACTGCCATCAGGAACGCCCGGATGCTGCCATTCTTGATTTTTCCACCCTGCAAGCCGATCCCAATAGCGCCATTTTGCTGACGGATTTACAAGCAGACCCCTCCGTACCGATCGTTTTTTTAGCCAATCAAGCCGGGACGCAAGATCGAATCGAGGCAGTACGGGCAGGGGGACAACAATTTCTTCAGAAACCCTTGGCTCCTGTCACGGTTCTACAAACCGTCGCAAATCTGCTGGCTAGACAAAAAACAGCCTCCTTTCAAGTTCTGGTTGTGGATGATGATCCAACCATTGCTCTGATCCTGCGCGACTGCTTAGAACCCAACGGCATGGTGGTAACCGGTTTAACCCAGGCTGATCAGTTTTGGGATGTTCTCAACGCTCTGCAACCCGATCTGTTGATTTTGGATATTAATATGCCCAAAATTGATGGGTTGGATCTCTGCCAAACGATTCGGCATGATGCCCAGTGGAGTTGGATCCCCATTGTGGTTTTGACGGCACAAACGGATCGACAAACTCAGCAGCGTGCCTTTCTCGCCGGAGCAGATGACCTGATGCATAAACCGATCGAAATGACAGAAGTAGCAATCCGGATTAAACGTCGTCTCGAACGGAGCCGCTTCTACCGTCAGGTGTCCTCTCACATCCAGCCCAAACCCTGAGGATTTCTGCCTAATCGGCTTGCAACCCGATCGCCGCTTGCACAATAAAGGGCTGACCACCGGATTGATGATACCGATTCGCCCAAGTGTTGATTAACTCATCCAGTTCCTGCAACGCCTCATCAATGCGCTCTGACGGAATGTTCAGTTCTTCTAAAATCCGCAGCGTTTTGGGCTGACGCTCCGTCCAATCTCGCATCAAGCTAAAATAACGGGCCGTGTCTTCGATCGCGGTGTAAGCCCGTTCATCGTCATCCACAGGAGAATAGGAAGTCCGAGTGAGTGCGAAAAAAGGGGTTCCCCAAGCGGTATCAATTCGCGTCACCGTGCCTGAATGGATCAAGCGCCGTCTGATATGGTCTGCCATGGCTTCACTTAAAGCCGTTTGATGGTCAGGGGGCACATCTTCTTGGGAGCGGCTATGGAGTAATTCCAGCAGATCCATAAATTGAATGCTATTGAGAATCTGGGCAGGCGGTAGATGAGCAGGCAGTTTATCCTCAATCTGTTGCTTTTCGAGGGAGGTGAGACTGGTACCGGCAATCCGCGATCGACCTAGCTGCCATGGATGCAACTCAATCCATAGGTAGGGCAGTTGAATCAGATAGCGTGGCCCATGGGAGCCCAACATTTTCAGCAACTTGCCTTCTGTCAGGGCCTGCTCAACTTCCTCAACAATGACTTTGACGCGCTTGGGTTCAATGTGGTGAAGTTGTCCAGTCAGCCGAAGATTCTGACCTTCTTCAATAAAAGTGGTGTAGATGGCACATTTAGCAGCCGTGGCGGCAGCATCTAGAAATGCGCCATGGCGATGGCCACTGGTGTGCATCGCACTAAAGGCAAGCGATAACATAATTTGATCTAAAGCACTCGGCCCAAAATGCTTGATCAGTTGTCGTCGGACTGCTTGAGGATTAGATTCAGCTTGAGCAGCCTGCCGCTTGCTGCCCGACTGCTCAGCCGTGATCGCCTTGTTCGCGTCAAAACTCCCCGGCTGGCAAAGTTTACTCATGGTCATGATTGATGCACCATTCTAAAAAATGAACACTGCCCTGATCGAAAAGCTCAGATCTCAGTATCAAAGAACATCCCTATTACCGACGATATGACCTAAAGGTGAAAAAGTCGGGCAAGGGAAACCAAGCTTTCAGAAGGTAAGATAGGCTGTCAACCGGGAAACCGTCAGTTTTTAAACCACTGTTTTGTTGTGATCAAAATAACTGACGCAGTACTGAACCCCGATGCGATCGATCGAACAAAACCGATTTATCAAACTTTTTACAGCATGAAACGGATTTTTCCGAGCGATCATGGGCTGGATTCAAGCTCATGGTTTCCCGACTTTTGCACCTTTAAGAGGCACTCTAAAAGACATAAACTGAGTTGGTGTTGTATTCTAGTTGCCCTAAAGCTAAGGACGATTACTGACATACTCCTACTGGCATACTCCTGGTTTAATCTTTGCCCATGGAACTGAACACCATGAGGCAGATGAGCTCTCCTGCATTTACTTCCTTAGTTCAGGGGCTTTAGCTCAGGGTCTTTTGGGCTCAGCGTTCTTTCGATTAGGCAGTTGCATCTAGCTTTTCTGAAATGAGGGGTAGGAGTCCTGATTAATTGTGGAATCTACTCTTATAGAATAGCTTCTGAGCGTGCGAAGTTTTTTCTTGCTTTCTTACAGCAATCACTCATTCCATATTCGTATTCTATATTGGTTTCAAATATTGATTTCAAGTTTAAGTTCGTAAATTGCAATAAGGCATCAGAATTGGTTTGGTGCAAGTTGTTTAAGCTCAACTCGTAAGTGCTCGCTAAATCTTATGCTCGCTTCCTGTTTCTGATTCACGTTAGAGTCAATTAAAACTTGTTCTTTTGCCTCCATATCGATGAAGAATATCCTCCGTATTCTATTCATTGACGATTCCGATTCAGATACACAAGCTGTCTTAAACGAACTGCTTGACAGTGGTTTTGCACTTCGCCACCAACGGGTAGATAGTGCAGTAACTCTACAATTGGCACTTCAGCAATATGCTTGGGATATTGTGATTTGCGATTATCTACTACCTAGCTTCAATGCCTTAGAAGCCCTTCAAATTATGAAATCGCTGGGGCTTGATCTCCCATTTATTGTCCTTTCTGGCATGATCGGCGAAGAACCTGCTGTGGAAATGATGCGAGCAGGAGCCAGCGATTATCTATTCAAAAGGCATCTCAAACGATTGGTGCCCGCGATCGAGCGAGAATTGCATGATTTGGAAATGCGGCAGGCCCGACGACAAGCAGAGGCGACCGCTCTACAACTGGCAGCCATTGTTGAATCCTCGGATGATGCCATCATCAGCACCAACCTCCAAGGCTATGTTTTAACTTGGAACCTGGGAGCTGAGAAATTATATGGCTACTCGGCAGCAGAAGCGAAAGGACAACCCCTGTCCCAACTGATTCAGCCGATCGGTAACAGTCTGCTCGCTGTTCCACCGCAAAATTCATGTCATCTGATTGCGGACTGGAGACAAGTCACCCGGCAACGCAAAACCGGCGAGTTGATTGATATCTTGCAGACAGTTTCGCTCATTAAAGATCCGCAAGGCTCCGTTGTGGGATTTGCCATCATTGCCCGTGATATCAGCGAACGCCAGCGGATCCAGCGCATGAAAGATGAGTTTATCTCTGTGATTAACCATGAGTTGCGTACCCCTTTAGCCTCTCTGCAAGGATCGATCGAGCTACTGCTGACCGGCAAATTGGGGGAACTTTCTGATCAGGGGCTGAAAATGCTCAGAATTGCTGCCAATAACATCGATCGGTTAGCCGCCATCACTAGCAATATCCTTGATCTGGAGGGGTTGAGCTCTGGAGAGATTCAGATGATTCAGCATCCCTGCAATTTAGCAGAAGCCGTCAATCGAGCCACCGCTCTATTGCAAGATCTGGCCATGCAGCGTCAAGTCACCCTGCTGATCACACCGCAGTCGATCGAAGTTTCAGCCGATAATCATCGGCTCAGTCAGGTCTTCTACCATCTCTTGAAAAATGCCATCCAGTTTTCCCAAGCCGGTGGGCGAATCTGGCTCGAGATCAAGCAATGTCACGATCGGCAGGAGTTAGCCTCCATACCTCATCTTTTCACCTCAGAACAAATACGGATACCCTGTGTATTAGTGAAAGTTAAAGACGAAGGGCAGGGAATTCCATCAGATCAGTTAGAATCAATTTTTGGACAGTTTCAACAAGTAGATGCATCCGATGCGCGTCGGCAAGGCGGTGCCGGGTTAGGGTTAGCCATTTGCCGCCGGATCGTCCAGCAGCATCAAGGGCAGCTATGGGCTGAGAGTGTCCTCGGCGAAGGGAGCACCTTTTATTTGACATTACCTTTGCAGCGTGTTGCTGTTCAAACCCTGTAAGAACCGATCGCTGTTCAAGCCCAGTCAGGGAACACTATGGGCAAATATTGAGTGGAGGTATAGTGAGTGGCTGGGAAACGTGTACTGGTCATCGATGATGAGGATGACATTCGTGAGGTTGCTCAAGCCAGTTTGGAGATCATGGCGGGTCTCGATGTGATCGTGGCCTGCTCGAGTCACGAAGGCTTGCAAAAAGCTGCCGATGAACAACCTGATGCCATCTTGCTTGATGTGATGCTCCCAGACATGGATGGGCTAACGGTGTTCCGGCATCTGCAAGCTAATCCTGCAACTCGCCATATTCCGGTAATCTTGCTGACCGCAAAAGTGCAAATGTCTGATCAACGGCGGTTTGCTGATCTGGGGGTCAAAGCCATGATTGCCAAACCGTTCAAGCCCGCTAAGTTGGCTGACCAACTGCTCGAAGTCTTAGGCTGGCAGCATTAAACGCTCAGTCTTATCCCACTTTGAGATGCAGATGAGCAGAATCAATCATGGCTCTGCAAGCGATTCAGCCTGTTGTTCAACTCAGCCTCATCGAGAAAATAGAGTAAGAGGTTTATATTATCTTTGTATTAACTCCATCATCTCTTGATAGACCGCTCTCCGTAGGGCGACGGATTTGCCCGACTTTTGCACCATTCCTTCCTAGGATGCGTAAAGGATGATTTTTACCCCCCTCAGAAGCTAACCGGATTATGTTAACTGTTAGCGAGATGGCAAAGTCCCTTTACCCTACGCCCCATAGCAACTGGCTCATTTAGGGTTGGGTCGCATTCGCTTTGAACTTCGGATAGTGTATAAAGCATGACGACTAATAAGTTAGATTATCAAGAGCATGCCAATTCTTGCTATGCGATCTCGCCCGATCAGTCGGTTCTTGATATTAGTCATGAGTTGCGCACCCCACTCACCGTGATTCAGGGTGCGCTTGATCTCTTAGATAGTGGTCGCTTAGGTGAGTTGTCTGATCGGGGCCAACGGATGGTTAAAATTGCCACCTCTAATGTTGAGCGATTGATGCGCTTGACGACTGCGATCGAGCAAGAGTCTGAAGGGGTAATTAATCTGCTTTCTTCCGAAGAACTGGGACGGTTGCGGATGGAACGAGATCTGAAATCTGCCCTGCCCCGCCATCAGCTCCGCTTGCAGTATCAACCGATCGTTTCCTTGTCTAGCAGTCGTATTACGGGCTTTGAAGTATTGTCTCGCTGGCATCATCCCACCTTAGGAATCATTCCTCCCACCGAGTTTATCCCGATCGCGGAGGAAACTGGTTCTATTATCGATATTGGGGCTTGGGTGATCGCAGAAGCCTGTCAGCAGCTACAAATCTGGAAACAACAATTTCCAGACTATTTCGTTCCCCTCACCGTCAGTGTCAACCTGTCCTGTAAACAGATTGCCTCGCCGGATTTACCGCAGCAGATCGAACGCATCTTGGCTGAAACAGGCTTGTCGGCCCAAAGTTTAAAGCTGGAAATTACTGAAAGCTCAATCATGAGTGATACAGAGGTGATCGAACTCGTGCTTAATCAATTGCGGGTTCTGGGCGTTCAGCTTTACATTGATGATTTTGGGACAGGTTATTCTTCTTTAAGTCGGTTGCTAGAACTGCCGCTTGATGTCCTCAAAATCGATCGCTCCTTTGTACAACAACTTTGCTCAAAACGGGGAGAATACCTCGTGCGAGCCATCACAAACCTGGCCCATAACCTGGGGATCGATGTGATCGCAGAAGGGGTAGAAACTGAAGAGCAAGCGATTAAGCTGCAATCGCTGGGTTGTCATCGCGGTCAAGGATACTTTTTTGCCAAACCGATGGATAGTAATATTGTCCCTTCTTTGATCTGTAGTTTGGCACTTCGCCGTTGATCGCGCTCCCTCAGAACAAATCAGGACAATCCCTGGGTGCAAGAGTAGACAGCATGGGCAATTTAACGGTAGATGGTTACCCTAGGTAAGTAGGCTGCTCAGATTGGCACTGGGAAACCCTGCCCTGAGCGGGGCTACGTGTTTGGGCAACCTTGGGGGTTTCTGTTTAGAGTTGATAGTTTGATAGGATATTCGCTGCTTCCTCGCAACCCAGTCTTCGCAACCCAGCCTTTGCAACCCAATCTTCGATCGGTGCAGGGGTTGACAGATCAGGTTGACAGATCAGGTTGACAGGATCAGGTTGACAGGATCAGGTTGACAGGATCAGGTTGACAGATCAGGTTGACAGGATCAGGCAGAGCATATCACGGTTCCACTTCATCAAGGGGTATTGACATCAGCATTGGAAGTGAATATGCACCAAGTTCCTGTTAAGGAAAGCATTCTCATCATTGATGATCGCCCGGCCAATTTACGGCTGTTATCCCATTTGTTGTCTCAACAAGGCTATCACGTGCGGTTAGCTCCCAAGCTAGATGCCGCCTTAGCAGCGATTACCATCCAGACTCCCGATCTGATCCTGTTAGATATTTGTATGCCAGGCCATGACGGCTTTGAAGTGTGTCAGATGCTCAAAGCCGATCCCAAAACCCAGCATATTCCCGTGATATTTCTGAGTGCGCTCGAAAACACCTGGGATAAAGTTCGGGCTTTCAAAGTGGGAGGAGTCGATTACATTCTCAAACCCTTCCATGCTGAAGAGGTGCTGGTGCGGATTGAAAGCCAGCTCAATATCCAGCGGCTCCAGAAACAGTTGATTGAACATAATGAACGCCTGCAAGAAGCCATCCATCAACGCGAGCAAGTCGAACAAAAATTAGCCCAGCAACTTGAACAATCGCTCGTTCTACAAAAAATCACCGGTGCCATCCGCACAGAAACTGAAAGTCAAACCATTTTCGATACAACGGTTCAGCTCATTGGGCAGATTTTCCGGGTGACTCGCTGTTCAATCCATATTTATGTACCCCCTCCGATTCCAGAAATTCCTTTATTAGCGGAACATGTCTCTCCGGGCTGGATCTCGTTGCGGCAGATGGATTTTGCCTTCGAGGATAATGTATTCATTCCAGAAGTTTTATCTCAGGATCGGGCTTTAGCCGCAGATGCCGTGCCGCAGGATCCCCGATTTAATACGATTCGATCGTTCTGCCAATTAGCTGAGATTCGCTCCTTGCTCGCGGTGCGCACCTCTTATCGTCATCGCCCCAATGGGTTGATCACGCTCCAGCAGTGCGATCGGTTTCGCAGTTGGACGACGGAAGAAATTTCGCTGTTGGAAGCGATCGCGATCCAGATTGGCTTTGCTCTGGCTCAAGCAAAATCCGTCGATCAAGAGCAAAAACAGCTCGAAGCCTTAGAGTATCAAAATCGGCTCCTCCGTCAAGAAGTGCATGAGCGTCGCCAAATTGAATCTGCTTTACAAAGTTCTGAGGCTGAACTACGTGGACTATTTGCGGCAATGGCCGATGTGATTTTGGTGCTTGATCGGGAGGGGCGATATTTAAAGATTGCGCCTACCAATCAGGAAAATCTCTATCGTCCGGCCGAATTACTGTTAGGTAAAACCCTCCATCAGGTCTTTCCAACCTACCAGGCAGAGCGCTTTTTAACCGCGATCCATACCAGTTTGGATCAGCAACGCCCGCTAGAACTGGAATATGATTTATTAATTCAAAATAGAACCGTCTGGTTCAGTACCAGAATTTCGCCGATCGGTACTGATACGGTGATCTGGGTCGCTCGAGATATTACTGCCCGCAAACAAACTGAAGCAGAACTGCTCCAGAAGTCAGTAGCATTGAGTGAATATAGCCAAAGCCTTAAACACTTACATCGGCTCAGTCTGACTGATTTTGAAACCATCGAAGAACTCTGTGCTGACTACCTCAAAACAGGCTGCGAAATCCTGGGTTTCTCTTCTGGGATCGCAGGTGCTGTCACGGATCAGACCTATCGGGTGATTGCAGCATATTCAGAAATTGAGTGCTTACAACCTGGTCTAGAGATCAATTTAGAGGACACCTACTGCAACGTAGTGGTGAAATCACGCCAGACTATTTGTTGCCAAAATATTCAAGATTGGCAGTTTTGTATACCTCTGCCCAAAACTCCCTTACCCGTTCAGTCTTATATTGGATCGCCGCTCTGGGTCAACGGTGAGCTGTATGGCACGCTTTGCTTCTTTGCCGATCAAACTCGCCCTCAAGGATATCAAAAGCACGAACAAGAAGTCATTGAGCTGATGGCCCAAAGCATCGCTAAGTTTATCAGCGCCCACCAGGCCAATGCTCAACGCCAGCAAGCAGAAGAAGAACTGCAACTCTTACTGAATATTACCCAGGCCATTACGGCTGCTCCCGATTTTGATCAGGCACTCTACGCAGCGTTGCAAGCGCTTTGTGAAGTGACGGGCTGGACCTATGGGGAAGTTTGGCTGCCGTCGGCTGATGGCTCCGTTTTGGAATGTAGTCCAGTTTGGTATTCTAACCAGGCTGAACCCTCTGTCGTTCAGTCAATTCACAATTTGCGGCAGAGCTATGCCAATGTCACATTTCATCCCAATGAAGGGATCGCAGGCAGAGTTTGGAACCAGCAACAGCCAGAATGGTCGTTAAATTCAGAGAGCGAGGTTGAACCAGCCCTTGAGTTTGAGAGTGGTCAATCCCGGTATCGTTTCCAGTTAGTCAACCACTATGGCATCAAGGCCCGCTTGGGCGTGCCAATTATGGTGACGCGGGATCAATCGAGTACTGCAACCACGGCGCTGCCCCCCTCCCATCCTGCTCTGGCAAATTCCCCGCTTGCCGCCAGTTCAACGGCTTCTACCGCTAGCACCCAAACACCAACTGTGCTTGCTGTTTTAGTATTTTTCACGATCGAAGCTCGCCCGATCGATCAACGGTTGATTCAGGTGGTTTCTGCGGTGGCAGCTCAGTTGGGGACAGTCTTGGCTCAAAAGCAAGCAGAAGCAGATTTACAGGCGTTGTTTGCGGCCATGAGTGATGTGGTCTTAGTGCGCGATCGAACTGGGCGCTGTCTGCGGGTAGCCTCTGCCAATCCAGCCTTAGATCGACCCACGGCTAGCATTTTAGGTAAAACCCTGCATGAAACGCTGCCCGCTCCGATTGCCGATCGAGTTTTGCAGAGCATTCAAGCCAGTCTAACCCATCGCATCACTGTTAATTTAGAGTACTCCCTGTCTTTGGCTGAACGGGAAGTCTGTCTATCGTCTAGTATTTCGCCCCTGTCCAAAGATGCAGTGTTAATTGTGTCGCGTGATATCAGTGATCGCAAGCAAGTTGAACAAGCTCTGGCCCGGCGAGAACGCTATCTAGCGGTGTTAGTAGAAGTGCAGCGGGAGTTGTTGACCTTTCGCGAATCACCGATCAAATATCAGGAGATTCTCCGTTTGCTGGGCCAGGTAGCTGGAGCTTCTCGGGTATACCTCTGTGAAATTACTGCCGAGGGGGGACGCTTTCAACCGATCCAACGGGCTGGATGGCAAGCCAACTGGCAGAAGAATCCCCTCCGTCAACCCCTACCCCAACGCCTGCCCCATTCCCTCTGGCTTCAGTGGATGCATCATCTTGCCAGAAGTGAAGTGATTAGCGATGCAGTCACCTCCTGTGAAACCGAACGATCGGTTTTAGTTGCGGAAGGGATTTTGTCTATCCTGATTTTGCCCTTAATCGTCAATGGCAAGCTGTGGGGCTTAGTGGGCTTCGAAGATAATTTGAGAGCCCATCATTGGGATGGCTTGGATATCAGTCTCCTCGGAACCGCAGTCTCAGCCATTGCTCTCCATTACGAACGGAAGCTGGCAGAAGATGCGTTGCGTCGCAGCGCCGCTCGGGAACAGGCAACTTTGCGGGTGATCGAGCAAATGCGGCAGACCCTGGAAATCAAGCAGATCTTTCAAACCACGACTACTGAATTACGCCAACTGCTCCAGTGCGATCGAGTCCTAATTTATCGCTTTAACCCAGACTGGAGTGGGAGCTGTGTGGCAGAATCTGTGTCGGCGGGGTGGCGCTCCGTTTTGCAGGCAGAACCGGGCAGCCCAGATCATCTGGCGGAAGCAACTCAAACCGATCGTTGCATCATTCAAACTTGGACAGAGCAAGGTTGGGTGCAAGATACCTATCTTCAGGAAACTGAGGGTGGAGCTTATCGGCAAGGAGCCCCCTATCTATGTGTGCGCGATATCTACCAACCTGGTTTCTCTGCCTGTTACTTGAAGTTACTGGAACAACTTCAGGCCAAGGCCTATCTCACAGTGCCGATCCTTCAAGGCAATCACCTGTGGGGATTATTGGCCGCCTATCAAAATCGCAGTTCCCGCAATTGGCAAACTGCAGAAATCCACTTGGCAACCCATATCAGCACTCAGTTAGGGGTGGCTATCCAGCAGGCTGACTTGTTAGCCCAGACCCAACAGCAATCTGAAGATTTGAAAAAAGCCCGCGATGCGGCAGAGGCAGCCAGTCGCGCTAAAACCCAATTTCTGGCCCACATGAGTCATGAACTGCGCACGCCCTTAAATTCAATTTTGGGCTTTACCCAACTGATTAGTCAGGAAGCCTCACTGACTCCTGATCACCAGGATTACCTCCATATCATCAACCGTAGTGGTCAGCATCTCCTCAATCTGATCAATGACGTGTTGGAGGGGGCAAGGCTCGAAGCCAACCAGGGTAGCCTGCAAGAGAGTTCCTTCGATCTGTATGGGTTGCTCAGAAATATTACTGAAATGCTTCAGCTAGCCGCAACTCAGAAGCAACTCCAATTCATGGTGCAGGTGCAATCTACTGTGCCCAACCATATCGCTGCTGACCAAGGCAAATTACGTCAAGTTTTGTTAAACTTGCTCGATAACGCCATCAAGTTTACTGACCAAGGGCAAGTCTGCTTGCGTGTGAGCGGTCGATTGGGCAATTCCGACGAACAGACCCACTGGCTCCATTTTGCCGTTGAAGACACGGGCTATGGTATTGCTTCTGAAGAGATGGATTCCCTGTTCCAGGCTTTTGTGCAAACCGAGTCTGGCCGACAATCCAACCGTGGCACAGGGCTGGGGCTTGCCATTAGCGATCGATTTGTGCAACTGATGGGTGGACAACTCACCGTACACAGTCTGCCGGGTGAAGGATCTATATTTGAATTTGAAATTCCGGTAAGGGAGGGAGTTTTTACCCAGTCTGCTGAGCATCAAAGGGTAAACTGCATATATGAGGAGGGGGAAGTAATGACCACTCCATCCTCCAAGCTAGCCACTGCCGACCTTCTGGTTATGCCAGCGGAGTGGATCGCCGATTTACATCAAGCAGCCAGTGGATGCAGTGATCGCCAAGTCCTCAAGTTATTGGAGCAAATTCCATCCACCCATGCTGAACTGGCGCAAGGGCTACGAGAACTAGCTTATGACTTTCGTTTTGAAGAGATTATTGAACTAACCAAGCTCCACATCTGATGAATGAGCATCACTCTCCAGCAGTCAAAGGCAATATCTTAATTGTTGATGACACGCCCAATAACCTGCGGTTGCTCTCTTCAATGTTGACGAAGCAAGGGTATGAGGTGCGTAGTGCCATCAGCGGATCGGTGGCATTAATGGCCGTTCGCACTGTCCCGTTGGATTTGATCTTGCTAGACATCAACATGCCCAAAATGAATGGCTATGAAGTGTGTCAACATCTGAAGGCTGATCCCCAAACCTGTGATATACCAGTGATTTTTTTGAGTGCGTTGGGAGAACCGCTGGATAAAGTCCAAGCCTTTCAAGTGGGTGGCGTAGACTATATTACCAAGCCTTTTCAGGTTGAAGAGGTGCTAGCACGGGTAGAAAACCATTTGACTCTGCGCCAGATGCAGATTGAGTTACAACAGGCGAAGGCAGAAGCATTACGAGCATTGGAGCAAGAGCAGGAACTGAATCGGCTGAAGTCAGAATTTGTGTCGATGATCTCCCATGACTTCCGCACCCCGCTCACCAGTATCCAGGGTTTTGCCGAACTCCTACGTTACGGGGGAGATGCGATTAACGCTGAGATGCGTGATCGCTATTTTGATAAGGTGAATGGAGCGATCGATCATTTGCTCTATCTCCTGGATGAAGTGCTATTGATCGGCAGCATTGAAGCTGGAAAAACGGAATTTCAACCAACCCCAACTGATATCGAAAAGTTTTGTCGCGATCTATGTGAAACGCTGCAACTGAGTGACGGTAGTCACCATACCATTGCCTTTCAAGCAGAGTGCTGTGATGTGATCGTCAATATTGATCAGATATTGTTGCGGCGGATTTTGACGAATCTGCTTTCGAATGCCATTAAATATTCTCCAAACCACACGACCGTTGAGTTCCACCTGGTTTGTCGGGAGCAAGCCGTAGTGTTTGCCATTCGTGATTGGGGAATTGGCATTCCAACTGAAAACCAGCCCAATTTGTTTAGAACATTTTATCGCTGTAACAATGTTGGACAAATCAAAGGGACAGGATTGGGTTTGGCAGTTGTGAAACGCTGTGTAGATGCCCATAATGGCAATATTCACCTAGAAAGTCAGGAAGGTGTTGGTACTCAAGTGACCGTTACCCTGCCGCTCCCTGTGCCCGCCGTCTGTACCCACGAAACAATTTCAGAAACAATTTCAACTGTACCGTGATGGTTGCCCGCCAAATTGGGCAATGATCCAATCATCATAGGTATCCGCAATGGTAACGACCGAAAGGATGCAGGTTTGTAACTCCAGCAGATCCATATGTTCGCCACCCAAAACACTATGGGCAAACAGCACCGTTTGATCGTCACCCAGTTGAAAAGAGCCAAACCGCATCCGGCTATTTTCACTGAGCAAATATTGCATCAAAGCCGCATTCACTTGGCTGCCCTGGGTCACACAACTGCTGGCTCGCACAATGGCTAGATCGTTGATCTCCCAAGGATGAACTTCCCATGCCAAAACGGCAACCTGAATTTTGGCAGAACCGTAGGTTAACTCAAAACTAGGCTGATCACTCACCCCGGTAAACGCATCTTTGAATAACGTGGAAGTCTTCAGATAGTCTGCGACCTTATGGTAGGTCAACTCCTGTACTGGATTTTCAAATACGATCGACATAGCCTTTCAAGCGGGAGAAACATTGGGAATCAGGACTGAACTGACTGAACTATTGCTCAACTGGCTCATGGCTCAACTGGCTCATGGCTCAACTGGCTAGCTCAGTTGCACTCCACATTGACTGCAAAACTTGGCTCCAGGTTGAAGTGCCGATCCACATTGACTACAAAACTTGGCGATCGGTGCAGTTCCAGGTGCAGCATGAGTGATGGGATTGCCGGTTTGGCTGGTTGTATTGGCAACTGCCCGACTCGTACTGGTACTACTCGGACTAGAGGACGGCATTCGCATCTCCAGATTACCCATCCGCATTTCCATCGGGCTCAGACTCATCGACATATCACCCATTTGCATGGGCTGCATGGGCTGCATAGGCTGCATGGGCTGCATGGGCTGCATAGGCTGCATAGGCTGCATGGGTTGAGGCAAAGCACCAGTGACCTGCATCGAAATCGGTTGACGATCGCCCGATGGCAGTTCAGTCACCAGATTTGTACCGCTAGCCTGAACCACGATCCAGACTGTTCTCTCCATTGTTGTAATCTGAAAGCCGAGCCCATTGCCAATCTGGAATGCTTGGGGTGGAGCTGACCACTCACCTGTTGTGAAGCTATGGCTAGCTTGCTGCTGCTGTCCCGGACGGCTGGATTGGGTCGTTACGATCGTCCGTCCTGCCTGCTGATCGAGATAAACCGATTGTCCATTCCCCAAATCACATCGGTAAGCCATCGTGGAAATTCCTTTGCAACCGCTTTGTATCCCTCTATTGTGGCTGATATGGCAAAATGTGGCTGATATGGCAAAATGTGGCTGATATGGCAAAACCTGGAGGGTGGAGTTTTGTGATGTCTAAAAGCTCGATCGGAGAAGCTGTCCGAAAATATTGAAATTTCGATCGAGCCAGCCGATCACGCTGAGACTACTGGCAAGCGTGCTGGGCGGATTGGAGATCAGGGTATCTTGCTGAATGAGGCGAGCGAAGTCGATTTGGACGGCACCTAGGCGTTCTGCCCCGTTGGCGGTGTAAAACTTCACGCCTGCCAATTGCATGATCTGGATGATTTCTTGCGCCACCACTCCATAGCCGATCGTGGTTGGGTGAATGCCGTCTAATGAGAAAATCCCACCTTGCTTCCGCCCGGTTTGATCAGACTGAAAAAATCGCGAATCTGGGATAGGATTCAACCTCTGCAATGGTGATGGCAATGGATATTCGCCCCCTACTGCATCCCACCAGGAGGGCTGAGCGGCGGGATCTTCGAGGTAGCGGCGGTAGGCGACTCGATCGAGCAGTCCGGAGAGTTCAAATAAATACCAGTTTCGCCCTTCTTGACGAGCCTGCCGCACCGATGCCGTAATGAAGTCGTTGTATTGATCGATCGCACTGTCAATTGCGCGGGCTTCCTGCTCCGTAATGTGAGGATTTTTCTGAGGATTAAAGCTGCCGTTATCAAACCAGGGGAAGGTGTAGTACGGGAAATAGCGCGATCCTGGGGCAATCTTCTCCCCAACACCTCGGGCGAGGGGGGCGATCGTCACATGGGGCACGGTGCTAATAATCACATGCCGCGCCCGAATTTTCTTCAGCTCTACGACTAATTGATCCCACTCTGCCTGGAAGTGAATTGGTCGCCATACGGTGTAGCGATCGTTGCGCACCATATCGTCATAGCCTTCTCCGCTCCAAGCCACATTGAAGGTGAGAATGCTACCGAGGGCATTATTGGCTCCGATCATCACAATTAACGTTTCGATCCCATCTCCGGTGCCATTTTCTAGCGTGCCTTCCGCCCCTAAAGCCGCGGCCGCTTGCAGAGGGGTGAAAGCACTGCGTTGATCACGAGCAGAGTTGAGGACTCGTAGCGCAGCCCGTTGGTTGGCATGTTCTACGATCTGATTGATGAAATTGTCGGTAGGTGGATTGGCCGCGATCGTATCTTGGGCCAGATCGGCCGTGTAAGACAGCGTATTCCGCAGATCCCAGCCATAAACTGCCAGATTGTGGTTCATTGGGGCGGTTTCACTGGGAAAAATACTCCCCTCTCCTCGTTCCCAATAATCTTCCACCTGGTCTAAAAACTCGCGAACCGCCAGCAACCCTGGAGCAAACTCCCACCAATCTAAGGTGTTGCCAAACCGCTTTTCCAAAAACCGAGCCAGCTTTTCTAAGTTGAGGGGCAACCCATCGCCCGGCCCGCCATAGGTCGGAAACCGAAAGGATTTCCAGCCCAGTTCTTGGGCAATCAAGGCTGGATAGGAGAGTGCTGTATTGAAAATGGCTCCACTCTGAAACCCATGGGTGAGAGAATCGCCGATCGCCACCAAGCGATGCCGAGGAGTGCCAGACAACATGGGAGACACCGCAACTCCTACGGTGGGATCTAGCTCCGGACGACGAGCCTCCGCTCGAATCACCACATCTGGCGGAGTTTTGGGATCCAGCATATCTGACGTGACAGCACGAAGCATCGGTTTTCTCCAGATCAGCGAGGGAATAAGCTGGGCGGATCCAATCAAGATGAAATGGCAGGGTGGAGCTGAGTCAGCTTAGTTCGGGCTAGTTCGGGCTAGTTCGGGTTAGTTTGGGCTAGTTTGGGCGAATCTCCCGACAACCCAACTTCCATCGCCGCACTTCTAGGGGATCGTAGGTGACAAAGGCCACATTGCCACTGATATCAAAACATTCATAGGGGGTGCGATCGGGCATTTGCGTCAGCATGGCATCTTGGTACTGCAACTCTCGGCAACCCGGTTTCCAACCAAAGGTATTTTGTGGATAGCTCGTCGCAAAGGCCAAGGTGCCATCTGCGTTGTAGCATTCGTAATAGACTGGCCGGTAGGGTACAGGTGTGGTCACGCGAGCCCCAATCTCTCGACAGAACAACTCCGACTCTTCAGCCACTGCTGCATCGATCGTATTAAATGCCACCCCGCCGTTGACATCAAAGCACTGAAAATACGTAATTGGAGGCGCTTCACGGAAAGTACTTTCATACTGTACCTCTCGACAGCCCATCTCCCACCCCAACGTTTCCTGCGGGTTAATGGTGGTATAAACGACATTGCCAGCCCGATCGTAGCAGGCATAGGGAATGATTTGCCCCGTCGCTAATTCCGTCCTTTCCGTCTCTGATCGGTTCTCAGAACCAGTGGTTTGAGCGATCGCCTGCGACCAAGGCATCACATTCAGGAGTCCATACAGTGCCGTCACAACCATGGCTGAGCTAAGTGATCGCACCGAATGCCTGGGTTGACTTTCAGCTTGACGGAATAAGGACTGACTCGATTGAGATTGCATCGATTTCACTTCCATAGCGACTGCAGCGACTTCAAACATGATCGATCGGGGTAAGTATCCTGAAGGAAGTTAGCCAGCCCTCTCAGGATTAATAAATCATCAAAATTCAGTCAATTCATCGAAAATGCTATAAACCCTGCCCTATTTTCACCCTACAGACTGACGAATGTCAGTACCGGAAAACAAATTTAAGTGATTCTCAAACCCTCCTCTTCCCTCCCTTTTTTCCTCTCCTAACCGTGTCCATGCTCTCCCCCTCCTTAACCCACTACCCTTACCCATCTGGCCGCCGGGTTGTGATGGGATCCCGATTTGCGGCTGCTACCAGCCAACCCCTTGCTACCTTGGCCGGCATGGAAATGTTTTGGGCCGGTGGCAATGCTGTAGATGCGGCTTTAGCCATGGCGATCGCGCTGACCGTAGTGGAACCCACCTCGAATGGCATTGGCTCGGATGCTTTTGCGCTCGTCTGGGATGGTCAATTACATGGCTTGAATGCTTCGGGGCGCAGTCCTCAGCTACTCAGCTTCGATCGGCTCCCCCAACCTCTGACGATGCCCGCCTTAGGATGGTTGCCAGTGACTGTTCCTGGAGCGGTATCGGCTTGGGTCAGTTTGTCGCAACGGTGGGGCAAATTACCCTTTGAGCACCTGTTTCAACCGGCCATCCGCTATGCCGAACAAGGGTTTCCAATCTCGCCGGAGACAGCCCGGGCCTGGCAGGCGGTTGAATCTCGCTTTGTGCCGCTTCAAGATCCAGAATTTCAGCCCTTTCGGCAGGTATTTTTTCCCCAGGATCGGGCTCCACGGGCCGGAGAAGTGTGGGGCAGTCGGCTCCATGCTCAGACCCTGCGAGAAATTGCTGCCACCGGGGGAGAAAGCTTCTATCGCGGAGGGCTCGCCGATCGCATGGCTCACTTTGCTAGCGAAACGGGGGGGCTCCTGCAAGCCAGCGACTTAGCCGCGCATCAGCCGGAATGGGTAGAGCCGATTTCCACGACTTACCACGATCTCACCGTCTGGGAGATGCCGCCCAACGGTCAGGGTATTGCCGCTTTGATCGGCTTGAACATTCTGGAAGGCTTCCCGCTAGGTCAGGTGCCGCGTGAATCGATCGAGGCTTTCCATTGGCAAATTGAAGCCATGAAGCTAGCCTTCGCCGATACCTACGCCCAGGTGAGCGATCCTGCCTGGATGCAACGAACCACGGCCGATCTGCTCGATAAAACCTCCGCGACTCATCAACGCCAGCAGATTGGCGATCGGGCGTTAATCTTGCCAGCTCATTCGGCCGCCAGCAACACGGTGTATCTAGCGGCTACCGATCCAGATTTGATGGTGTCGTTTATTCAATCTAATTACGAAGGGTTTGGCAGTGGCATTCTCATCCCGGAAACGGGGATTGCCTTACAAAATCGCGGCTTGGGGTTCAGTCTTGACCCATCTCATCCCAATGCAGTTGCATCCCAAAAACGCCCCTTCCACACGATCATTCCCGGTTTTCTGACGCAGGGGGATCGAGCGATCGGCCCATTCGGGGTCATGGGTGGCCACATGCAACCCCAAGGTCATCTACAAATGGTCGTGAACCTCCGGGATTACGGACTCAATCCCCAAGCTGCCCTGGATGCGCCCCGCTGGCAAGTTCGGATGACCCCTGAATCCACCCAAGTCTGGCTCGAACAGTCGGTGCCTCGATCGATCGTCCTGGGCTTGATGGAACGGGGGCACCAAGTTCACCTGACGGCGGAAGGGCGATCCTTTGGCAAAGGACAAATTATTCTCCAGCATGGTGGAGTCTTCATTGCTGCTTCTGAGCCGAGGGCGGATGGATTAGCCCTGGCAGGCTAAGGCGCGACCCCATCTCATAAACAAACCTGCCGTAGAGTAGGGATAAAGTCAGGATAAGAAATGGCTGCGGCCTCAGCGCGGTGAATGGTGGTGCTGCCTTTAGCAATCAGGGCTGCAATGGTCAAACTCATGGCAATCCGATGATCGGTATGGCTATCCACTTCCGTCCCTGACAGAGGAGTACCGCCCGTAATTTCCAAGCCATCGGGTTGTTCGGTCACTTGCGCCCCCATGCGGTTGAGTTGGCTTGCCATTACAGCCAACCGATCGCTCTCCTTGACTCGCAGTTCAGCGGCATCACGGATGATGGTTGTGCCCTGAGCACAGGTCGCAGCCACCGCCAAGATTGGAATTTCATCAATCAGACGCGGAATCAGATCACCGCCGATCGTACAAGCTTGCAGAGGGCTCGATCGCACCCGCAGGTCAGCCACTGGTTCCCCTGCCACAATGCGCTGCTTTTCCATCTGAATATCGGCTCCCATGGCAGCCAATACCTCCAAAATGCCAGTGCGAGTGGGGTTCACGCCCACGTTTTCGATCAGCAGTTCCGAGTCCGGAACGATCGCACCTGCCACCAGCCAAAAGGCAGCGGAACTAATGTCACCCGGTACGACGACTCGTTGCCCGGTTAGCTGGGCTGGCCCGATCACAGTCGCACTACAAGCTTCTGGATCGACTCGCACCTCAGCACCGAAGGCTTGCAGCATCCGTTCACTATGATCCCGTGACAAAGCCGGTTCGGTAACGGTGGTCGCTCCTTCTGTCAGTAGCCCGGCTAACAAAACACAGGATTTGACTTGAGCCGAGGCAATTGGCGATTGAAAATGGATCGGTCGCAAAGTCTGACCCTGAACTGCGATCGGTGCATATCCACCCGATCGACACCAGATTTCAGCTCCCATTTGTTGGAGCGGCTGGATCACTCGCTTCATAGGGCGTGATCGCAAGGAAGCATCCCCGGTTACACAGAAAAATCGGCGCGGTTGCGAAGCCAACAGACCTAACATCAATCGAATGGTGGTGCCTGAGTTGCCGCAATCCAGCACATCACCGGGTTCTTGCAGTTGTCCTAGCCCGATCCCTTGAACGATCACCTGCTCTGAATTCAGCTCCGAGATTTGGGCTCCCATGGCTCGAAAACAAGCAGCCGTACTGCGCGGATCTTCCCCCAGTAACAGCCCTTCAATCGTGGTTTCGCCTGCCGCGATCGCCCCTAACATGAGGGATCGGTGGGAAATGGATTTATCGCCCGGAATCCGAATGAGACCCCGAACGGCTAGCCCAGTGGCCGGCGCGATCGTCAGTGAATCATGATGGGCAACAGAGTTCAAAGTGATAGTCGTACTTGGCATTGGGATAAGACTGACTTGGGATAGACTGACAAAGGGGAGCGTTAGACATCCTACCCCTTTTCCTGCCCTTATGCTGGCCCAACACCATACTCCCGTTTGCCTATCCCTTTCAGCCTACGATCTACCCCTTTGGTCAATCGTAGAAACGAACGCCACGCTCTATCAGCGGGAGCCTCATCGGTTTCACCTGCTGTTGACAGAACCCCTGATTCAAGATCCGGGTTTTGTTCAGGATGCCCGGACTATGCTCAAGTCTGATCTCAAGGCCGATCTCAAGGCCGATTTCAGTGCGGATTCGCCTCAAAATGCTGCGAGGGTTCCCTTCTCACCCCTCCCTACCCCCCGGCTGCTCTGGTTTGAAATTATGCCCAACCGGGTGATTATGACTATGCAAGGAAATGGGCAATTTAGCTATCGCCACTTCTGGGAACATGGGGTGTATGGACTCAGTCGTTACTGGTTACAAACCACTGATATTAGCGAAAAAAATCAAATTCGACTCCGCAATTTCACTCGTAGTCTCTATCTCAAAGGCAGAACGCTCCCCCGCCATTTACGCATTGAATATGAATTGTGGGCGAATCAATTGCAGATTGGTCATTATGTGATGAATATTGATATTCAGCATGAAGGATTGGGTTAATTCAAGCTGGCATCAGTTTCGTAAAGGTTGCAATGAGTGGTAAACCGGCAGGGTGAAATGAAAACAACTGCCCTGCTCCGGTTCAGAATCTACCCAGATCTGCCCATAGTGGGCCTGCACGATCCGTTTACAAACGGATAACCCGATCCCATAACCTTCGGTTTCTTGATCTCGCTGGAGCCGAAACTGATTATCAAAAATGCGCTGTTGATTCTCGATCGGAATACCGGGTCCACTATCACAAATGCTAACCTGCACCTTCTGAGTCGTGCGATGCAGAATAGAAACTGTAATTTGCCCATCTCGCGGGGTGTATTTCAGAGCATTGTCAAGTAAGTTGACCAAGACTTGCCGCACTCGCTCTTCATCTGCGTAGACGCAAGGCAGATCGGAAGGGATATCCGTTTGCACTTGATGATGCTTGACCTGAAACTGATCATGCAGACGATCGATCACCTCCAGACAAAGCTTACCCAGATCAACCTTTTGCGGCTGGATACGAAACTCAGCATTGCGCTCCCGCGCCACCTGTAAAATATCTGTAATCATTCGATCGAGCGATCGGGCCTGAGTCCGGGCTTGGCGAATCAGTTGGGCGAGCAGTTCAGGGGTCATGCGCGGATGCTTGATCTCGCGGGTCATGCCCATCTCCAACGTTTCTAGCGCGATCGAAAGGGTGGTCAAAGGATTGCGCAAATCATGAGCTAGGATGGCAATGAGTTGGTCTTTGAATTGCAATTGGGCTTGCAGCTCTTCTTTTTCTTTTTGGAGTTTGAAGATTTCATCAGAGAGTTGCATCAGCTCAGCCGATTGAGCCACCGATCGGATCGGACTATCATCAATGGGTAGATCGGGCAGGGTCTGGGATGAAGCCAGGCAATCCTCGATAGCACGTTGCCATCTGGGCCACCAACTCTCTAACTGAGCGATTAAATTGGCACCTGCTAGCGTTTGCCGAGGTTCTGGGTAAATTTTAATCAGGGATGGGGTTGCCACCAGTTTGAAGAACTCAGCAAGATGCGGCTGCTCACTCACATCAATTACTTGAAGTTCGTAAGGATAAGTCGCTTCTGCTGCCAAGTCTCGCAAACGGTTGCGCAGTTGACGAATGCGTTCATTGGAAACAGGACGCTTGTCTACAAACAGTAAGAGTTGGAGTGATGCATCCGAATCGGCCAATCGTTGTAGCGGTGCCTCCATGTAAATCTACTGAATTACTGAGATAGATCAACAGAATTTTGAGTAATAGCGCTGAAAAATCTAAACTGAACAGATACAACTGAATGAGTCAAACAATTGAGCTGAGGGAAATCGAAGGGAGATTCGATCGGGTGCTGATGATTCCAATGCTTGCGCATTGCACTCCTTAATCATTTTGACAGATTTGTCAGGGTTTATTCTGGTGCAGAAACTGCAATGCGTCAAGTTCTTCCCCCGATCTCCCTGCTAGAATGACTTTTCCTAAGCAGAGATAGAATAAGCTGTGTTGAGTTGTTGCAATTTATTTAAAGAATATTGAGGGTAGCAGGCATGAAAATTCTGGTACTGGCTTGGGAATTTCCACCTCGAATTGTGGGCGGAATTTCTCGCCATGTGGCAGAGCTCTACCCCGAACTCGTCCAGTTGGGGCATGAAATTCATGTGCTGACTGTCGAGTTTGGCCATGCTCCCCATTACGAAGTGGTAGATGGTATTTTTATCCATCGGGTTCCAGTCAACGAAAGTCATGACTTTTTTCACTGGATCGCTAACATGAATGAAAGCATGGGGCGACATGGGGGGAAACTCATCAAAGAAGATGGTGGATTCCACCTCATTCATGCTCATGATTGGCTGGTTGCGGATGCTGCGATCGCCCTCAAGCGCCTGTTCAAACTGCCCTTGATTGCCACAATTCATGCCACTGAATACGGACGCTACAACGGGCTATATACCGATACTCATTACTACATCAACGAGAAAGAAAGCCAGTTGGCGGCTGAGTCTGGGCGGGTGATTGTCTGCACCCACTATATGCAGTTGGAAGTCGGTTGGGCCCTCAATTGCCCTGCCGACAAGGTAGATGTGATCTACAACGGCATCTGTCAGGTGAAGAAACAGCCGCGACGGGAGTTTGATTTTTGGCGGTTTCGGCGACGATTTGCAGCCGATCAAGAAAAAATTGTCTATTACGTGGGGCGATTAACTTACGAAAAAGGGATCGATATCCTTTTAAGTGCAGCTCCAACCGTGATTTGGGAGATGGGAGGACGGGCTAAGTTTGTGATCATCGGTGGCGGCAATGCCGACGGGTTAAAACGACAGGCTTGGGATCTCGGAATTTGGCATAAGTGCTATTTCACCGGCTTTATGTCTGAGGAAGAACTGAACCAATTTCGCCGGATTGCGGATTGTGCAGTGTTTCCTAGCCGTTATGAGCCTTTTGGAATCGTCGCTTTAGAGAACTTTGCGGCCCGGGTGCCAGTTGTGGTCTCCGACACAGGGGGATTACCAGAGGTAGTTCACCACACGAAAAACGGCATTGTCACTCAGCGGGGTAATCCCGATGCGCTCGCTTGGGGCATTTTGGAAGTACTCAAAAATCCGGATTATGCCCAATGGCTGATTGATAACGCCTTTGAAGACCTCGATCGACGATTTAACTGGGCCACCCTGGCCCGACAAACCGAACAGGTTTACTATCGAGCTTTGCAAGAGCAATCGGTCTTGGTTTGATCGCTCGAGCTTTGCAAGAGCAATCGGTCTTGGTTTGATCGCTGATTCAGCCTAGATTCAGCCCAGATTCAGCCCAGATTTAGCCCAGATTTAGCCCAGATTCAGCCAATCAACTGGTTTAGAGAAATAATCAAATAGGTCTGACGAGATCAGGGATCAGTTCAATGATTCAGCTCGTCTTCCCCGCAGCCATCAGCAGGTTGAACCGACTTTATTGTGCCCAACTCCCATCCACAGTTCGGAAACCCGTACTCGGAAAGATAGAAGCATGGGTTGCGATCGGATCCGGGAGTCCGTTAAATTAGCACTCAGGAGTTGAGAGTGCTAATCTCAAAACTCAAGTTGAGAAATCTAAACCCTGTCGCGAGGGGAAGCCTCTAGTTCCAGAGGAATTAGAAAAAGCTGATTTTCGCGACTTTTAAGGGAAATTTCTGAGCAGGTGCTCTGGACGAGTCGGCATTTCGTAGTCCAAAGTATACCGATCGAAATTCCTGTATTTTAACCTTTCGTGTAATTCTGGAGAGTTCTTGTATGGCGGCTGTATCTTTGAGCGTATCAACCGTTAAGCCTTTGGGTGATCGCGTTTTCATCAAAGTGAGTGTCTCTGAAGAGAAGACCGCTGGTGGCATCTTCCTCCCTGATACCGCAAAGGAAAAGCCCCAAGTTGGTGAAATTGCCGCAGTGGGCCCGGGCAGGCGGAATGATGATGGCTCCCGTCAAGAAGTGGAAGTCAAAGTCGGAGACAAAGTGCTCTACTCGAAGTATGCCGGAACTGATATCAAATTGGGCACCGAAGAGTATGTGCTGCTGTCTGAAAAAGACATTTTGGCAATTGTTGCCTAGATTTTCGCAGGGTTCAGGAGAGATCGGATCGGATTTTTCCTTTGTACCTGTTGCACGGTGATGTATCTCAGCGCACAGTACTCCGATGCCAGTACTTTCAGCGCCTACATCTCAGCTCATGCATCTCAACTTTCACCCCTCATTCAACACTGAGTTTCAATACTAAGGAATTGTTGGCACATTATGGCTAAGCGCATTATTTACAACGAAAACGCTCGTCGTGCTCTCGAAAAAGGGATCGATATCCTGGCAGAAGCCGTTGCTGTTACCCTGGGGCCAAAAGGGCGCAATGTGGTGCTGGAGAAAAAGTTTGGTGCACCCCAAATCGTTAATGACGGTGTCACGATCGCCAAAGAAATCGAACTGGAAGACCACATTGAAAACACCGGCGTTTCCTTGATTCGTCAAGCTGCTTCCAAGACTAACGATGCTGCGGGTGATGGTACCACTACGGCAACCGTACTAGCCCATGCCATCGTCAAAGAAGGGCTGCGTAACGTGGCTGCGGGCGCAAACGCCATTTCTCTCAAGCGGGGCATCGACAAAGCGACCAACTTCCTGGTGGATGAGATTGCCAAGCATGCTCGTCAAGTCGAAGACTCAAAAGCGATCGCCCAAGTCGGTTCGATCTCGGCGGGTAACGATGAAGAAGTCGGTTCCATGATCGCAGAAGCCATGGAGAAAGTAGGGCGCGAAGGGGTCATCTCCCTGGAAGAAGGTAAGTCGATGACTACCGAGCTAGAAGTGACGGAAGGGATGCGCTTTGACAAGGGCTATATCTCTCCTTACTTCGCAACTGACACTGAGCGCATGGAAGCCGTGCTCGACGAGCCATTTGTGCTGTTGACCGATAAGAAAATCACCTTGGTGCAAGACCTCGTGCCAGTGCTAGAGCAAGTCGCTCGTTCTGGTCGCCCGCTGCTGATTCTTGCAGAAGACATTGAGAAGGAAGCTCTGGCTACCCTGGTGGTGAACCGCCTGCGGGGCGTGCTGAATGTAGCGGCTGTGAAGGCTCCTGGCTTTGGCGATCGTCGCAAGGCGATGCTGGAAGATATTGCTGTGTTGACGGGTGGTCAAGTGGTGACCGAAGATGCCGGTCTGAAGCTGGATAACGTCAAGATCGACATGCTGGGTAAAGCGCGCCGGATCACCATTACCAAAGACAACACGACGATCGTAGCAGAAGGTAATGAAGCCGGTGTGAAAGCTCGTTGTGAGCAAATTCGCCGCCAAATGGAAGAAACCGAATCTTCCTACGACAAGGAAAAACTGCAAGAGCGGTTGGCTAAATTATCGGGTGGTGTTGCGGTTGTGAAAGTGGGTGCAGCCACCGAAACCGAAATGAAGGATCGGAAGCTGCGTCTGGAAGATGCTATCAACGCGACTAAGGCAGCCGTTGAAGAGGGGATTGTTCCTGGTGGCGGTACCACGCTGGCTCATATGGCTCCTGGGCTGGAAACTTGGGCTCAAGCGAATCTGGCCAACGAAGAGTTGATCGGTGCCATGATTGTGGCACGGGCTTTGGCTGCTCCTCTAAAGCGAATTGCTGAAAACGCAGGTCAGAATGGTGCTGTGATCGCTGAGCGGGTGAAGGAGAAAGACTTCAACGTCGGATACGATGCAGCGAAGGATCAGTTTGTCGATATGTTCGAGGCGGGCATTGTTGACCCTGCTAAAGTGACCCGTTCGGCTCTGCAAAACGCAGCTTCGATCGCAGGTATGGTGCTAACCACCGAATGTATCGTCGTTGATAAGCCTGAACCGAAGGATGCAGCTCCGGCAGGGGCTGGTGCCGGTATGGGTGGTGACTTCGACTACTAGAACGCTCTGCTCCCTCAGCCTGGACTCTTTCGGTCTGGGTGATGGCAGCGCATTCTTGAGCTGAGGAAATAGCGATCGTCTTCTGATTGAAGGCGATCGTTTTTGATCAAAAATTAGTCAAATATTGACCCAAAATAAGCGAAGGATGACTCCCTCGCTTATCTGTAGAATTGATTTAAATCAGTAACGCTGGCGGAACAGAACTTACTAGGATTGCGTTCCATCAAACAAGTAATGCAATCAGTATAGAGGCTTCACTTTTCTGAGTGCTAGCTTGAACACTTGCTTGAGTATTGCTCTAGCTTGCTCAGAACAGAATCCTGCCCGATCGAATTAGTCCTGCTTGAACTCACTGCAAGTTCCAATTCATCAAAATCTCCGATTCATCGAACTCGAAGCTGAACTCCTGCATCTAGGAAGCGGATCTAGATTACAGAATCAAGTGAATGGGTGATCACTCACTGATAGACCGAACCTTCACGCTAAACCTTATGCTGATTGAGGCCGATTGCGCCGATCGCCTAGCCAATATAATTCAATTCAGCTTCCAGCAACCGAACCAGAGACTCATCGCCTCTTGCTTTGGCAGCTTCTAGACGACGCTCTACGTTTTTACGCAGATTTACCCGATGCATTTGCGCTGCTTGTGCCAACATTCTATGACGATCTTTGTTCATCTTGAACATCCTACAAAATGATATTGTGCTATCCGAATCTTTCTCCAAGTTAGCACAAATCGCTAAACGGTAGCATATGTTACCAAAAATTAACTTGGTGACAGGCGCGTTAACGCAAACCTAGCCAAGTAAAAAAGTCTTGATGGGTCAACAGTTCTAGCAAGAGCAAGGACAGAAAGCCAATCATGGCAAAGCGGCCATTGATCAACTCAGCATATTGCGTCCAGCCAAACCTCGGTTCGGGGTGTGGTGCCGTCTCAAGCTCGGTGGGGATCACTTCGGGAGCAGGCAATTGTTCAGAAGTCATGTCAACTTTCATTCCAGTGCAACTGCTTCAAATTTTATCTTTTGTGACCAGTTGCCAGCCTTCTGCTTCGGCTAAAACTTTAAGCGATCGCAAGTTGAGCTGACTCAGCATCGCCGCATCCAGCAATAGATAAGGCTGCTCAGTTTGTCGCCAAGTTCGCCGTAATTGTTTCTCTTCGAGCGGTCGGACTAGCCGCTGACTATAGAAGTTCAAGGACGGACGATGATAAGGATAGGATGTGTAAACCGTCTGTCCGATCGGCACTTGAGCCTCAACGATCGCAGCCACCGGACGCACTGGATAGGCCTCAGCCAGTTCCCAAGCCCAATGGGGTGAGATCATCAACAAGGCTAGAGCCAGATAGGTACCCCAGACTAAAATCGACAATGTTTGTGGATTCTGTCGGTAGATCAGGATCGCAGCAACGGTAAATGTGCTCCCCACGGCCGCTGAAATTAAGCTTAAGAAGGGATCGGGCGGGGAGTGAGCGAACAGCCAATAGGCACAGCTCAGCCAACCCACCAATGCCAACCCGCCAAATAGAACTGGCCAAACTCGACTGTAGGGTATCAGCTCGATGGGTCGTAATTCGAGAGAGTTACCGTGATGCCACATTTCTGCTAACTGAGCCCCCACCATGAGAGCGATCGCCGGAAACAGGGGCAACACATACCAGGGCAGCTTGGTTGCCATCACGGAGATCACCAGTAGATAGACTCCACCCCAGACGATCGCCAGCCGGGCCCAACTTAAATTGCGGCTCCTCCAGGCTAACCGCACCCCTAGCGGTAAAAATAGAATCCAGGGGGCACCATATTTCAGCACTTCCAGCAGATAATACCAGGGTGGGGCCCCATTTGCTTCTACTTCAGTCCAGATTCGCTGCAACGATTGCTCCAGCAAGTTATGACTCAGAAATCCTGAACCATAGTGGAGCCATTGCGCCCCATACCAACCGATCGCCGGTAAACTTCCTAGCCCGAATCCTAACCAGAGGTAGGGCTGACGCAGCAGACGGGGCGTATCCCAGGCCAGAAACAGCAGCGCCATGCCCCCCAGCAAAATAGCCACAAGAATGCCTTTGGTTAAGCACAGTAGTCCGAAGGCTAACCCAGCACCCAGTAAATACCGATAATCTTGCCGCGATCGGAGCAAAAACCACAGCATGAGCAAGGCAAAACAGAGAATGGCTCCATCCAACATGGCGAACCGGCCGTAGCGAATCACGGGCAGCGAGGTTAGATAAACCAGCGTGGCAAACACTGCGGGCGATCGACGATAAAAAACCGATCGGCTGACTCCGTAAAATAACAAGACTGAACCCCAGGTCAGTAAAGCACTGGGAAGGCGAGCACTCCATTCATGAATCCCCGCAAACTGGTATAAACCGGCGATCATCCAGTGGATTAAGGGCGGTTTATTGAAATAGGGTTCACCCCACAGGGTAGGATAGAGCCAAGTTTGGGTTCCAGCCGGGGCCTGCCAAATTTCTCGCGCCACTTGCGCCACCAACCCTTCATCCCAGTCTTTGAGGGGCACTGTGCCCAAATTCAGCATCAGCAAAATCAGTGCGGCAACCGCAAAAACCGCCAGCCAGAGCCGATCGATTAATGGATCATGCGGTTTTCCTAAAAAAATAGAAGAGTTGAAGCGCTCATTGCCGTTCATTGCATCATCTGGTAGAGTCATCCGACTGAGTCAGCCGAAGCTGAATATACACTAGCCCGATCGCTATTCCCAACAAAAGTGTGGCCGCTGCTGCCGCATAGCCAAAATCGAATTGGGCAAAGGCTTGATTGTAAATGTAAAACACCAGTAGATTCGTCGCGTTGAGTGGGCCCCCGCCGGTAATCACATAGGGCTGCTCAAAACTGCGTAAGGTGAAAATGACAGTCGTGATGGTGGTAAATCCAATCGTCGATCGTAATCCAGGCAAAGTGATATACCAAAACTGCTGCCAAGCATTGGCCCCGTCAAGTGCAGCAGCTTCATAGCGACTAGCTGGAATCGTTTGCAGCCCTGCCAAAAAAACAACCAGATTGAAGCCAATTTGCTTCCAGGTGCTAAATAAGATCATGACTAGCATGGCCCAGACCGGATCGCTTAACCAGGGAATGGGAACCCCTCCTAGTCGCTCGATCAGCCCATTGACCAGTCCATCCGTCTGAAATAGCCAACGAAACCCCAGTCCAACAGCAACTAGCGAAGTGACAGAGGGAATAAAGTAGGCAGTTCGTAAAAATGCTTTCCAGGTAACTTGGTTAAGCAGTACCGCCAATCCGAGGGGGATCACCAAACTGGGAAGGGTAGTGGCGATCGTAAAGTAAGCCGTGTTGCCTAACACCTGCCAGAATTCCGGATCCCGCCCGAGGCGGCTATAGTTGCTCCACCCTACCCCATGCATCCCCGATCGGGTAAAACTACCTGTTGTAAAGCTCAGAAAGGCTAAATACAGAATCGGATAAATGACAAAAATGCCGAGGAACAGCCCCGCCGGCAACAGAAATAACCATGCTCGTAACGTGTCACCCGATCGGGACAGATACGATTCAGGTTGATGCGATACAACCCTCTTAGCCATACGCATTTCCGAAGCAGAGTGGCATGATTAGGAGGTTGTGCGTTGCAAATGTCAAGCTATGTCTGAGCCGATCGCCCCCTGCATCACCAGTTTGATGAATTCTCATTTGATGAATCCCGATCAGTATCCCCCCGTTCAGCCAACTCCTGTGAAACTTGGCTTGATGGCATCGGGGAGTGGCAGTAATGTCGAAGCGATCGTCCAAGCCATCAGAACTGGCAAACTCAATGCCCAGATTCAGGTGTTAGTCTACAACAATCCCGATGCCAAGGTAGCAGAACGGGCCGATCGGCTCAAGATTCCGAACGTGTTGCTGAACCACCGGCAATTTAGCTGCCGGGAAGCCCTGGATCAGGCAATTGCGGAAACCATGCAGGAGCATAACGTGGAATGGGTGATCATGGCGGGCTGGATGCGGATTGTGACGCAGGTTTTAATCGATGCTTTTCCCCAGCGTATCCTCAACATCCACCCCAGTCTACTGCCGAGTTTTCCCGGTGCCCATGCGATCGATTTGGCCCTCGCGGCTGGAGTCAAAATCACGGGCTGCACGGTTCATTATGTTGAACTGAAAGTAGACAGTGGCCCAATCATCATCCAAGCGGCTGTGCCGGTTTTACCTGACGACACTCAAGAAACGCTACATCAGCGGATTCAGGTGCAGGAACACCGGATTTATCCCCTGGCTATTGCCTTAGCCGTAGCGGCACAAAACCGTTAGTTGGAAGCGGTTCCAACTAGAACAACCAGAGAGCAGTACCTCGATCGAAGGTGGAGCTTTCGATCGAAGGTGGAGCTTAAAGTTGCGATCGATCCGTCAGAATCTCATAACCCTCTTCGGTCACTAACACCGTATGTTCAAACTGTGCCGAGAGGGAGCGATCAACAGTCACCACGGTCCAGCGATCGGATAGGGTGCGGGTGTGCTTTGAGCCTAGATTGAGAATCGGCTCGATCGCCAGGGTCATCCCAGCCCGCAGCTTAACATTCGGCAGCTCATGGGTACGGAAATTGAATACTGAAGGCTCCTCATGGAGATTCCGTCCCACCCCATGCCCGGTAAAGTCTTCCACAATTTTGTAGCCGTTGGACTCTGCATGATCTTGAATTGCGCCAGCAATATCCAGCAGAAATTTACCCGCTTTAACCTGTGCAATGCCCTGGTACAGCGTTTCTTCGGCTACTTTGATGAGCTGGGCAGCAGCCGGTTTGACCTCACCAACAGCGATCGTGATACAGGAGTCTCCATGAAATCCCTCAAAGTAGGCCCCTGTATCGACCTTGAGAATATCGCCGGATCGAATCAACTTTTTGCGGCTGGGAATCCCATGCACCACTTCATCATTGAGGCTCGAACAGATGGAACCCGGAAAACCATGGTATCCCTTGAAGCTAGGTGTTGCCTCCATCTCCCGAATGCGCTTTTCAGCGTAGGCATCTAAATCCGCCGTGGTCATACCAGGCTCTACCAAAGTTGAGATCTCTTTCAGAACCGTCGCGACAATTCGACCAGCCTGCCGCATAATTTCAATTTCTGCGGCTGTCTTAAGTTCGATACCCCGTCGTTGCCGTTTGCTCCGAGGTGGAGTGGCAGACTGTGGAGTGGCAGACTGTGGGAGAAGATGGGTCAAAATATTCATGCGGCAAGCGTGAGGATTTAGCGTGCAAAAGAGAGGGTTAAGAGGGTTAACATCGAAGACTGGAAGGTGCGATCACTAGCCTTCGGGCTATCAATCAGGCTACTAATATCGCTTAAAATGCTGCTCCTATGCTAGCAACTTCCTGGGTTTGAAATTAATTGCCAACTGGACTAGACTGTTGCCACAATTCCAGGCTAAGATTAACGATTGTGAGTTTTCGAGAAATCCAATGAACGCTCAAGAGATTATCAACTCCATTGAATCGGAGCAGTTGAAATCGGATCTGCCGATCATCCATGTCGGAGATACCGTCAAAGTCGGTGTTGTGATCCAGGAAGGCGGCAAAGAGCGCGTTCAGCCCTACGAAGGCACTGTCATTGCCATGCGGAATGGCGGAATTAACCGTACTATCACGGTACGGCGCATTTTCCAGGGTGTCGGCGTTGAGCGAGTGTTCCTAGTCCATTCTCCTCGGGTTGCTAGCATCAAAGTATTGCGGCGAGGTAAGGCTCGTCGGGCTAAACTATATTACCTCCGTGATCGGGTGGGTAAAGCGACCCGCTTGAAGCAGCGGTTTGATCGTCCTCTCTAATATCAATCGATGGGCTTGTGCCTTGGATCCACAAAGCTATGGGCTTGTGTGGTGAAGATAGTAGGTTGAATGGGATGGGTTCGCGAAATCGAGCAAAATTTTCAGCTTGCTCGAACTATTGTCACGGAACTGCGGAATATTTTCGATTTGCCTGACCACCAAATTTGCTGCCCATTCGTAGTCAATCTGTTCGGATTAGCTGTTAGACTAGGATAGGCAATTAAGAAGTGTTCACTATACGTGCGTCCTTAGTTCAGTTGGTAGAACGCAGGTCTCCAAAACCTGATGTCGGGGGTTCGAGTCCTCCAGGGCGCGCTCGATCATTTTGTATCTAGTTAATGCCCCTTCAGCTTGACTAGGTCATCTTATTTATTTCGTGGCGAGGCGCGAGTAGATTGTGGCAAAAAAGAGCGAAACGGATGTAACAAGCAGTAAGGAAGCGAAAGACTCTAAGGAGCCTAAAAAGTCTGCTGAGAGTTCATCAGGTTTCAGTCCAGCATCTTTTCTGCAAGGGACTAAAGAGGAGCTGGATAAAGTGGTTTGGCCGAGCCGTCAGCAACTCATTAGTGAGTCGATCGCCGTGATTTTGATGGTGACACTCTCTGCAACCACAATTTACTTGATCGATAACTTATTCGGTTGGGTGGCGAAGCAGGTGTTTCAATGATCGCATCAGAACAGTTCGATAACAATCTAGCGCTGGGTGAAGATGAAGAGATTGTTTCACCCTCGGATGCACGTTGGTATGCAGTTCAAGTTGCTTCAGGCTGCGAGAATCGCGTCAAGATCAATTTGGAGCAGCGGATTGAAACGCTAGATGTCGCCAATCGAATTTTTCAGATCGAAATTCCTCAAACCCCCATCCTTAAACCTCAGAAGGGTGGTAAGCCTAAGGAAGCCGCTGAGAAAGTCTTTCCGGGTTATGTTCTGATCCGGATGGTGATGGATGACGAAACGTGGCAGGTGGTGAAAAATACGCCTAACGTTATCAACTTTGTAGGTGCTGAACAGAAGCGTCGTTATGGCAGGGGCAGGGGTCACGTCAAGCCCTTGCCGCTAGGTGCTTCTGAAGTTGAACGCATCTTCAAGCAGGCCCAAGAGCAAAAGCCGATCGTCAAAATCGATATGGCGGCTGGAGACAAAATCTTGGTGCTTTCAGGTCCTTTCAAGGATTTTGAAGGTGAGGTGATTGAAGTCAGCCCAGAACGCAGCAAGTTAAAGGCGCTACTCTCCATTTTTGGTCGGGATACGCCAGTCGAGCTGGAATTTAACCAAGTACAAAAGCAGAGCTAGAAAGCGAATGGCTAAGAAGGTTGTAGCAATTATTAAGCTAGCGATTCAAGCTGGCAAGGCGAACCCTGCGCCACCGATCGGACCCGCTCTGGGTCAGCACGGGGTTAATATCATGATGTTCTGCAAGGAATATAATGCTAGAACGGCTGATCAAGTCGGCATGGTGGTGCCGGTAGAAATTTCGGTTTTTGAAGATCGGAGTTTTACATTTGTCCTGAAGACACCGCCCGCATCGGTTTTGATTGCCAAAGCAGCCGGGGTTGAACGGGGATCGGGAGAACCCAATAAAAAGAAAGTAGGTTCTATTTCTCGAACTCAACTGCAAGAAATAGCACAGACCAAGTTGCCTGACTTGAATGCGAATGACATTGAGGCGGCAATGCGCATTGTTGAAGGAACTGCCCGGAACATGGGTATTACTGTGACGGGTTGAATCCAGGATGGGTTGAATCCAGGTTTTAGGATAGGGACTTTGGGATAGGTTCAGGTTGAAAGTAAAGTTAGGTAGGTGGACTGGACTCCTGTTTGTCCTGGCTTGGCTCTACTTGATTAAGCCTGTTTCCTAAGCACTCACTTGTTCAAAATTGTTGTAAGCGGGGGAGAGCATACGCTCGATAACACCCCAGGAGATAAAAATGGCTAAGAAAGTTTCGCGCCGATTACGAGAGTTACAAGCGAAGGTTGAAGATCGAGCTTATGAGCCGTTAGAAGCTTTGAAGCTGTTACAGGAGACAGCCACAGCGAAGTTCCCCGAATCTGCTGAAGCCCATATTCGTCTGGGAATTGATCCCAAATATACGGATCAGCAGTTGCGAACTACGGTAGCCCTCCCTAAGGGAACTGGGCAAGTAGTCCGAGTAGCGGTGATTGCTCGGGGTGAAAAAGTGACAGAAGCTTCTAATTCGGGTGCGGATCTCTCAGGTTCAGAAGAGTTAATTGATCAGATCCAGAAGGGCATGTTAGACTTTGATGTCTTGATTGCCACCCCAGACATGATGCCTCAAGTAGCTAAACTAGGCAGGTTGCTGGGCCCAAGAGGTTTGATGCCCTCTCCTAAAGGTGGCACGGTTACCTTTGATGTCACCCAAGCGATTGCGGAATTCAAGGCAGGTAAACTGGAATTCCGGGCTGATCGAACGGGGATTGTTCATGTTTTATTTGGTAAGGCAACCTTCTCAACCGAGGATCTGCTAGCCAATTTGAAGGCACTTCAGGAAACGATCGATCGTAACCGCCCCTCTGGCGCGAAAGGCCGATACTGGCGTTCTATTTATGTGTCTTCAACGATGGGCCCTTCCATTGAAGTCGATATCAATGCTCTGCGGGATATGAAGTCTACTGATGCCGCTTAGGAGAGACCCTGATTAACTGATTTTCCAAACTGAATAACGTGAACCGGAGACAGCAGGTGCGTTTTGCTTAATTTCCTGCCGAGGTTGCATTTGCCTGACTGAGTTGATTTTCCCTGCCCCAATGGTTTAGGAAATCGCTTAATCAGGATGCATCACTCCGGTTGAGACCGGAGTTTTTTTGTGGCGAATTGATTTCAGTAACTTCATTGTTGATGTCATGCCATGCCAACCGGTTGTAGTGCGGAAAATTCAAACAAGCTTGCTCGATTCCCACTTTTAAGGAGGTGATACCCACATGGGAAGAACGCTAGAAGATAAGCAAGCCATTGTGGCTGAGTTAAAAGATACGCTCAGTCAGTCTCAACTCGCAGTTGTGATTGATTACAAAGGCTTAACCGTGGCCGAAATTACCGATCTGCGGCGGCGGCTCCGTCCTAAAGGGGCTGAGTGTAAGGTCACTAAAAATACGCTCATGCGGATTGCGGTGCAGGACGATGCCAATTGGCAGCCAATGGCCGCGATTTGTAAAGAGTCATCCGCGTTTTTACTTCTGAAAGATGATTTAGGCGGTGCCTTAAAGGCATACCAAGAGTTTCAGAAGGCCACCAAGAAAACGATTGAGATTCGTGGTGGCGCGATGGAGGGACGGCTCCTGACTGAGGCGGATGTGAAGGCAATTGCCGATCTCCCCTCGAAGGAGCAACTCATGGCTCAAATCGCTGGCGCAATCAATGGTGTCGCCAGCAAGCTGGCAGTTGGTATCAACGAAGTACCTTCTTCGTTGGCCCGTGCATTGCAAGCTTATGCTGACAAGGATGCTGACCAGGATCAAGCTAGTGCCGCTGAGTAGTTTGAAACAAGGGATTTTTCTCTGATATCAAGCTGTATGATGCTGCACTTGTACGATCGACGCGAATTTGACCAAACCCGTTGATACATAGTTGATACATAGGAGTTATGCAATGTCTGCTAAAACTGACGAAATCTTGGAACAGCTTAAAACTCTGTCTCTACTGGAAGCTTCTGAGCTGGTGAAGCAAATTGAAGAGGCATTCGGTGTAAGTGCAGCAGCTCCGGCTGGTGGCATGATGATGATGGCCGCTCCGGGTGCCGCCGCCGCTCCGGCTGAGGAAGTCGAAGAGAAGACCGAATTCGATGTCATTCTGGATGAAGTGCCAGCAGACAAGAAGATTGCGGTTCTGAAGGCTGTGCGCGAACTGACTGGTCTGGGTCTGAAGGAAGCTAAAGAGCTGGTAGAATCTACACCCAAGCCGGTTAAGGAAGGTATTGCGAAGGAAGCTGCTGAAGAAGCCAAGAAAGCGATCGAAGCAGCCGGTGGCAAAGTTTCGATCAAATAGTGATCGAGTGCTAAGCAATCGATTGCGATCATTCGATCGCAGCAAGCTGGAACGACCAATCAAAGCATGATCCGTCGTTCCATGCACTGGTGTAGAGATAGACTCAGAGAGAAAATAAAAAAGCATCTGAATCTTCTCATCTCCAGCCAAAAATTGCAGACTTGTTATGGAAGGGCGATCAGGATTAGATCGTCCTTTTTGATTGAGACTGGTTATGAATTGAGGCTGGTTATAAATTGAGACAAGCTTGGCTTGAGAGAGTACGTTGAGACAATTATTTTAAGTCGAGCAAGCCGAATTCCTTGGCTTTGGGATCAAATCGTACAGGGAACTGCACACCTCGATCGGTTAACTCCGAGAGGACAGCCGCTTCAATTCGTCTGGCAACTTGCTTTAGTATTTTAATTTGCTCTTGTTCATCCCCCATCTGGTAGGCTGACTGTTCTGCCGCAGTCATCCGGGGTTTGACATCGATCGGTTGGCTCCAGCTCTCCGCTTCTTCCCGATTGCCGGGCGGCAGTTCACCCATTTCGGCAAACCACTCCGATCGCAATTCTTCCAAGACCGTTCGACTCGGACGTTCGACCGTCTGCACCTTGAGCCAATAGCAAGATTGGGGGCGGCGTACGAGGTGTTGCTTCACACTCAACAGCACATCCCGCGAATAGCCAATATACTGCAACTGTTGATCGCGATCAAAAATGGCATACACGCCCACTTTACCAGCAACCTGCTCAGGCAACTGACCAGCTTCGTCTAAAACTGGCAAGTAATCCAATTGAGTGAGGGTTGAGAATGGCATAGCAAAGCTCAATTAGACAATCCTCTAGAATAATCCCGCTAAAACGAATCCACCACAGAGTAATACACTACTCCAGAAGTGGAGGGAAACCGCGAAAAACTTGCAGTTCCGCACCCGATCGGGCTGGTCATGATACTGCGTTGCATGGCGACAGAGACTGATGGCCGTTGGCAGGCTGATCAGAATCAGAAGAGTCCAAACCGGTAACACTTGTAAAATGCCAAAAATCACCGCCAGTCCAAACATCATGCCACTCAGCCAAGGCAGCAATTGGGCCGCTCGCCTTGTCCCTAATCGCACCACGGGGGATCGTTTCCCTGCTGCCAGATCATCTTCGACTTGATGAAAATGGGAACAAAACAAAATCAGGCTTGTGCTAATTCCTAAGATCAGAGAGGCAATAGCTCCCATGCCAGACCAAGCTTGAGTTTGGCTGTAATAGGCAGCCGACACTGCTAAAGGCCCAAAGCTAAAAAAGCAAAGAATTTCGCCCAATCCTTGATAACCCAACCGAAACGGCGGGCCATGGTAGATGTAGCCTAAACCACAGCAGAGCAGGATGATGCCCAGCACCGTCAGGTCTTGTTGCCACCAAGCGATCGCCAGAATCCCTGCAATACCTAGCGCCAAACAGAGATTGCCTAGCCAAAAGATGAGCGCCTTGTTACCTGTCAAATTGACCAGTGAAGTAGGTTCATTCTCATCAATGCCGGTTTCCGCATCAAATACATCATTACTCAGGTTTTCCCAGCCCAGAATGAGGATAGCGGCGGCTAAAAAAGTGAGCAAGACTTTCCAGTCTACCTTGCCGGTTTCGGCAAAAGCAATGGCTGTCCCTAAAGCAATCGGGAAAATAGCCACACTGTACATCGGAGGCATCAGAGCAGCCAACCACAGTTTTTTTCGATCGGGATTGGCATCTATCAAAGCTGTTGATGAATCAGAAGCGTTTGCAACTTTCGGAGTCATGGGGATCGAATATTGCAGATCTTTAAAGCGTTCAGAAGAACGTTAGGTTTTCAATACACAATATCCCAATCGGTTTGAATAACCGTACTGGGGATAACAACTTGATGAATCAGACAAGTTTATTAAGAGACTGAATCTCAGGTAACTGAATTTTAAGAAGAGGAACTGTCAGAGAACATTATACGTGGCAGGAATCCCCTTCCTGACTGAGTTTGCCCGAATAGAACGTAACGAATCATGAACCATCATCCCGACAAACCCAGCGAACAACTATGCCTACAATGGGCTTGAGGACTTCAGCCGTTTGAGATTGTGAAACCTGCCATGAAGCTGCCCCCTGGTTCAACTTTGCCCCCTCTAGTGCAAACCTTACAGATGATTCGCAACCCAACCGGGTTTTTAGAAGGGTGTGCCCAGCGCTACGGAGACACTTTTACCCTCAGGGTGTTGGGCAAAGATTCACCCCCAGTCGTCTTCTTCAGTCATCCCGATGCGATCCAAACCATCTTCACCTCACCCGATCGGTTTGAATTCGGTAAGGTGACCCATGTTTTTCGCCCCTTAACCGGCAATGAATCGCTGATCATGCAAAATGGCAGCCGTCATCAGAAACAGCGCCAATTACTCATGCCTGCTTTGCATGGTGAAGGATTGCAACGCTGGGGGGACTTGATTCAAACCCTGACCCAACAGGCTAATTGGCTTCAGGATCAGGGCGTAATTGTTCAGTCCCAGATGCTGGATCTGTCGCTAGAAATTATTCTGCGGGTTGTGTTTGGGCTCCAATCTGGATCGCGCTATCAGCAGCTCAAAGGCTTACTTCATCAGCTTTTAGAACGGATCAACTCGCCCCTCTACTCTGTCCAATTTTTCCTCCCTCCGTTGCAGCAAGATTGGGGAGCTTGGAGCCCTTGGGGCCAATTTGTGCGGTTGCGCCACCAGATCGATCGATTACTGTATGCCGAGATTGCCGATCGCCGCCAAGATGGGCTCGATCACGATGACATTCTGTCGATGCTGGTGGCAGCCCGGGATGAGCAAGGACAACCGCTGAGCGATCAGGAGCTGCGGGATCAGTTGATGACCTTGCTGCTGCTAGGACATGAAACCTCAGCCTCTGGGCTCACCTGGGCTTTTTATTGGTTAACGCAAAACCCAGCAGTACTGGATCGGCTACGGCAAGAACTAGACTCCTTACAGCTAGGGGATGCGCTCACTCTGGCTCAACAACCTTACCTGACCGCCGTTTGTAAAGAAGCCTTGCGGGTTTATCCGATCGCTTTGATTGCTCAGCCCCGTCAGGTCAAACAATCGATCGAGGTGGATGGCTACGAGTTTATGCCTGGAACAGTGCTCATTCCTTGCATTTATCTGGCCCACCGTCGTCCAGATACCTATCCTGACCCGCAAGGGTTTTGCCCCGAACGCTTCCTCAAATCCCTTTCTCCCTACGAGTATTTTCCGTTTGGGGGTGGCAATCGGAGTTGTATCGGCATGGCTTTGGCTCTGTTTGAAATGAAGCTGATCTTAGCCACGATCGTGCAGCACTACGATTTTTCGTGGGCTCATCCCTTACCTCAGCTCCAGCAACCGACGCGACGCGGCATCACTTTTGTACCACCGCCGCAATTTCGTCTGCAATTCCGTTCCCGGATCACGCCATCGCGATCGGCAATTCTAGACTCCGAGATAGACGCAATTTATAGTCCGGCGTTAGATTGATTTTTAACCATTTATGATCAAAGGATTTTTTTAGTTTCAATGCTATGTCAATCTCCTTTTAATCGTTTAAATTCTTCACAAGACTGTAAAAAGTTATATCAATTTCTTGACTTTTGCCAACAGCAATCTGTGGCAGCGCAGTCATTCAAAATTGCCAGCATTTCTCTGGAGATCCCCTTAATCGATCCCTTAGT
>JALOOM010000151.1 GCA_025454395.1 Elainella sp. Prado103
TTACAGAAGAAATAGATGGATTAAAGCCGTTGATCTCCCTATTTGAGGGTTGATATACAGATTATTTGCTGTCTATTTCCCCCCATCGGGTAGATAGGCTGCAGGGAGTCTGGTGAGTGGCGCGATCGGGGTGGATAGGCGGATTGAGTCCGTATAATAAGTCGTTAGCTAGATTGGCTCTCAGATCAACAATATCTTACTCCTGCTTGACAATAGTATCGCCATGCGTTAGTATTTAATCGTGATCGTAAATTTCAAGTCCGAAGAGACTAAGCTCATTTTCGAGGGGTTTCAGTCTCGTCACTATCCGCCTGGTATTCAATCGGTCGCTCTACGAAAACTTCTGATACTTGATGCAGCAGTATCGATTAATGATCTGCGTGTCCCGCCGGGTAATCGGCTAAAGAAATTGGAAGGTGATCGTGAGGGGCAGTACAGCATCCGCATCAATGACCAATGGAGAATCTGCTTCATTTGGACAGATGAAGGTAATGCCGATCAGGTAGAAATAGTGGACTACCACTAAGAGTAGCTAAATGCCATGAACAGCAACCGTTTGCCAAACATCCATCCTGGTGAAATCCTAAAGTTGGATTTTCTGGAACCACTAGATATTACACCCTACAGACTTAGCAAAGATCTCGGTGTAGCTCAAACTCGTATCAGTGAGATTTTGGCTGGGAAGCGTAGTATCACTGCGGATACAGCTCTACGTCTGTCACGATACTTTGGTAACAGTGCTCAGTTCTGGCTGAATCTTCAAGCACACTACGATCTCCGTCAGGCTCAGGAAGATAATGCAGAAGTGTATAGTCACATTCCTGTTACTCCATTTGCACACGTAGCATAGTGCATTGTCACAGCTTAATTTTTAGGATTGGTATCTTTAGAGAATTCTCGACGAGAATATCTGTTACTAGATTGCCAATCCTAAATTTTTATTTTGACGCTGCACAAGGCAAGTCATCTAGCTAGCAACCCGGTTGGAGCGGACTGTCGAGAAAACTTGGTGTGAATACAAAGGTTACTTTCAGCCGCTCAACCGGAACGTTAGCCAGCCAAGCCTTTAGGCTATCCGAAGAAAGAACCTAAGCTCTGCCCTGCTTGCATGAGTCAATAACTATTTCAGGAATAGAGGGTTAAAATTAGGAGTCTAGTCAAGCGCAAACAGCACTAATGACAACGGATCTGACGTTTTTCACTAATGAACCGGAGGCAACGCTACTCGATCGCTTCAAGCGGACGCTGTCGGATGTGCAGTATTTTGATGTTTTAGTGGGTTATTTCCGAACAAGTGGTTTCCATCAACTGTATGACGCATTGGAAACCGTTGATCGTATTCGGATTCTAGTTGGTCTCACGGTGGATCAAAAGGCGTTTGAGTTAATTGAAGTCGCTCAGGCTCAAATGAATCTGGATTTTGAGTCTTATAAACGGACTAAAGAGCAGGTCAAGGCTCAAGTGGCAACAGAGATAGCGCAAGCTCAGGACTCCTATGATACGGAATTGGGCGTGCAAAAATTTATTGAATTTATTCGCTCTGGGAAGTTAGAAATCAAGGCTTATCCCAGCGCAAATCTTCATGCCAAGGTTTACATCAGCCGATTTGGTGAAGGCGATCGCGATTTTGGGCGGGTGATTACGGGGTCAAGCAATTTTTCCTGGTCAGGGTTAGTTGCCAACCGAGAATTTAATGTAGAGCTAAAGGATCGGGCAGATGTGGAGTTTGCCCTAGCGCAGTTTGAGGCTTTATGGGCGGATGCAGTTGATATTTCCGCTGACTATGTTGCCACGGTTCAACAACGAACTTGGCTCAACGATACGATCACACCTTATGAGCTTTACCTCAAGTTTCTCTATGAATACTTAAAGGAAGACATCAACTTGGATGAAGACGATCTGGATATATGCTACCAGGGAAATTGAAATTGAGGATTTCCCAAATGTTTACAATCACTTTTCGACTTTTGAGAAAGTAATAAAGTCTAGGAGTCTTAATAGAGGTGAGATTCAAGCAGCTGTAAAACTTGGTAAATGGTGGGTTCTATTTTCGGCAAAAGATAGAGACAGCTTTGTACAACCAAAACTTGTATGTCCTCAAAGATCACCTCGGAATACCTTTGCATATACTGAGTCTGAGTGGTATTCGAGTGCTGATGTTTATTACATATGTCAAAAAGATCAGGAGACTCATTTGAAGTATGTAATGGGCTTGCTAAATTCCTCTCTTTATAGACTCTGGTTTTCTCACAAGGGAAAACGGAAGGGAAACTTGTTGGAGTTGTACTATACTCCATTAACACAAGTTCCAATTAAGAAAGTTTCTGGGGTGCAGCAGAAGCAAGTTATTGATATTGTTGATGAGATTCTTGAAATCAAGAAATCAAATGATTATTCAAGAAGCAGTGAACAACATAAAATCGCTAGTGAATGTGAAGCTCATCTAGATGACATCGTTGCCCGTCTCTATGGTCTCACCGATGCCGAACGCGCCATCATCGAAGGGAGGGATCGATGAGTAAATTTGAAATCCTCACCCCGTTGGGCTTTCGTGTTCGCACCTCAGAAGACTACTGGCAAAAACTGATCATCAAACATCCAGACATCGCCGATCTAGAAGCAGAAGTCATCCAAACCCTGACCCATCCAGACGAAATCCGTCAGAGCAGCCGCGATCCCAATATCGTTTTGTTTTATCTCACCCTCAAAGCAAAACGGTGGGTTGTTGCAGTGGCGAGACGACTCAACGGAGACGGATTTCTGATCACAGCCTACCAAACAGACGCAATTAAAGAAGGAGATTTAATATGGCACAAATAAAAATCTACTATGAGCCAGAAATGGAATTACTCACCGTGTTTTGGCAACCACCCCGCAAAAATCAAATTGCGACCGAACTGGGTGATGGGGTGATTTTAATTAAAGACGAAACCACAGGCGAACCCATTGGCATGGAAATTCTTGCCTATCATCCTAACGACAATCGGTTTGACACCGTGAGCGTTGAAATGGGACGACTGGCTGAAATCACTTAGCCCAGGAATGGCCCACCAATGCAGAGCGGACAATCATTGAGGGGAAGGAGGGGCAATGATCAACGGGTTTGAACTCTCTACCCATGCCCACTTCCAAATGCAAGAGCGAAACATTCAACCATCCTGGCTCACTGAAACCCTTTCCACCCCCGATCGGCTTTTGCCCCTTGCCGATGCTTATGGCAACACCCACTACCTGAAACAAATTCCAGATTTTGGCGATCGATGGCTGCGAGAGATTGTCAACCCAACGGTTAATCCCCAACGAGTTGTTACGATCTTTTTTGATAGGAGAGTCAAATGAAGTTAACGGTTCATAAAGACGATGATGCCCTTTATTTGCGGCTCGACGATACCCCCATCATCGAGTCCGAAGAAGTTAGCGACGGCATTGTTCTGGATTACAACGCTGAGGGTAAAGTGGTTGGCATTGAAATCCTTTACATTAGCCAACGCAGCCCCAACTCTTGGCAACAAATCCTTTTAGAAACAACCGCTTAGTCGCAGGGATGAAGAAGCCATTATATCCATTGCTCAAACCCACCTTTCCTCCACGCCAGAAATTGAAGCTCATGCCCAGTCGTTGATGCAGCTAGGATTTAAGCTCTACGATGCCTTACATCTGGCATTTGCCCAGTCAGCGTCAGTCGATATTTTCCTGACCACCGACGATCGCCTGCTACGGAAAGCCAGGCAGTATCCTGAAGTAGTGACTATCCCGGTCGAAAATCCAGTCGTTTGGTTAATGAAACTATTACAAGAGGAAAATGCAAACCATGAAACAAGCTGAAATTAGAAAAAATGGCTACAAAGCTCTGATTGATTCGCTCGGAGCCGTTGGCATGTTGCGCTTTCTTCACCAACTTGAAATTGGCAGCGGCGACTACACTTTGGAGCGACATCAAGCCAGCGAACCCACCCTCGAAGAATTTCGACAATTTACCAATACAGTCTCTACGCCTAAATCTACGCCATCTGCATGATCAGCAAATTGCTAAACTTAACTCGGCTCGACAGGACGTTGTAGCGATCGTGGTTGTAGGTTGTCCAGGAGAGCTGTCTAACAACCGCATGCACCGGAACGGCAAGGCGATC
>JALOOM010000107.1 GCA_025454395.1 Elainella sp. Prado103
TCTGTTTGTGAGTTTAACGCTGATTGGCTAATAAATCTTTTCCCTTCATTCCCCAGGGCACCACATCAAGGCACTACATCAAGGCACTACATCAAGGCACCACATCAAGGCGCACTGCTTTTGGCGATCCCTGGTTCGTCAGCAAGGGGCAGCATTATAGGAGTCACTACATAGGAGTCACTACATAGGAGCCACTACATAGGAGTCACTACATAGGAGCCACTACATAGGAGTCACTATGGATTGGGCGTGGTTGGGAATAAGGTGAATCATCAGGGTAAGCATCAACGACGTTACCCGCACCTGCCGATTGAGCAAAAGGAATCTTACAAATTAGATTCCAACGTTTCGCGAGTAGCCAAAAACTTTCTACCGAGATCGGTTACATCAAGATATTGTGTCAGATCGATCGCATGGTTACCCGCATCACTAGCTCGAACCACATCACTGATATACCCCGATTTCGTTTTCACTAATCCAAAATCTCGCAGTCGTCTTAATTCGTCACCCACGCGCCCAGAGACATAAAATTCATATCTCGTTTTTGCTTGAGCATGTTGGTAGAGCTGCCTGATTTTTTCATAGTCTTTCTCGCCCAGCAGAAAGTTATACATAAAAGCTTGCATTTCTTCTAAATTTTTCTGCTGCTCTTCCAGTTGTTGCAATTGTTGAGCTTGCAGTTCATCAATTTGTCTTTTTTGATCATTGACTTCCTGCTTCAGTTGCCTGAATCGAGCAGTCACCCCACTATCCTGAGAAATACCGAAATCTTCTAACCGATTTAACAGACCAGAGTTAAACAGTAAAACTAGGGCGATCAAAATAATATCTGGCGTTTCGATCTTTCTGGGTAGGGGTCGCTCTGGCTTCAGAAACATAGGAATAATTAAACTAAAGATTAAATATCCAATGGTGAGCACTGAAATAATCTCGATCCATAAATTTCGAGGCAGCTTATCTTCAGATTGCTGAACCGTAGATGGCTGATTACTCTGTTTGGCAGGAGGATCAACTTCCATAAAATATCTCCTAGAAATTAGATACCGGATTCAGTTTCGAGGCTCGTAGGTTTACTTTAACCATGCTCTTTAAACGTGCTCTTTAAACATGTTTCAAGATAGTCGCGATCGATTGAAACTGAAACAAATTTTGAATTAATCCGTATCTTAGCCGATTCAAGGAGTCTCTCTTTCAACCAGGCGAGCCGCCTGATTGACTGACAAATCTTTTCCCCTCATCCCTAAATCCCTTCTCCCACTAGGGGCGAAGGGACTTGCAATCAAATCCTGGTTCGAAAGCCCCTCGCTGGGGTGAGGGTAGTTTGAGTTTTGTCAGTCAATCAGGGCGAGCCGCAGTATTAGCCAGTTAAATTGCATTGGGTGAGATGAATTCTGCCAAGCGACTCCGCCTTGTTTCGGGTGGAAAAATGCAACCGATCCACCTCATCATGGTCACTTGAGTCACTTTAGCAATGATTATGTTGCTAAAGTAGTGTATAGTTGGGTTAAGCAACATCCGTGTTGTTTAAATGTTTGTCAGGGCATTGGGCTCTATATCGGTCGGGTAGAACGCTGAACCAGAGTTGAGACTCTAGTCAAGGCTTTTAAGTAAGCCAAGGTCTGTACTTCGTCGTTCCTTGTTGCTTCTACCGCATTTTGCCATTGCTGCTCGGCAAGAGGTTGCAATGATTGCAATTGCGATAACTTGAACCAATTCAACCAACTAACTCAACCGGAGATTTATCAGTAATTCCTAGACGCAATGGAAGACCAACATAAAACCGGGAAAAAGCGACTTTTGCTATGGGAGTCCATGACACTCCGCCAACTGCAAGTCTTTGAAGCAACCGCACGACATGGAAATCTGACTCGTGCAGCAGCAGAACTGCACTTAACCCAGCCTACGGTTTCGATGCAGGTGAAGCACTTATCCAAAACAGTTGGTTTACCCCTGTTTGAACAACTTGGTAAACGACTGTACATCACAGAACCAGGAGAGGCGCTGTTAAAAACTTGTCAAGAAGTTTTTGCCCAGTTGGAACAGTTGGAAATGTATCTGTTTGAACTGAAGGGAATTACGCAAGGGAGATTACGGATCGCAGCAACGGGAACTTCAAAATACTTTATTCCTAAACTGCTTAATCCCTTCTGCCAACAGTATTCTGGCATTAATGTTGCGCTCGAAATGAATAGCCACCAGATGATTTTGAATCGATTGGATCAAAATTTGGACGATCTGTATATTCTGAGTCGTTTGCCCGATCGCCCCAACTTGGAAACAGTTCCTTTTCTATGCAATCCCTTGGTTGTGGTTGCCCCTCCCGATCACCCCTTGTCTCAGACTCCATCTAAGCTGACGCTACAAGACATCGCTAACGAACCCTTTGTGATGCGCGAACGGGGTTCAGCCACCCGGGAAGCATCTGAACTGCTCTTTCGGCAGCAAGGCATTTCTGTACGCACTCAATTTGAATTGGGCAGCAATGAAGCAATTAAACAAGCGGTGAGCCAAGGATTAGGGTTGGGTATTCTCTCCTGGCATAGCTTGATCGATCAAAATTCCACGCCTCAATTACCCATACTGAATGTGGAACACTTTCCCATTCATCAGCAGTGGTATGTCCTTTTTCGTCAGGACAAGGTGCTTTCAACCGTTGCGAAAACATTTGTTGAGTTTTTACTACAAGAGAGTTCTCAATATTGCCAGGTCTACCCTGGGTTCGCTTTACAGGAATCCCTAGGTTCAACTTACTCGCGATCGTAGTTAACTGGTCGTCGAGTTGTAGTCAACTGGCAGAGTCGCGAACAAAAGCCAATCGGCAAAGTTAATGATCAAAGATCAAATAGCTACCGCAGTGCATCTTCAGCCACCGTCTGTAGCGGGAGATCGGCGGGAAATTGTCCTACGGTTTGAATCTGCTCCAGTACTGCCGGTGGCACAACCAAATTCAATGCCTCTGCAACTGCCTGCACAATGCTGCTGCGATCGATCACCCCCACCATTCTTTGATCAGCGGTCATCACGATGAGGTTACGATCGCCCTCGGTTTCCAACTGGTGAATGGCAGTTGCGACCGATGCTGTATCTGCAATGGTCGGTAAGGTCTCAAGGGGTTGGGTAATGGATCGTACCGTCAGGATTTCCCACTGGCTCCGCTCGATCGCAGCAAGCTGGTTCAGATCCACCAGCCCTACATAGCACCCTTGAGCCTCAGCATAGTAGATCGGGGTTGAGTCGATCGGGGTTGAACTAACTGGCATAGGCTGCCTCAAAATCAGTTCAGATGCATTTGGCTGCATTGCGCCTGGATCGCTTCCAGGTGGCTTTGATGACGTGGGATCGATCGCCCGTCCAGGGGTGGGAGTAGAAGTCGGATCAGGGGAAACCATCAATGCTTGCGCCACAAATGCTGCGAGAGGGTGATCCACATTCACCGTCTGAAACTGATGCTGCATTGCTGCCGTCACGGGCAAAGCCAACAGCGTTTCTTGCAGCCAGGTAGATTGCCGATAGGAACGAGCCCGACGCACCCCAAACCAGCCCAAAATCACGAGCCAGAGGAAGTTAAATTGCAGGACAAACCCAATAAATCCTGCTAGTCCCAAGCCGATCGCCAACCAACCTAGCCCTTCACCACAGCGAGCGGCCCAACGTACTGCCTGCATTCGGCTACCAGTGATTTGCCAGATCGCCGCTTTTAGCACTTGTCCGCCATCCAAAGGCAAACCCGGCAGCAGATTAAATAGGGCTAGCACTAAGTTAATCCAAGCCAGATAGCTAAGAACGCTTTTGGGCAGCGATTCAGGCAAAAACCAACTGACCACAAACATCACTAAAAACAGGACGAAGCTGACGGTGGGCCCGGCAATTGCCACCCAAAAAGCCTGTTGCGGCGTTTTGGATTCCTGGGCGATCGAGGCAATTCCCCCCAGTGGAAACAGGGTAATCGAATTGACGACAATGCCCTGGGACTGGGCGACCAAGCTGTGCCCCAATTCATGGAGCAACACTGAGCCAAACAGCAGTAGCGCCAAGCTGGCACCTGCGATCCAACTCCAGTCGGCATCGGCTTCCCAGTCGATCGTGCTAAACAGGAAGGCAAATAAGCCCAAGCTACCAAACCAGAGTGGATTGAGAAACAACGGGATACCGCAAATAGAGCCAATCCGCCAACTCGATATCATCTTGATATCATCTCGATCGGTTTAACTTCGATGCTTTTAGCAAGGCAAGCCAGATCATAAATGGTGCTGACCCCTTAACCCCCACTCCCCTACTCTGACTCACCATCACCCCCTAGCTAGCAATCATCGCGGCTGGGGAACCTGCCAGTTCAGTTTCAGCTTTAGTGCCAGCGAGGTCAGCCCTGCGAGCTTGTTCTGCATGAAATTCAGCAAGCTGAGCTTCGATTTGATCGCGCACAATTTGCCGATATTCTAGAAAATGTTCAGCATGGGCGCAGACGGTGACATAGTGATCCCAAACGCCAGGGTTATGTTTGAGAATCCCAAAGAATTGCCGCCAAAATTGCCAGCGGGTACTGCGCTTAAAGCCTTGTCGCCAAACTACGATCGCCAGAGCCCTTAGATCAGTCAGGCTGGGGAACCGGAAGGGCACGGGACAGGGAGAAGGCTGGAGGTGCAGAAAATGCCGATAAACTCGGCTTAAGAAGCGTGCAGGATCGTAGAGAGTGCAAAAAGCATGGACATACTCATGGGCGATTTCCTCGATCGGGCGAGTCGGGGCAAAGTTCATCAGGGCAAACTGGTTGCCATCGGTTTTGGTGTCGTATAACCGCCCTTCTTTCTCCAGACGATGCCACAGAGCTGTATTGGGCAGCGCTTGCAATAGTCCAAACACCGCCGTTGGAATTGCGGTTTCTTCGACAAAGTTGATGATCCGATCGCCTGCTCCACTTTTCTCACCATCGAAACCAATGATGAAACCGGCCATAATGCGCAGCCCAGCGCGATTGATGGCCTGAACGGCTTCTACCAGAGAACCGCGCGTATTTTGAAACTTCTTGGTCAACTCCAGACTGTCGGCATCTGGGGTTTCAATCCCCAAAAAGACCGCATTGAAGTTGCATTGCATCATCAGTTCCATCAGTTCCGCATCCTGAGCCAGATCCACGGAAGCTTCTGTGTTAAAGGTGAAGGGATACTCATGATCGGCCATCCATTGCTTCAGTTCCTTGAGCAATAGTTTGACATTGCGCTTGTTGCCGATGAAGTTATCATCCACCATGAACACCGCCCGCCGCCAACCCAATTCATACAATCGATCGAGTTCTGCCAAAAGCTGCTCTGGGGTTTTCGTGCGGGGTTTTCGTCCGTAGAGAACGATAATGTCACAAAACTCACATTGAAATGGGCAGCCTCGCGAAAACTGTACCGACATCGAATCATAGGCATCTAATTCCAGCAGTTCATAGCGTGGCACAGGCGTGCTGGTGACATCAGGCTTATCCCCATCCGATCGAAAAATGCCCTGGGCTTCTCCTCGCTGCACGGCTGCCACGAAGCGCGGAATGGTAATTTCACCTTCATCCAAAATCAGATAATCGGCTCCAGCTTCCAAGGCATCTTCTGGGATTGAGGTGGGATACGGGCCACCAACTGCCACTTTTTTGCCGCGCCGTTTTGCTTCGCGAATCTGGTCACAAAAGTCCTGTTTCTGCACAATCATGGCAGAGAGCACCACCAGATCAGCCCATTCCCATTCCGCTTCTGTGACTTCCCGCACATTGTGATCGACTAGCTTATATTCCCACTCCTGCGGAAAGATAGCCGCCGCCGTAATCAGCCCGAGGGGGGGGAGCAAGACCTTGCGATCGACCAATTCCAGGATTTTTTCAAACGACCAGAACGTTTTAGGAAATAAGGGATAGAGCAGCAGAACTCGCATAAAATGCCCAACCTCACACTAAAAGACACCGGCTTGGAAACGACCGGACTGAGATCTGCGCCGATCGTTACAATCAGCAAACCTCTAGTTCAGCCTACCTTACTTCACGGGATTCTGTCTTTGGTCGGGCAGGGTAAGATCTGCCCAGCAGGGTACAAAGTCCACAATAACTGGCAATCTAGCCCCAAATTGGCGATTTCCAGGCTGGCAATTCTTAGACTTTTTCGACTCTGAACCGTTCTACTGATGAGAGCAGATCGCGGGCCACCCCCACCTGGTTTTGCAGCGAACCAGACACCCGCTGCGCTTCCTGGGAGGTTTCTTGAGCCGTCAGCTCTACCGATTGCATCACCTGAGCTACCGCCCGTGAGGTTTCGGTTTGCTCCACCGTGTCTGCCGTAATCGATCGCACCAACACATCGATCCGATTCGACACCTGGATAATATCCTCTAGGGATCGCTTGGCTTGTTCGGCCAGGCGCGTTCCTTCGATCACCTGTTGAGTCCCTTCTTCCATTGCCGTCATCACCGAGCTGGTTTCACTCTGGATTTGCAACACGATTTGTTCAATCTCCTTCGAGGCTTTAGCCGCCCGATCGGCTAGCTGGCGCACCTCATCGGCTACAATCGCGAACCCCCGTCCAGCTTCTCCTGCTCTGGCCGCTTCAATACTGGCATTTAAGGCGAGCAAATTGGTGCGAGAGGCAATTTGGGAAATCAATGCCACAATCTTAGAAATTTCCTGCGATGATTCTGCCAATCGCTTCACCTTACGGGTGGTTTCCGCTACTGTTTCGCGAATTTCCAGGATCCCCGATACAGTACGCTCTACCGCTTCACCCCCTTTCAGAGCTGTCGCCGAGGCCGATCGGGCCACTTCTTCCGCTTCTCTGGCGCTTTCTGCCACCCGCTGGATCGAGTCGGTCATCACCTGCACTGAATTGAGGGTGACTGCCAACTCTTCTGCTTGCCGCAGCGCATCCGAAGAGAGCGATCGGGCAAAAATTTCATTTTCGGTCGAGCTTTTCGTGACCTGCCGCGCTGCCAGTTTCACCTGTTGCACAATTTCCCGCAGGTTTTGGATGGTTAAGTTAAAGGAGTCGGCTACGGCTCCTAGCACATCCGCTGTCACCTCAGCTTGCACCGTCAGATCACCGCGAGCTGCCCCTTCCACATCATCCAGGAGGCGAATCACCTGCCGTTGCAGATCTTCTTTGGCCTGCTCCTGCTCTTCGGCTTTGCGCTGGGCTTCGCTGGTGGTAGTTAAAATCACCCGTGACATCTGGTTAAAGCTGGTGGCCAGTCGCCCCATTTCATCTTGGGAATGAACCGTAGCCCGCACGTTGAAGTTGCCCTGAGACACGGCATCAAACTGAGCTTGCAAATCGGTGGCGGATCGCTTCATTTGTTTGGCCATCACACCCGACAACACCAATGCCGAGCCAAAGCTTGCTACCCCAGCAGTTGCGCTGAGAGCCAAGCGATTCAAGGGTGGCACTTGGCTAGCAGAGACCAGTCCGATCGCCGCCACTGCAACGGTCGTGATCATACCCGTCACGCCGCTGACGATCCATTGTTTGTTAATAGCAGGCGCATTTTCTAAGGGAGCTGCCCAACCTTGCTGGATCGTCACATCGGGCTCAATGCTGCGACTATCGGGTTGGGTGAAGGTCGGCAAAGGCTCAGCCGCGCTTGCCAGCGGAAAAACATCGTCCTCACGAATGATCGATTGATCCGTATCGTTAAAGTCAAAACTGGCGGTTGTCGGTACGGAACCCCCGGCTGAGGTGATGCCCGATCCCAACGATGGACTCGTAAAATCAACTGAATTGTCAGACAAATCAAAATCAGGGAGACTCCCTAGATCATCAAATTCATCAAACTCATCTAAGAAATCAACGCTACTGCGCGGATGGATGGGAGCATCTTCTAAGGAAGGCTCTTCACTGGTGGAGAATTCGCGCTCATCCACCGCATCAAAACCATACCCGCTACTGTTGGCCACAAAGGTATGATCATCGTCATCGTCATAGAAGTTAGCCGAATAGCCCTCTGAGGATTCGGGATAGCTGCCACCATAGTTCGTCGGTGCAGAGTCTTCCATCCCCATAAATAGGGTTTCATCTTCTGAGGTTTGCTCAAAACTAAAGCTTTGGGTGGAAGCCACACCATAGTCTGGCTCCCCATTGGCTGGCATTGAAAAATCTGGATCTGAATAATCCTGAACGGAGTAGCTATCGGCTGTATAACTTTGAGAAGGCAGGTTCGGATCAAAATCAGGTAATTCATCCAGCGCACTGAAATCGACTGATGCCGCCGAAGCATTGGTGGAAACAGCCGGATGCGGCGGAAACACCTGATCAAAGTCCTCTAGCCCTGCGTCACTCGTCTCTTCAGCAAACGGGTTGTCATGGGTTAAGGATTCATCAATGGCAAAGGCGGCATTCGCCCGGACACCGGCACTGGAAGGATTTGTGGCGGCTCGAAATGGATTATTGAGATCCCCACCACTCAATTCCCGGACATCTTCGGTACTATCTAAACTGAGATCGGCGAAGTCAAAATCGTCCCCTAAGTCGTCGGGTGGAACCGATACATTCTGCCAATCCGAATCCTGGTTAACTTCTGCAAACGGTGAAGCTTGAGAACCGACAGTACTGACAAAGTCGGCATCAATGTCGGTAAATTGATCGGGATCGGCAAACTGATGATTAAACTGATCGTTAAATTGATTGCCGAATTGATGCTCGTCAAACGGGCGACCAAATTCTTCAAATTCCGCATCTGAAAATCCAGGCGTACCGATATGGTCTGCCCCTTCCTCTGCATTATCAAACCGATCGGGCGAGTCCTGACTGAACTCTTCTGCATCAGCCAAGCCCTTATTCGCGTAATTGATGTACTCGGTATCGGTGGTGAGAGAAAGCACGGATTGGTATTGCTCCCGTGCGACATCAAACTGCTGAAGCCCATAGCAGTAAATATGCCCTCGCAACAGGCAGACATTCGGGTCAGAAGGATAGTTTTCGGCGAGGCGATCGATAATGGTAGCGGCTTCTTCGTAGCTGCCCAGCATGTAGGCTCGTTCAGCCTGTTTATACTCATCTGCAAACTTGGTTGATCCTGATCCCATTTCGTTTTTCCTGCCCATGCGAGTCTCCGAAACTAAGCTTCATTGTTTACGCTGCCCATCGTGCTGATCGCAAAATCGCAACCTGATCGAGTAAGCGGAGAAATTGGTGATTCTCCTTGCCCGCAGACCACTCGCCCCTTAAAAATGGCGCAATTCCATCTGGCACATTGGTTGGCATTTGAATTTCTTCGACATCCAACCAGTCCATACCTACAATTCGCTCGATCGCTAAACCCAGCATCATATCTTGATCTTCGATGGCGATGACTGGAATTTCGGCGCGATCGGTACTCAGCGGTGTATTGTCACCCAAAAATTGCCCTAAGTCGGCAACCCAGATGACCCTTCCCCGCACATTCAAAGTGCCAAGTAGCAGTGGAGAAACGTTAGGGATGGGTGTAATCCGATCAGGAGAAGACGAAATGACTTCTCGAATTCCGGATGCAGGTAAGGCATACTCCTCGCCTGATGAAACAAAAAAGCGCAGGTGCAGCTCTCCTTCAGGACTATCTAGCTGCTGAAGTTCTGGAGCTTGGTCTTGCCCTTTTCCTGTCAAAAAATCCGGACTTCCGATCATTGATTTCGACCTAACTCATTGCTAAAAGATTAACCCTCTAATACTTTTAACCTACCCGCACAAAAATGTTTCGTATCATTATTACGAATTGCCTAACTCGTCGTCCATGACGGATCGGTTTCAGTTAATTACCCATCTTAAGTTCAGACCTACTCTTGAGTTAGCAACTATTCTACTGATTCGTTGCATAAAAGTTCAGCCACGTAAAAGTTGCTTTACGGTTCCCACTAATTCAGTTGGCTGGAAAGGTTTGGCAATGTAAGCATCTGCACCTTGCTTCATGCCCCAATAGCGATCGAACTCTTCACCTTTGGAGGAACACATGACCACTGGCACATCCTGGGTTTTGGGATCCGCTTTGAGGCGGCGACAGACTTCGTAGCCATTCATCCGCGGCATGACAATGTCTAACACGACCAGATCGGGCCGATTGCCCTGAATCTTTTCCAATGCTTCTAGCCCATCCCCTGCAACTGCAACTGTTAACCCGCTGCCCCTCAGCAAGTCGGTAATCATTTCTCGCTGCGTTACACTGTCTTCCACAACTAAAACGGTACTCATAACTTTGATTTCACCTGTTCAGTGCCAGAATCAATGGAGGTCTCGGAGACAGCTCACAAGTCTACTTTATCTCTGTATCGTTATCTCTGTATCGTTAATCGTTCCCATTTCAAACCGTGATTGTCAGGTGTGGATCTACGCTGCTGCCTGCGATTTTCCTGAATAATATTAAAATTAGCGGTCTCGATCGGACTGTATCCGGATAGAGACTGGCAATTGTTCGTTGCAGGTTCTGCCACCCTCTCCTTAGTCCACCCATCTAGTTGGTTCACGCCAATCTTCAGCCCCATGCTGTTGCCATCACGAAGACGAAATTGAGGGAGAACCTTCGATATTAATTTCTAACTCATCTTCCAGAGCCTCAGCCAATAATTTTTCGGGTTTGGGAGAATGGGGTGAACCTAACCCCACATATTTTTCTACTAGCATCAGCAGTTCTCCTGCCCCAAATGGCTTAGTGAGATAATCTGTCGCCCCTACCATGCGTGCTTTCACCCGATCGATGAACCCATCCTTACCCGTGAGCATAATGATAGGAGTTTCCCGAAAGGCAGTAGATTTCCGCAGCATGGCACAAATCTCATAGCCATCTAATTCGGGCATGGCGATATCACAGAGAATCAAATCGGGCTTGAGTTGGAAAACCAGGCTAAGAGCCTTCAACGGGTTACTGATGCTGGCGGCTGCATAACCATGCTCGCTGAGAATTTGCTCTACTGAGGCGCGCACCGTAGCTCCATCATCAATACAGACGATCCGGGGCATCTGCTCATGGTGCACCCCTACTTTGTCCGATCGCTGTACCAATTCTGGTGATTCATGCAACAGCATTTGTACGGTGCCCTGCTTCACATAGGGATAGACCGCTCGCGCCACACTGACAATCTCTCGATTCAAATAGCGGGCCATTTGACGGAGGGAAGTTTTGCCATCAGCCCAGCGTTCTAGAGCTTCAAAACTGGTGATTGGCAGATTTTGGCGTAATTGCTCTGGATCAGACAAACAAGGGCATTGCTCCGGAGACTGAATGTGGGGATGAAATTGCTTCCACTCCTGCACCTGCTTCATCGTTTGCATAATTAGTGGCCCAATCTCCAGGGTGATGAGCTGGGGAGCCAAAGCCGATCCTTGCTCAAAGATAAACGATCCTTGATGAAGACTGAGTAGATCAAACAGGGTTTCCCGTACCATGCTTTGAATAATGCTGCGCCCTTGCTCAGCCGTGAGTAGATGCGATTCCATCAGGGCCCAAACATAGCCATATTCGGGGGCATTATTGATCGCGATCGCCGAAATGTTGTCATAGTCCAGCGCTTTATCGGCTTTGTAACGACGCAAATAGTCTTTGAGTCGCGTCAGGGTGGAGTGAGTATCCCCCGCATAAATAATTCGTCCATTGAGAAAAAAGACAAACCAAGAGCGTTGGATTCCACTACTCGATCGAAGCGAAGATAGCCCTGTCTCACGGTTGGGACTGGCCGAACCATAGGATTCTACAAACAGCTCGCCAGTCCGCTGACCCAGTTCGATGAGCTGTAAAATGCTGCGAATGTCAATCTCGTTGAGTTTCCCCTGCATCTAGCCTGATTTTTAACTCCCTGCCACTTCCTTCCAGCCTAGGTTAATTCTGCAAATTCACTGTCCCGGATGCAATAAAAATTGTTGCTACCCATCACTATAGCTCTGTCGAGTATTTGCCTAAGCCCAAGCTGAATGACAGTAGTTCTTTGAGCCTGTCTGTTAGCCCAGCAATTAGCCCAGCAATTAGCCCAGCAATCAGGCTGGGTAGATGAACCACTCAAATCAAGCCACTCAAATCAAGCCACCCAAATCAAGCCGTTAGAATCGACCCGTTAGAATCGATCCGTTAGAGTGGAACTATAGAAAGGTTGGATGGTGTAACTGGCTGAAACGAGCGATTACTGAGATGAGCGATTACTGAGATGAGCGATTACTGGAATCAATTATCCCTCAGTCAGCCTCAGCTCAAAAACTCAGCCTCAGCTCAGAATCGAAAATCTAAGTGGGGCGATCCTGCAATTGTCATGCGACTGCTATGAAACGCCATAAAGCTGCTGTATTGCTGCCATAAAAATGTGACAGAGATAGCTGGGTTAGGTTATGGTGAACCGACCATCGCAAACTGATCACCTCAAGCAAACGACCAGGGTTGCCAAGTTCATGCTGGCGGGAATCGCCGTCAAGCTTCAGTTGTCGGTAAGATTGACAAAGACTTGGCTGACAAATCAGCTTGGGTCTTGAAGTGAGAATTGAGCAAGTTTGTTCACTCGATTGAATTGAAAACCTGAAGTCGCAGAAATAGACCGAAATAGACCTAGGGCAATAAACCACTCATTGGTTGAAGCGTAGACACGGAAGGGGATTATCAGCGTGCTGTATCTAGCGGAAGTTCTGAGAAAAGCCAGAGTTATTGGTGGGGGACGAGCTGAACTTAAACTCCTGGCCTGCCAGCGAGCTGAGCTAAGTTGGAGTGCCGTATCTGGGGAAGAGATTATCGCGGCACCCGATGATTTGACACTAGGTGCTGGGGCGCTGGTGATGGTTGAGCTATCGGCCGCCAAACAGGTGCAGCGTTATGCCGAAGCAGGACGGCAATTGGTCAGCATTTTGCAAAATTTCTCCCGCTTCCATGAGAAAGCCAAGACCCAGGAAGAGGAGATTGAGCAATGGAAACAATCCTTGACCTATCAAAGCCAGGAACTCAATCGGCGGGAAATGGAGATTGAGGCGGCCCAAGAACAGCTCCAGCAGATTGAAGAAGATCTAGAACGGTTGGAAAAGCAGCGCGAAGAGATTGAAACCGCCCAAGCTGAAGCTACCCAACTGCGCGAAGAGTATGAACGCAAGTCTCAAGAGCTGGAAGGGGCTTGGGCACAATTGCGTGGAGAAACCAGTCGGCTGGAGGAACGTCAGTCCGAGCTTCAGCAAATGACCTTGCTGGATGCCCAACAAGCGACTCAATTTCAGGAGATGCTCGATCGGATTGCAGCAGCCACAATGCCGACTGATTCGATCCAATCACAACTGAATGCCAGTTTCGAAGTGATTGCAGCTCAAGAGGCAGCTCTCCATCAGCATTGGCAAAACTTGGATCAACAACGATCGATGGCCCAGCAGGTGCAACAAGAGGTTGATCACCAGGTGCAATCCTTACAGGAACGCTGGAATGGCTGGCAGCAGTCCCATACCGCCCTCCTCCAATCCCAGGCTGAATTAGAGTCTAAGCAAAGCCAGCTTCAGTTGAAACAAGAACAAACTCAATTACTGATTGCTCAGCTCCAGGCTCAAGAAACTCTCCATCAGCAGGTTGCTCAGCTTGCCGATGGCATGGATCGATCGATGTTCCAAGCCTTGGAGCAGTTACCCTTGGAAGAGTTGCAAGGGATCGTGACCGATCTGGAAAAAGATCTGGAAAAGCTCTCGCGGTTTGTGAGCAGCCAGGAAGAAGAACTGGTGTTGCAACAGCAAACGATTGAAGAAGTAAGGCAACAAATTCAGACAGCCAGCGAATATGATCGACTGCGGCTGGAAACGGAGCTAGCCGATGAGCAGGATCGCTACCAAATGCTAAATGAAACCCTGGTGGGGCAACGTCGCAATCTGCAAGAGCGGCAAATGACTCTCAAGTGCCACCAGACCGTCCTGGCCAAACGGCAAGGCTATCCATTGCCGCCTAATGAGGCGAATTCGATCGATCTCACTCCCATCTTGAAGGCGATCGAGCAAGCCAAACACCAGCTCTCGACCCAATTGCGGAGTCTAGAACAGGAAGTGGCAGATCTACGCAGTGCGATAGAGCCCGTACAGGCAGCCGTTCAAACTCAAACAGTCAGTCAAGCCCAAGAATGGCAAGCATTGCAGGAAGTAGAGCAGCAGTTGCGTACCCAAATTAAGACGGCGGCTGAGTTGTGGGGTCAGGTCAATCTTTATCAAGAGCTGATTCAGCCTGTACAAGACAATCTCAACCGCCTCAAGCAACATACGGAAGCAGCCGCTGCAACTCTGAATCAAGTGCATGAGATTAGTGCTAGCCAGCATCATGCGGTGGCTGAAATGCGACAAGTGGTGCATCAACTGACTGGTAATCTAGCTGAAGCCACTGTTTAGGCTGATTAGGCTCAGGTGGCTGTCTAGGAGATAGCGGTCTGGGCTAACTGCTGGACTTGTCTAGCCACTCGCTTCAGCTTGAGCCACCAGGATAATCCAGGGATGGGCAACCTGAGCAACTATATTGCCAGGGAAGGGATCGCTCTGGCTCCGGTTCGGTGCGGTCACCAATCGCTGCAATTTTTCTACCTGGTCGAAATTAGGCGAACTAGACAAAACTGCCTTCAAAAACTGCCGTAAAGCTCGCCGTTGCAGAGCGAGCGGAGACAGTCGCAAAATCTGACGATCCACTGCTCCGATCGCCCCTGCCGGTAATTCTGCGAGTTGCTCCAGGTTGGCCACTGCTTGTTGCCAGAGGGTCAAACCCGCTGCTTCCAAAAATTCTCGATCCGCCCGGAGTAGCTCAGCCGTTTGGGACAGGGCAGTCTCAACTTGAGGATTAAAATGCTGTTTCAGGTAGGGCAGGACTGTTAACCGCATTCGGTTACGGGCATAGCGACAGTCTTGATTGGTTGAATCTTGCCAGACTTGCCACCCGATCGCTTCACAAAACGCGGCGGTTTCCTGGCGTTGCACTTCTAGTAATGGCCGAACTAGCTGTACCGTCGGCGCTAATGATCGTTGCCAAGACAGAGACTGTAGCCCATCTAGACCACTACCCCGCACCAGATTGTACAATAGGGTCTCTGCCCGATCGCTAGCCGTGTGCCCAGTTGCCACAAAACCGTAGCCATGGGCGATGGCTAATTCGGTCAGTTGTTGGTAGCGCCAACTCCGGGCAGTGGCTTCACTGTTGAGATCAATCGTGGTGATCGCTTCATAATAGGGTAGCTCTTGTTGTTCAGCAATTGTTCGAACATAGGCGGCATTGGCAGCAGAATCAGCCCGCCAGCGATGATTACAATGGGCTACCCCCAATTGCCACCCCCAGTGAGATCGCAAATCCTGCAAGAGTTTCAGTAGGCAGAGGGAATCTTGTCCACCGGAGACAGCAATCAGAATGGTTTGATCGATCGGCAACAATTGTCGTTGCTTGAGCGTGCGATGAATTTGGGCGTGGAGAGAACTCCAGTCAGATGTCAAACGCTTCATGGATGGGGATAGGACAGGCATGATCGCCATCGGACATCGGGCAATCACATTCTCAACACCGACTGGGGTAGCCTCATCGTTGAGCTGAAGAATTAATAATCTTCGTCAATGTCAGGGTATCGATCGTCATTGCCGCGCCAAGGGGTTGCATCTTTAGTAGAATTCTCTGGCGGGCGACGCGGGGTGTAAAGATCATCCCGAAACTCGTCGGCATAGCTAGTTTCCGCAACGATCGCGCTTTCCTTCAGCAGTTTAGGCGGATTGTCTGGGCAAAATTCTAAGCGGATCCGCACCCGGCCTCGCTGCCAGCCCTGATTGCCAAATCGCAATACCTCACAGGTTTGCCCGCGATCGGTAAACCAACCTTCTCGCTCATCAGACCATTCGCCTTCCTGTTCACTAATGAGCTGTGCCAGCGAATCTAAAAACTCGCTCACCTTAAAGGTCGGATTTGCCATCAAGATGCGTCCTGATCGTACAAACAGGACTTCATCATCGCTCAATAGACCAAAATCTTTATCCATAAGCTGGGTTCCTCAATGTTTCTACGATACACCGCGATCAGCGCATCTCGCATGGGCTGAATCGTCTGGGCATCCCGATTTTGTTTTAACTTTTTAGATGGGGATCTGGAAAACCAGCGCTAGATTCGCTAAGGTTTGGACAAGCAGTCTTGATTCAGAGTTAGCCACACGCCATGAAACACTTAGGTCTGATTGCCATCGTCACATTGCTGCCCACTGCTGCCCTATTGAGGGAAGCACCTGTCGAAGCGGCTCCCATCATCCAAGAAGTGAGTCAGGTTGATCATCCATCTTTAGCTCCAGCTTCATCCCGTCCCGCCGTCACCCCTAACGCTGCCCCTAATTCAGGCAATTCCACGCTGCCCTCTGTTTCCGTGGGACAGGATTCTGAACTGGTCAGTCCAGATGCGCGGGGTGAGCGGCTTGATGATAAGGCCACTCAGATTAACCAAAGCCTCGATCGCCCTGCCAACAACAGTCGTATCCTGGAAGAGTTCATTCAATTGCCAGAAGGGATGATTATTCGGGGGTCTTCTCGGGGTGGGATCGGAATCGGCCGGGAATATTAGGGCCGGGAATATTAGCAGCAGAATCGTCACCAAAGCAGAATCGTCCCAAAAAGTGTGAAGCTAGGGCTCTGGGCTAGAAAAACCAACCATAGCTGTGGAGTCCTTTGCCTAACAAATTAACTCCCAAATAGCAGACCCAAACCACCATGAATCCTGATGCGGCCAAAATAGCGGGGCGACGACCCTGCCAGCCGCGGGTAATCCGGGCATGGAGATAGGCAGCGAAGACAAGCCAGGTGATCAATGCCCAAGTCTCTTTCGGATCCCAACTCCAGTAGGATCCCCAGGCTTCGTTAGCCCAAACTGCTCCAGCGATGATCCCGATCGTCAATAAGGGAAAGCCTAAACCAATGATCCGATAGCTGATGTTATCCAGAGATTCCGCCAGACTGAGCCGCTGGGGTGATAGCGAGACAGCCGCAGGTTTCACCATCGGTTTAACCGCACTCAACACAGCCGTACTCCCCGCTCCCGTAAATTCAGGCAATCCGGAACCAGCAACCGGTTCCTCAACCCGGATGGAGGCAATCGGGGTCGATAGACTCGATCGATTCAGGCGATAAGCCCCTGTCCCCACCGAACTGCCCTTCAGCTCAATGCTCTGGCCGCGAGTGACAATTAGAAATACGACTGCCAACAGCGATCCCACCATCAAAGCCGCGTAACTGAGCAGCATGACACTGACATGCATCATCAGCCAGTTGGATTTCAAAGCAGGCACCAATGGCTCTGCCGACTGCATCTGAGCAGGTAAAGTGAGGGTAGCAAATGCCGTAATTGCCATCGCGATCGGCGCAGTCACCGCTCCCACGAGGCGGCTTTGGCTCATTGACTCTGCCAGAAAATGAACGGCAGTAATCCCCCAAGCGATGAAAAATAACGATTCGTAGAGATTACTTAACGGAAAATAGCCAGCTTCAATCCAGCGGGCACCCAGCAATGCCGCAATGCAAAGATTGGCAATCCCCATGCCGGTGGTGCCTGCACTAGCCAGATAAGGCAAGCTCGCAAATGCGGTGCTGCACCAATAGAGCAGCATGGTGACAAACAAAACCGCAAAAGCAGCGTTATCTAGCCAGTTCTGAAGGGCGACTAAATCCATGCGGTGTTCTCCAAAGCAAACAGAATCAGTGAATTGGCTCCAGAAATTGGAACGGGACGTAGAACAGAAATGCTCATTTATTATCCTATCGAGTCTTGCTAGCAAATGTTGGCTGATGTTGACAATCTGCTGGATTTCTTAGCAGAAGCGCGACATACAGCCCAGAGCCAGAGCAGACCGAGCACAGTTTTTAATCGATTTTTAATCGATCGAATCGATCGTCATCAGGATATTCTATGGGGCAGGCTCCGATGGGGTAGGTTCAGCGGTTGGGGCGGGATTGAGCGCCGCAGGAGCAGGCAACGCACCTGGCGAATTTCCCTTGCGCAGCAGCACCCGCAGGTCATAGCGAGTTGTACGACCATCTTGCAGCGCACTGGTGAGCCCGATCGATCGAATCGCTTGCAGCAACGATTGGTTCTCTGCGGGTAGATCCGGTAAGGGCAGGTTTGTTCGGGCACTCGGCAGCCGATCGACCTCCAGGAAAAATTGCCCATTCCGGGGTACCAGATCGGTAGCATCGGTTTGCTTATACAAGGGGTTTTCCGCGAGCGGTTGGGCCGGAGCAGGCAAAATGGTGCTAGCTACATCAGAACCGATCGCCAGAAAGACCACATTGCCATCCAGCCATCCATGGGTGATGTTGAGGGCCGTAAAGGGCGAAACCCAATTGACGACCGGCTTGCCTGCTATCTCGGCTGGAGTGACCTGAAATCGGTAGCGCGTGCGCATCACCTCATCTAGCTTTTGGAGCGTGGCTTCTGCGGCTTTGCGATCGGTGGTTTGTACCAGCATCACGGCACCTGATTTGGCCGGGGTTGTAGTAGCCGCCCCCTGGCTCGGTGCAGAAATCAAAGCTAAGGCAAACTCACCATTCATCCAGTTCACCAGATCTTTGTCAAAATCCAATCCAGTCAGGTTGGCAAACCCCTGCCGCAAGGTGTCTGGATTCAAGAAACCTTGGCGAGCCGCATCCGCCGATTCCTGCGTATAGTTCTGCCAAAACTGCTTAAAGTCACCACCTGTGATAGACAGTAACGCCTCGTTCGGCAGCAGTAAGGGCATTCGTTCCGCATTGTTGCTGACCTTCAAGCGAGTTTTACTATTGGGAGCGAGCCAGGAAACTCCCTGAATCCGCATCCCTTCTGATTCTAAAGCCACGGCAGCCGCCAATCCCCGATTTGGCTTGAGGGGTGCTAGCAATTGGGGCGGGACAGGCTGACTGAGATTATTCGTCGTGAGCGTGTTGGCAGCCGGAATATTGATATAGAGTTGCAGAAAGGGATCGGTCAAAGCAATATGGCTGAGGGCCTGGCTATATCCAGGGGTTTGAGCGACTGAAGGTTTTCCCTTGAGGGTATCAATCACTTGCTCGATCGCTCGACCACTGTTCGAAACTGCCACAAACCGATTTTCCAGCACTGCCGCTGCATAGGCTCGTTCTTGCTGCCCATGCACTTCTCGAATCGTAACCCCCTTATAGTCGCGATCGACCGCATCTTGGGCAGGAGCCACCTTAGACTGACCTAAGATTTGTTCTGCTTTCGCCGGATCAGCAATCGGCAAAATCATCACCGTAGACTGTTCTCCACTGGCTAGAGCCTCTGGATCATAGGGTTGAACGTTGCGATCAGCCTGCGGATCTTTAGCAGCATTGGGCGGCATTAAAAACGCGGTTGTAATCTGCTCCCCAACCCAGGGCTGGATATCCCGCTGATAGTTAAATCCATTGGCTACCAAGAGCTGATCGCGCAACTGAGCCAAATTTTTATCAAGAGTCGTTTGGGTTTCTGGGGTGCCAAATCGCCGCAGTTGCTGCCATTGGTTGCGATCGGTTGCAAAAGACAAAGTCATAATTGCATCTTGTGGCACCACTTCTGCACCAGCAAACATCCCTGCCAAGGTGGGGCGTTTCTGCAACAAATTCCAGGCCACGGCTCCACCCACTACAAAGCCAGCCAGACTGCCAAGGGTTAGCAGAAGGGTGGGTTTCTGTTTGTACCAAAGTTTTTTCACCACAGCTCAATGCCCTAACCAGTTTGATAAAAGCCATCTCAAAACAGTCCAGTCGATCCCAATCTTTCGAGATCGGGTAGACTCAACCCGCAAACAAACCGTTTTGACGATAGACGATTTGACTATAGACCATGGATTTGAGTTTGAAACACTTGCCAAAATTGAATTTTGCAGAGAAAAACGATCGCTAGAACTTGCTAGAACTTGCTAGCACTCGTTAGAAAATGAACACTAAGCGAATCCGCCAGTGCTCTGCCTGTCGGTCAATTTGGATCTGGCGAATAAACTCGCGAAAGTAAAATCGGCGTTCTGATTCAGACAAATCAAACCAAAACTGAGGAATGGAAACCACCTGCACGATCGCTTTTAGGTTCAGGGGCGGCAATTGGGAAATTTGAGTTTGCAGGGCTGCCATTTCCGATCGTAAGGTATAAGCCCGCAGATCCACCGTTTGCTTGTCTAAAATGCCCTCTCGTTGGAGTTGGGGTAGTTGGTCAAGAATGGCCTGCTTGCTGGTCAGTTGTTGGGTGTAGCGTTGCCGCAATTGATCAACATCAGGGATCTGGGCCTGATTCACAGCCGCAGGGAGGTCTTGGCAAATTTGCTGAATCGTTTGGTCGAGCACAGTTTGGTAAGCCAAGGACGGGCAGGTAATCTCCAAAGGACATTTAACAGGGCGCAAATAAAGGTATTCACGAGGTTCAGAACCGCTGGATCGAGCCACTCGCCCCATTTTCATGGCCGACCCACAAGTGGCACAACGGACTAAACCGGACAGCGATCGGGGTGAACTGGCGGTGCGGGGTGGCATGCCTTGATTGCGTCGTAATAGCCGATCGACTTGGGCCGCCTCTTCCCGCGACAGGATCGCCCCATGGGTATCCCGAATTACATCCCCTGTTTGATAAGACAAATCCCCGCGATAAACGGGACTGGTCAGCCAGCGCTTGCCGGTGGAAACTGAAATGCGCTTCCCATACTTTTTTTGCAGGTAACGCACACTTGCTCGCAGAGAGCCATACAGCAAAAAATGCTCGAAGAAGTCTTTCACCACAGGAGCCGTACTGCGATCGAGCAAATAGCGATCTCGCCCGCGTCGATAACCATAGGGAGCTTTGCCGGGTGGGGGTAAAGCTTTGAGGCGATTTAAGGCATGGCCCCGCTGTAGTTGCTGGCTCTGCCGATGTGATGCCAGCCGATCCAGATCTTGCCAGGTGGTCTGGGACAGGCCACTGAGTTGATCCAGCAAGGCAACCGGCGATGCAGATCGATCACTGGTTTCTCGATCACTGGTTTCTCGATCACTGGTTTCTCGATCACTGGTTTCTAAAACCACCAGTTGAATGTTCAGCGCAGCTAGGTCGGCTAATCGATCGCCCAATTCTGCCAGGGATGTCCCTAGTTCTGCCAGAAACCGAATCACCACCTGAGCTACAGGAGTTTGCTGAGCATCCTGTAACAACTGTTGCCACTGTTGGCGATCCCCCTGATCTTGGTAAGTCCAATCGAAGCTCCAGCCTGGAATAGATAGTTCGGGCACAGACTCTAACAGTGGATCGCTATATGTATAGGCAACAACTTTACCGAAAGGCGAGGGCATGGGTGATAATGCAGTCTGTATTCTCTGTATTTCTCTGTAGTTAACAGTATGTAATTAACCGTGTGTGCTCCCGGATTTCATCCATGATCAATTTGGTTGATAATGATCGGCATTCCTCTCCAGAGTCATCTCTTCCGTGATCCAGGTATCTTTTCTACCTCATTCACGCAGTACTGTATTCTTTGATACAAATTTCTGTTTTCAATCGCAGTTTAGATTGGGTATGCCGGATGCTGCCAAAACCGTTGTAGAGTTGGCGGCAGGAAACTGTTGCAAGTTACTGTTGCAAGCTATTGTATGCCAGTTGTTTGATTGCGCTTTTCCCATGCACATTTGCTGAAGCGATCGAAATTCTTGTCTAGCAAGTGGGGTTAGCGGCGAAAAGCAGCTAGATCTGCTCTAGTAAAAACCATAAAATTATCAATGATCTCGCCAGGTAAATTATGAGCTCAACCCTTCAATCCTCAGACGATGCGTTTCCTTCCAGTGCTGCTATTGAACTAGCCGTTGAGGAGACTGCTCAAGAGTTGACCCCTGATTTGGCTTCAGATCTATTCTTACGCCATCGCCTCAGGATTGTGGAGGATCTGTGGGAATCAGTACTTCAGCAGGAGTGCGGGCAGACGCTAGTGGATCTGTTGCGGCAGTTGCGATCGATTCACTCAACCGAAACAGAAGCCACTGAAGCAGATGAAACAGACGTGCTACGGGTGATTGAAAACCTGGATCTGAATGAAGCGATCCGGGCGGCACGGGCCTTTGCGCTCTATTTTCAGCTAATTAATATTGTCGAACAGCACTACGAGCAGCGCGGGCAGCAGCAACAATATCGAGCTGCCTATGAGCAAGCCGCCGTTCAGGAGGATTCGATTTTTGGTACTGAAACCTCGCTGTGGGGTGCCGATCCCGAAGAACAGTCTGGATCACCCCAAGCAGATTTACTGGAACGCAACTTGCAAGCCCCAGTCCGTCGCGAAGTGCCCACCCTGCAAGCCCTATTCCCCAAGCTGCATCGCCTTAATGTGCCGCCTCGCCATATTCAGCAATTGATCGACAACCTGGATGTGCGGCTAGTCTTCACAGCTCACCCCACGGAAATAGTTCGCCACACGATTCGCGATAAGCAGCGTCGGATCGCCAAAATTTTGCGTCAGCTCGACCAGGCCGAGGAAGGCTTGAAAACTCTAGGACTCTCCTCATCCTGGGAAACGGAAGATCTGCGGCATCAGCTCACCGATGAAATTCGGCTCTGGTGGCGCACTGACGAGTTGCATCAGTTTAAGCCGACCGTGTTGGATGAGGTCGATTACGCGCTGCACTATTTTCAAGAAGTGCTCTTTGATGCGATCCCCCAACTCTATCAACGCTTTTGTCGTGCCCTGCACACCACCTTTCCAGGTTTGCGTCCCCCCTTGCATAACTTTTGTCAGTTCGGTTCTTGGGTCGGCTCCGATCGGGATGGTAACCCGTCTGTCACTCCGGAAATCACCTGGAAAACGGCTTGTTACCAGCGCAATTTGGTCTTGGGGAAATATATTCAGTCCGTCAAAAACCTGATTGGACTCCTCAGCATGTCGCTGCATTGGAGTGATGTATTGCCCGATCTTCTGGAGTCGTTGGAGCAGGATCAGTCTCAACTGCCGGAGGTATATGAACAATTGGCGATTCGCTACCGCCAAGAACCCTATCGGCTCAAACTGGCTTACATTCAAAAACGGTTAGAAAACACCCGTGATCGCAGCCAGCAACTCTATAACGGAGACTATCCCCAAACTGAAGTACCGGAAGTGAATCCGACGATGGTATATCGATCGGGTCAAGAATTTCTGGAAGAACTGAAGCTGATCCAACGCAACTTGAAAGAAACAGGGTTGCAGAGCCGGGAATTAGAACACCTGATTTGCCAGGTCGAGATCTACGGCTTCAACCTGGCTCGGCTGGATATTCGCCAGGAAAGTACCCGCCATTCCGATACTCTAAGTGAACTGACGGAATATCTCCAGATCTTGCCCCGCCCCTACGATGGCCTGTCAGAAGAAGAGAAATGCCGCTGGCTGGCGACCGAACTGCAAACTCGCCGTCCGCTCATTCCGTTTGAGCTGCCATTTTCGGAAAAAGCCAACGAGATTATTCAAACCTTTCGGATGGTGCGTAAACTCCAGCAAGAATTTGGTGTGGAGATCTGCCAGACCTACATCATCAGCATGAGCCACCATGTCAGCGATCTACTGGAGGTGTTGTTGCTGGCGAAAGAGTCTGGACTTTACGATCCTGCGACCGGATCGGGCAGCCTGAATGTGGTGCCCCTGTTTGAAACCGTAGAAGACTTACAGCGTGCCCCTGCTGTCATGCAGCACCTGTTTGAGCTGCCGTTCTATCGCTCCCTGCTGTCAGGAGGCTACACCGCCCCTCCAGAGCCAGGTTCCCATGCCAACGAAGCCAGCCGCATCGTCCCGCTTCAGGAAGTGATGCTGGGCTACTCCGACAGCAATAAAGATTCTGGCTTCCTCAGCAGTAACTGGGAGATTCACAAGGCTCAGCAAGCTCTCCAGGGTATTGCCGAATGCTACGGGGTATCTCTACGGATTTTCCATGGTCGAGGTGGCTCGGTCGGTCGAGGTGGGGGGCCAGCCTATGACGCGATCCTGGCTCAACCTGGGCGGAGCATTGACGGTCGGATCAAAATCACCGAACAGGGAGAAGTCCTGGCTTCCAAATATAATTTGCCCGAGCTGGCGCTTTACAACCTGGAAACCGTGACTACTGCGGTCATGCAGGCAAGCCTCCTCCGCAGTGGGTTTGATGACATCCAGCCCTGGCACGAAATTATGGAAGAGTTGGCCGCTCGATCGCGCAGCCACTATCGTCAGCTCATCTACGAACAGCCGGATTTTCTGGATTTTTTCCTACAGGTGACCCCGATCGAAGAAATTAGCCAGTTGCAGATCAGTTCTCGTCCAGCTCGCCGCAGTGGTGGTAAGAAGGATCTCTCTAGCCTGCGGGCGATTCCCTGGGTGTTTAGCTGGACACAAACCCGCTTCCTACTGCCATCTTGGTATGGAGTGGGCACCGCCATTCAGAGTTTTCTGGAGGAAGCCCCAGAAGAAAATATGAAACTACTGCGCTATTTCTACTACAAATGGCCCTTCTTCAAGATGGTGATTTCTAAGTGTGAAATGACCCTTTCCAAGGTGGATTTACAAATTGCCCACCACTACGTGAAGGAACTGAGCCATCCCGAGGATCGGGAACGGTTGGAAGGGGTGTTTGACCAGATTGCCAATGAATATCACCTTACCCGTCAGCTAGTGTTGACCATCACTGGGCATCGCCGTTTATTGGATGGCGATCCTGATTTGCAGCGTTCGGTTCAGCTTCGCAACAATACGATCGTGCCTTTGGGATTCTTGCAAGTCTCGCTGCTTAAACGGTTGAGACAACACAAAACCAGTGCCGCTTCTGGGATTATTCGATCGCGCTATAGCCGAGGTGAACTCTTGCGAGGCGCACTTTTGACGATCAATGGCATTGCCGCAGGGATGCGGAACACGGGTTGATCCCCTGATTGACTGACCAATCTTTTCCCCTCATCCCTAAATCCCTTCTCCCACTAGGGGCGAAAGGACTTCCAATCAAATCCTGGTTTGAAAGCCCCTCGCGGTGAGGGCAGTTTGAGTTTTGTCAGTCAATCAGGGTTGCTCCCTCAGACCGATCATTCAGACCGATCGATAAGACCGATCGTTAGAATGGGGCTGATCCGGCAGAGGTGGTCTTGCTACCGAACTGGTGAGCGGTTTCATTAACACATTAACCATGAGTCGCGAAGAAGTTAAGGGTTTGTTAAACGAGATAGGTACCCAAGTCCTCATTCTCGGCACGATCGTCGGAATCATGTGGGGATTAGAAATCCTTGATCTCTTTCTGGGCGGTTATTTGGATCGATTTGGAATTCGTCCGCAATCGATCCCAGGACTGCGAGGCATCCTGTTTGCGCCGTTTTTGCATGGCAACTTCATTCATTTACTCTTCAATACGGTACCGTTTCTCGTGTTGGGCTGGTTTGTGATGTTGCGCCGCACCAGTGACTTTTGGGTTGTCACAGCGATCGTGATGCTGATTTCCGGGTTAGGAGTTTGGTTATTTGCCCCTCCATTCACTAACCACATTGGAGCCAGTGGCGTGGTATTCGGCTACTTCGGCTTTTTGTTGTCGCGTGGCTATTTTGAACGCAGCTTTAGTTCCATCCTGATGTCTGTGATCGTCGGGTTACTCTACGGCAGCATGATCTGGGGTGTCTTGCCAATCCGCTATGGAATCTCCTGGCAGGGCCACCTGTTTGGCTTCGTTGGGGGCATTATTGCCGCCTGGTTGTTGGCCAAACCGCGTACTTCCAGCAGTTTTTAACCCTGTTCTTCATTGGGCGATTGCATGTCGGGTATTCCTCCAGTTCAGCCTCAGTCTATGCCGGATCTACCAGAATTGGCGATCGAACCAGCCATCGAATCTGCCGTTCCATCTGCGATCGGATCGGAGCTGGAATCTACCGATCTGATCAGCAAAGCGTTTCTGACCCAGCGGTTTCTGCGGTTAGCCCTGGTCAATATCCTCTCTAACCTCACCGTTCCGCTGGCTGGGTTAGTGAGTGTGGCGTTTCTGGGGCATTTGAGTGAACTGCGCTACTTGACTGGGGTCACCCTATCTACTGTGTTGTTCAACTACCTTTACCGCACCTTGGGCTTTTTACGAATGAGCACCACGGGCGTAACCGCACAGGCAGTTGGGCGTAAGAATTCGTCGGATGTTTTGTTGATTGGACTGCGCAATGGTGGTTTGGCGATCGGTCTCGGCTTATTGGTGTTGATTTGCCAATATCCCATCCGGCAACTGGGGTTTGCCCTGCTGAATGCCGAACCGGCGATCGAAGCAGCAGCTCAGTCCTATTATGATGCCCGCATCTGGGCGGCTCCAGCCACGCTCCTTAATTTTGTGGTGATTGGCTGGTTGTTAGGACAGGAGCGCAGCGGTCAGGTGTTGCTGATTTCGGCGATCGGCAATGGGTTGAATATTCTGCTGGATTACGGCTTCATTGTGGGTTGGGGCTGGAATAGTGCTGGAGCCGGTTGGGCGATCACAATCAGTCAGTGGGTGATGGCCGGGTTAGGGTTAGGGTTGATCGGTCGCTCGGTCATCTGGCGGGATCTCAAGGCAATTGCCTCGCAAATTTGGGATCGGTCAGCAATGCAGCAAACCCTGGCTCTGAATGGCAATATCTTCGTCCGAACCCTGGCTTTTCTATCAACTTTCTCCGTCTTCACCAGCCTGAGTGCCGTGCTGGGCGAGGTGCAGTTTGCCGAAAATGCCCTGTTGCTGCAAGTCTTCAGCCTGGCTGTGTATCTGATTGATGGGTTAGCCTTTGCCACCGAAAGTCTGATCGGCATTTTGCATGGACAACAACAACGATCGGGCCTCCGGTTTGTGATGCAACTATCGGGAGTCGCTAGTCTTGGCTTTGGGTTAGGGTTTGCCCTGCTTTTTCTCCTTGTCCCCCAACCGTTGTTTGCCCTGCTCACCAATCATCAGGAGGTACTGAATTCGATCGATCGATCGGTGATCTGGCTAATCCCCGTGCTGGGGTTTGGATCGCTGGCCTTCATGCTCGATGGCTACTTTCTAGGCCTCGCCGAAGGCCCCACTTTGCGCAATGTGGCTATTCTATCCAGTCTGATTGGATTTGCCCCGATCGCCCTTTTAGCTTGGCAGCTTCAGAACAACGATTTACTCTGGCTTGCCCTCGCTGTATTTATGGCATTGCGGGTGTTGTTTTTAGGGATTCAGGTGCCTAGAACTTTGCAGAAATAGGTCAGCATAGGCAGCAATAGACAGGCGGAGCCGCAGGAGCCGCAGTTTGGTGTGTCCTTAAAGAGGTTTGACTACTCACTGCGGGTATGGCGCGAAAAGACATAAATTCGCTGAGTTTGCCAGTCTTGACAGATGAGTGAAGGGAGCATCGATTCAGCCGTCGGTGGTTGATCGAGGCGGAAAATTTGACGATCGAGCTGCACTTGCAGATTTGTGAGTGGATCGCTACCCGTAGAAACCAGAAATTCCAGCTCCTGTACCGCAGACCACTGTGCCAATTGATCTAAGATCTGGGCGATCCCCTTCAGCTCGGGTGCATCAGACTGCTGATACCAATCAGCCGGGACTTGGCGGGACTGATTAAATCCGAGATGAAAGGTCAGATCGGGCTGGCTAAACAATGCCTTAGCTAACGGTCGGGCTTCTTCTTGCAACAACAGATGCTGCTGATTAGCAATCGATCGGATCTCTTCCAGGTGATCATAGCGTTCAGTCACAGAGAGCTGGGTTTCTTGCCAGCGCAGGGAGATGGTCACCAGATAGGTTTGCAGCAACAAATGTCCCAGCTTTTCGGCTTTGGTCGCGAGATAGTCAGCATTGTAGGTTGTGGCTTCAATCAATAATGGGACTCGATCAACCATCTCCAATCCATAGCCCTTCAAGCCCGCAATTTTCCGAGGATTGTTGGTAATCAGGCAGAATTGCCGCACCCCTAAGTCATTCAGGATCTGGGCCCCAATGCCATAATTGCGCTGATCGGCAGGAAAGCCTAAGCGTTCATTCGCCTCCACCGTATCTAGTCCCATGTCTTGTAGCGAGTAGGCCTTGAGTTTATTGATCAGCCCAATGCCGCGCCCCTCCTGCCGCAAGTAAACCACTACCCCTTGACCAGCATTTTCGATCATCTTGAGGGCGGCCTGCAACTGCATCCGACAATCACAACGGAGCGAGCCCAAAGCATCCCCCGTCAGACATTCTGAATGCACCCGTACCATCACGCTTTGATCCTGAAAGGTGGCCGGATCGCCCTTGACGATCGCAATATGCTCCGAGCCATCTAGCAGGTTGCGATACCCATACACCTGAAAATGCCCAAACTGGGTGGGTAAGTTGGCAAGGGCTTCACGCTGCACAAATCGCTCATGCTGCAACCGATAGCTAATCAGATCGGCAATGCTGATCAGCCGAAGCTGATGCTGTCGAGCATATTCGATCAGTTCCGGCAAGCGGGCCATTGAGCCATCCGGATTCTGAATTTCGCAGATTACGCCTGCCGGATACAGCCCTGCTAGCCGCGCCAGATCAACCCCCGCTTCCGTATGTCCAGCCCGTTTGAGCACGCCGCCTTCCCGGGCTCGCAGGGGAAAAATATGACCCGGTCGCCGCAGATCCGTGGGTTTAGCATTGGGGTTGAGGGTAATTTGAATTGTGCGGGCCCGATCCTCGGCTGAAATCCCGGTGCCCACACCCAGGTGATAAGCTCCATCAATGCTGACCGTGAAGGCGGTTTGTTCGCTCTCATCCGTCTTGTTGCTCACCATCAGGGGCAAATCTAACTGATCGAGCCGCTCACCAGTCATGGCTAGACAAATCAGCCCCCGTGCCTCCACGGCCATGAAGTTGATCATGTCTGGAGTGGCAAACTGGGCAGCACAGATCACATCGCCCTCATTCTCGCGATTTTCGTCATCGACCACAACGATCGCTCGACCTGCTTTTAAGTCCGTGAGCGCATCTTCGATCGAGTCGAACACCGATTGAGAGACCACATCCGTGGAGGGTGGCATAGAGGATGGCATGGAGGATTGAGAGTGTAGCGGTTCCACAGAAAAATCCAGGTAACTATATCGCAGTGGTTCGAGTCTATAACAACTGGATCCAGGCTTGTATCAATCTGATTTTATCGTTTCTGTCTCCTTCCCTACTGCTGACATCGAATTAGCCCATGCCACGCCCTAAATTTTGGGCACCGCAGCAGAGAATACGGCCGATGGGTCTGCCACTCATTAAAATGCGGAGTAGCATAGATGGGAATTGGATAGACGTAGCGAACCAGTTAATCTATTGTATTTCTACGAACAGCAGAGAACGGTAAATCATCATGGGTGATTCAGGTCGCGTACCCGTAGGAATTGTCGGCGCATCAGGCTATGGTGGCGTGCAGCTCGTGCGTCTCCTACAAGATCATCCCAAACTAGAGTTGGTTTATGTCGGGGGTGAAAGCAGCGCTGGCAAGTCGTTTAGTGAGCTTTATCCCCACTTAGGCGATCGGATCAAATTAACGATCGAAGCCATCGATCTGGAAAAAATTGCCGATCGATGTCAGGTCGTGTTTCTGTCCTTACCCAATGGACTCGCCTGCGATATGGCTCCACGGCTCTTAGAGCGAGGCTGCAAAGTGCTTGACCTTTCGGCCGACTATCGATTTACGAACCTGGAAGTTTACGAGGCCTGGTACGGCAAACAGCGCACCGATCATGCAGTCGCCGAAACTGCCGTGTATGGGCTACCCGAACTGTATCGTGATCGCATTGCCGAAGCACAGTTGGTCGGTTGTCCTGGGTGCCACTGTACGGCCAGCTTATTGGCTCTGTCGCCGCTCCTGAAGCAGGGGTTGATCATGCCTGAAACAGCGATTATTGACTCTAAAACAGGGCTGTCAGGGGCTGGACGCAAGGCCGCAGTGAATATGCTACTGGCCGAAGCCGATCAATCTGTCGCGGCTTACAATGTGGCTCGCCATCGTCATACCCCGGAGATTGAACAAATCTGTAGTGAACTGGCTGGGCATGAGGTGATGATCCAATTCACCCCCCACCTGATTCCCATGATTCGCGGAATTCTGGCAACCGTTTACGCTACCTTGCGCGATCCAGGTTTAGTCCGGGATGATCTAATCACCATTTTTCAAGCATTTTATCGGGCCTCCCCCTGGGTGAAAATTCTCCCGAGCGGCACTTATCCTCAAACCAAATGGGTACAGGGTACCAATCTTTGCTACATCGGGATTGAGGTGGATCCTCGCACTGATCGGATTATTGTGATGTCTGCGATCGATAATTTGATGAAAGGACAGGCTGGACAAGCAATCCAGTGTCTCAACTTGATGCTGGGTTGGGAAGAAACCCTGGGTCTACCCCAATTGAGCTTTTATCCGTAGTAACTCAGTAGTAATTCAGTAGTAATACTGTAATTATAGTGATCTCCCGGCTCTGAGGGATGAGCTCAGTTAAGGCCGGGTATCTATACCCCTCTCCCAGGGGTAATTACTGAGGAATCCTTAACCCAAATGATATCTGTGTAAAACTTTTGTAAAATCCAGGACGATTAAATACTCAGATAGTCCCGGAATTTCCAAAATGGACAAGTAGATTGAACTGAGTCACAAGTGCAATTCTGCTCTTTTGGAGCATCGCCGTCATGGTGATCCTTACCTTATGATAGAGAAATCACTATGATAGAGAAATCGTCGAACAAGTGAGAAGCATCCGTACAAGCCCTAGTAGACTGTGTAAACTTCACAGCTAGTGGTTGATAACCCATTAGCGAACGAGGAAAATCTTACATGTTCCAAATCTATTACCCGTTGCGATATCGTTTGGCCAACCAACCGCTGCTGAAAGGCGCGTTTTTTGTTGTCCGGCGGGTCATGCTTCAGCATGTTTCAGCGGTACGGATTCCTGGCGGCTTGACTCCCCCGTAATACTGACTTTGCTCTAGATCGCTTCATCCTAGGGCAGGCGTGGCTTAAAGCCACTAGCAAGCAGGGTGCTTACCGGATTTCGGCCTGAGAGTTTTATGAGTGGTTTCATCGATCGAACTGCTGAAACAGCATGAGGCATCATCTGAACGGAACTCAATATCGTCAGATTGCTGATTGAGCCAGCATTATAGGTCTAATCCTGAAGCTCAATTCTGAGGATGCAGCCTTGAAGGTCGGTAATAAGGTTCGATCGCGCTATCTGGACAGTCAGATTGCGGATGCTCACATGGTTGCTCACAACTACTAACAGCCAACAGCTAACAGCGACTAAGGCAGCTTATACGAATAATACGAATAAGTTGATCACGTCGGAGAGTCTGATGACTGTAACAAGGGGCTTAAGTCCTTTGCCTGCCCAAGTTATTTCTACAAGACTCCTGACGGCTCCTAACAGCTATCAACTTTATATCTACTCTACCTTGCCAACTTCAGCAGTTGACTGCTCAACAAATCGACTCTCTGGTAAATTCACGCCATTGTAGATTAAAGGGTTGGTGTTGATGTTGATTCGATGGAGATCAAATAGCTCACGTCAAGACATCACAAAAGACATGTTAGTGATCGGCTTAGTGATCGGCAAATGTATTCAATTGATACAAGACTTGAGTAACTTACATAGGGTGCGATCGATAACATCAGGAACTTGCTGAAGGTAATCTCCATCTCTCTTTCCAGCCACTCTATCTATCTGAGATATGAGATTAATGATCGATATACTCTCCAGAACGCTCCCATTCAGAGTCAGGATTAATTGATATGAAAGATCCAGATACGTAGCACAATCCGTAAGAGGCGGTCAACCTGATGACTAACCAATCTTTTCCCCTCATCCCTAAATCCCTTCTCCCACTAGGGGCGAAGGGACTTCCAATCAAATCCTGGTTCGAAAGCCCCTCGCCCGCTCTGGGAGAGGGATTGGGGTGTAGCTTGCTTCTGCGTAGCAGTGGGCAGTTTGAGTTTTGTCAGTCAATCAGGGCGGTCAACAGCAAGATCAATTGAACCCGGACTGGTAGTCACTACTGAGCTGATTTGCGCCTGATGTTTAGACCTAAAAATAGCCCTGCTTTCGGGTAATTTTGGATAATTTTTTGGAGGATACCTATGCGTTTGCTTATCGTGCAATATATTGGTGATTATCGAGAGGCTTTCCAGCGTTTTGCAGCGGGTGAAGAAGAAACCTATTATGCACAAAAATATTCAGTTGATTTCGTTGCAAAGCTAGGACAGCAAGTTGAACAGGTTGGTGTGCTGTGCTGCATCACAACTGAGGTTTATGATGAAGTGCTGGAGAATGGAGTACGGGCGATCGGAGCGGGCTTTCAGGGGGAAGTGAACTTTGACCAGATTGTGCAGAAAATTGCGCAGTTCCGCCCGACTCACCTAGTGATCAATACTCCGGTGCGGAAACTCTTAAAGTGGGTCACCGAACAGCAACTGGCGGCCCTGGTGGTGATTGCGGATTCCTTCCAAGCTACAAACTTGAAGACCCGCATCACCAACTTTTTACTCTCGCGCAGGCTGAATCATCCCAACATTCATTGGGTCTGCAATCATGGAGTCACCGCTTCAGACTCTTTGCAAAAATTGGGTGTGAATCCCAATAAGATCATTCCGTGGGATTGGCCACATCGCATTACACCTCGCCAGTTTGAACCGAAATGTTTGTCAGCTAAACCAGACGGCTATGACTTAGTCTACGTCGGTTCGATCTCAGAAACGAAAGGGGTTGGTGATGCCATTCGGGCGGTTGCGAAATTGCGCTCAGATCAGTTCCCAGTGCGGCTCAAACTAGCAGGACGTGGTGAAATTGCTCCATTCAAATCCCTGGCGGAACAACTAAACCTGACAGATCACATTGAATTTCTCGGGCTGGTACCTAACCCTAAGATTGTTCACTTGATGCGATCAGCCGATCTCGTGCTCGTTCCCAGCCGTCCGGAATATCCCGAAGGCTTTCCCATGACAATCTACGAATCGCTTTGTTCTCGCACGCCCGTTGTCGCTTCAACCCATCCCATGTTTGTTAAACGACTTCAGCATCGCAGCAATGCCATGCTCTTCCGGGCAAGTGATCCAGCCGCCTGTGCCGATAGTATTCGGGAAGCGCTCAGCCAGCCCGATCTCTACCATCAGATTTCTCAAGCGACTGAAGCCACCTGGCAGCGCCTGCAACTCCCGGTTCAGTGGGGCACCTTAATCCAGCGTTGGCTGGAAAATAATCCTGAGAACCATCACTGGCTTTATCAACATCGATTAGCCTCTGGACAATATGATGTCTTGCGCTAGAGTACGGTCACACTCTCCAGCGCGGAAGATAGGGGTCTCCTGTTCCAGTACCCGTTCTGGCGATCGGGCATTCTTCGATCGGGCATTCTTCGATCGGGCATTCTTCGATCGGGCATTCTTCGATCGGGCTTTATTTCCTCTTTACTTTTTGGACACTTCCCTAGATAACAGGTAAAGCTTCAGTGAAACTCCGGGTAAAGCATGGGTTTTCTCCCACCATAAGCGCTTAAGTTGAATGATGGGTGAATCAAACAAAAATTGAACATTTTATGACCCGAATTGGCATTGTCGCAATTGGCAGAAATGAAGGAGAGCGCCTGATTCGCTGTCTGGATTCCCTGCGGGCTCAGCTCTCACCCGAAGTTCCGATCGTCTATGTCGATTCTGGATCTACCGATGGGAGCCAGATCGCTGCAACGAATCGGGGGGTGGAAGTTGTAACCCTCGATCTTTCAATTCCGTTTACCGCCGCTCGAGCCCGTAACGCAGGTTTTCAATATTTACAACAGCATCATTCCATAGACTATGTACAGTTCGTGGATGGGGATTGTGAGGTCGTGGCGGGCTGGATCGATGCTGCGGTACAGTTTCTCGATTGCACGCCTGAAGCTGTAGCCGTCTGTGGCTGGCGACGGGAACGCTATCCCGACCAGAGTATGTTCAACCGGATTTGTGACGTGGAATGGCGATCGGGTAGTGTGGGTGAAATTGGCAACTTTGGCGGGGATGTCATGATGCGAGCCGCCGCCCTGTCCGCCGTGGGGGGGTATAACGATCGAGTGATCGCCGCCGAAGATGATGAGGTCAGTGTGCGGTTGCGCCAAGCGGGCGGCAAAATCTACCGGATTGACCAAAACAGCACCCTCCACGATGCCAACATCCACCACCTCAGCCAATGGTGGCAAAGAGCGAAACGCTGCGGCTATGCTTACGGATTAGTGAATTCGATCCATGGCGCACCACCAGAACAGAAATTTCAGCGGGAGGTTCGTCGCACCTGGATTTGGGGATTTCTAGTGCCTGTACTCTCCTTAGGTGCAGCTTGGCTGACCCAGGGATGGTCACTGTTGCCACTGGCTCGCTATCCGATCACAACGTTGAAAGTGATGGTGGGCAGTCGGCGGCGGGGTTGGTCGAGTGCAGATAGCTGGGCCTGGGGCTGGTCTTGTGGGGTTTCCGTCATTCCTGAAGCCTTGGGTTTGTTGAAATTCCAGCGCGATCGTTGGCAAAATCGCCAAGCTGAAATCATTGAGTATAAGGGTGTTCAACCCGTTGGATCAGACGTAGTTCAATCACCTGGGAGGTAAATTCATGACTGGTAATGCGAAGGATCGTTCGATTGCAGTCGCGTTGTTGGGAGCAGGCTATATTTCAGACTTCCACCACACTGCCTTGCGGGCGGTTCCCAACGTTGAAGTCAAAGCCATTTGCGATCTGAACCTGCGGCTAGCCGAACAGTTTGCTCAGTCCAAAGGGATCCCAGCCGTTTATGGCAACCTGGAGGACATGCTAACCAAAGAGCAGTTGGATGTTGTCCATGTCTTAACCCCTCCCCACATTCACTACAAAACCAGTAGTCAAATTCTGGCTGCTGGTGTAGATACGTTTATTGAAAAACCCCTCTGCCATCGGGTCAGCGACTGCCAAGCCTTGCAGCAAGAAGCGACTGCCCAAAATCGCATCATCGGAGTCAGCCATAATTTCCTTTATTTCCCTGCCTACGAGCGGCTCATGGCAGATTTACGCAGTGGCCGACTGGGGCGGATCGACCAGATCGACATTGTCTGGAACAAAGAATTAGGACAGCTCAAGGGCGGCCCCTATGGGGCTTGGATGCTACAAAATCCCAAAAATATTCTATTTGAAGTTGCCCCCCACTCTTTTGTCCATCTAGTCCATCTCCTCGGACAGCCGGATTCCATTACCGTCGATGTTCAGGATCGGGTTGAGCTACCGCGTGGGTTGGAATTCTACCGACGTTGGGAAATTCGCGGTTGGAAGGGCAACACCAGCATTCGCCTACGATTCTCATTTATTGACGGGTTTCCAGAACATTACATTCATATTCGGGGCACCAACGCTGTAGCACGGGTCGATTTTGAAGCCAACACCTACACCTGTCAGGAACATACGCCCTATATGTTGGACGTGGATCGCTTCTTGAATGTGGTGAATCCAGCCCGTGGCACGATCGCCCAAGCCACCCAGACCCTATCCAATTTCGTACTCTCCAAAATGAAGTTGTCTAAGGTCGGTGGCCCCTTCCAGTACAGCATCACCCGCACCGTGGAGAATTTTTACCAAACCTGGGGAGCAACCATTGATGAGCGGCTTAGCCCCCAACTGGGAGAATCTGCCATTGCCCTAGCTGAATGGATTGCCCGCGAAACTCACCTGCCAACTCCCACCGCCGCCGCCCAACTGCCCGAACCGATCGCCCCTGCAACCAAACCCGCTAATGTCTTGGTGCTAGGTGGTACCGGTTTCATCGGCCGAGCCCTCGTGCGCCATCTCTGTGCGGCTGGGTATGGGGTACGCCTCATTACTCGCGATCCCAACAGTTGTCCGGCTGATTTGCGAGGCTTAGGGGTTGATCTGGTCAAAGGCGACTTCAACGATACCGCGTCTTTGGCCGCCGCCATGGATGGCATTGAGTATGTCTATCATCTGGCCCGGGGCAATGGCAAAACCTGGACTGAATATCTGCAATATGATGTTGAACCAACCCAACGGCTGGCTGAGCTTTGCTTAGAACGCCAGGTAAAACGGTTTATCTATACTTCGTCGATCGCCATCTACTACGCTGGTCAAGGTGCTGGCACCATCACCGAAGCCACCCCACCCCATCCGGGAATTATGCGCACAGCGCCCTATGCTCGATCGAAAGCTGAAAACGAAAAACGGCTGCTGGAGCTGCATCAGCAAAAAGGACTGCCGGTCGTGATCTTCCGTCCGGGGATTGTCTTGGGCAGCGGTGGCGATCCAGCTCACTGGGGCATTGCGGCCTGGCCCTATAGTTCCGTCTGTCGGCTCTGGGGCAATGGCGACAACCAATTGCCGATCGTCCTGGTGGAAGATGTGGCCGATGCCCTCGTGAAAGCCCTCACGGCCGAGCAGATTGATGGCGACACCTTCAATCTGACCAGTACGCCTTGCATTACGGCCAACGAATACCTGGATGAATTTGAGCAGCAGGCTCACCTGAAGCTGAAGCGAGTACCAGTCTCTGGACAGAAAGAATATGTGGAATCGCTGATGAAGTGGGTGATCAAATCGATCGGGCGCGATCCCAATGCCGCGTTCCCCAGCTATGCCGACTGCGAAGGACGCGGGTTTGCTGCCCAGTTCGATGCCTCCAAAGCAGAGCAAAAGTTGGGCTGGTCTCCGGTAAAATCGCGGGAACAGTTAATTCAGGATGGCATTCATGTGCCTGTACAGGAGTTTTATGGGCAGGCTTAAAGATTGAATGGGGTTTGCCCCCCAGTCTTAGCCTGAGTCCCAATTCCAGCCTCGGTTCCAGGTTCAGCCTCGGTTCCAGGTTCAGCCTCAGTCCCTCGATCGTCCCAAATCCCACATGACCCAACCCACTGCCGCCATTGCCTATCTGGTGAATCAATACCCGAAGGTGAGCCACAGCTTTATTCGCCGAGAGATTTTGGCTCTTGAACAAGCGGGCATTCCCGTCTTGCGGTTTTCCATTCGTTCGCGGGCCGAAGAACTGGTAGATGCTGCTGACCAGCAGGAACTGGCCAAAACGCGCTTTATTTTGCAGGTCGGAGCCCTGGGGCTGCTATTCGGACTGTTGAAAGTCAGTCTGAGTCGGCCGATCGCTTTTTTGCAAGCTCTACGAGCCACAGTACGGCTGAGTAGACGCTCTGAGCAGGGTTTAGCCAAGCATTTTGCTTACCTGGCTGAGGCTTGTGTGCTCCTAGGCTGGCTGCAACAGTCCCAAGTGCGGCATCTGCATGTTCATTTCGGCACCAACTCCACCACTGTGGCACTGCTCTGTCGAATGCTGGGTGGGCCGCCGTACAGTTTCACGGTGCATGGGCCCGAGGAGTTTGATAAGGTCAAAATGATCGCCCTGCCGGAGAAAATCGATCGCGCCGCTTTTGTGGTGGCGATCAGCCAGTTTGGTAAAAGTCAACTTTACCGCTGGTGTCCAGCCGCTCAGTGGGACAAAATTCATGTCGTTCGCTGTGGGGTGGATGAAGTGTTTCTCGGTCAGCCCCTCACTCCCATTCCTGATCGCCCCCAGTTGGTTTGTGTGGGGCGCTTGTGTGAAGACAAGGGGCAACTCCTGCTGGTGGAGGCGGTGCGAAGACTCCGCGATGAAGGATTACCAATCCAGTTAATTCTGGTGGGCGACGGCGAACTGCGATCGGAGATTGAAGCGCGGATTGCCCGTGATCGGTTAGAGTCCCAGATTCAAATTACGGGTTGGGCCAGCAGCACCGAAGTTCGATCGCAGATCACAGCCGCTCGGGCCTTTGTGCTCCCCAGCTTTGCGGAAGGGCTGCCGGTTGTGATCATGGAAGCTTTGGCTCTGGGGCGGCCGGTGATCAGTACCACGATCGCAGGCATTCCCGAACTGGTGACCCCCGACTGTGGTTGGCTCGTTCCTCCCAGTTCCATTGAAGCCTTAGTTGATGCCATGCGATCGGTGCTTCAACAACCAATCGAAACGCTCACTGCCCTGGGACAACAGGGTGCAAAGCGGGTTGCAGCACAACATGATGCCCAAATTGAAAGCCGCAAACTGGTTGATCTGTTTCGCCAGTCCTTGATGCCGACTGCTTTGCAGCCAACTACTTCCCTCTTGAGTGGCTTGTCAATTGAAACAAACTCATCGATATTCAGGAATGAATTGGACTCAGGAATGAAAATTGAATAATTTACGAAATTTCGGCAGCGATTTGCATGAATTCTGGTTCCTCAAGCATTGATGCTACGTTCTGACTTTATCTGGTTTGAGCCGCACTCTGCTTCCTGACTGTCCTACTCTCGCGTGAACTCATGGCTTCCACCCAACCATCGTCAATTAAGAAACTGGTCATTCGCGGTGCGATCTGGACGATCGCAGGTTATGGTGCCAGCCAAATTCTGCGACTTGGCAGCAACCTGATTTTGACTCGGTTGTTGGAGCCCGAGCTATTTGGTTTGATGGCCCTTGTCTATACCTTTTTCATTGGGCTGAACATGTTCTCGGATGTCGGGATCAACATCAGCATTATTCAAAACAAGCGCGGTGATGACCCCGATTTTCTCAATACAGCTTGGACAATCCAGGTGATTCGCGGGTTTGTGCTATGGGGCGGCTGCTGGTTAATTGCTTACCCGGTTGCTCTGTTTTATGACAAGCCAGAATTCTTGTGGCTCTTGCCAACCGTGGGCTTAAGTGCCGTGCTGGCCGGTTTCACCAGCACCGCTCTCCATACGCTCAATCGCCATCTTGCCGTAAAACAGGTAGCGCTTTTAGAGTTTTTGGGGCAACTGTTCGGTACCACCGTGATGATTGTTTGGGCTTGGTTGGCTCCTTCAGTCTTTGCCTTAGTGGTGGGTGGCTTGGCTTCCGCAGTGTTTCAACTGGCGGCCAGCTACTACTTCAGTGGCGGCAAACTGAATCGCTTTCAACTGGATCCTTCCGCCATGCGCGAGATCCTCTCCTTTGGAGTCTGGATTTTTCTGTCTACTGCAATGACATTTCTGGCTGAACGGGGCGATCAAATCATCCTGGGCAAAGTTCTGGGGCTAGAGCTCTTTGGCATTTATGTAATTGCATTCACCTTTGCGGACTTGCCCCGTGCGGTCACTCTAGCGTTAAGCAGTAAGGTTTTGATGCCTGCCCTCTCAAAAATTGCCGACCAGCCCCGACCAGAAATGCGGGCGAAATTAAATAGTCAACGCAAACGGATTTTGTTTTTGTTGGCAGTAGGCTTGGCGATTTTGGCGGCCTTTGGCGATGTGCTGATCCGAGTTCTCTACGACGATCGCTATCTGAATGCGACCTGGATGTTGCCAATTTTGGCGATCGGCATCTGGCCGCGTCTACTCTGCAACATGAATGAACCGGCCTTATTTGCAATTGGCAGACCTCAGTATACGGCTGCCGCCAACTTAAGTCGATTTATGTTTACAGCCGTCGGGATCTGGACAGGCTACTCGTTGTTGGGTTTACCAGGAGCTGTGTTTGGGGTAGCCCTGAATGATCTGGGTTACTATATTGCCGTCAATTTTGGCTTGCGGCGGGAAGGATTAAGTGGCATTCAGCAAGATCTCTTAGCCACAGGGCTCATGTTCCTCCTGCTCATCCTGCTATCGGGAATTCGGGCAGCGCTAGGGTTCGGCACTTCAATCGATCAACTGTTTACGATGTTCTAGATACCGATTAGCCCAGTTCTAGCCCAGTTCTAGTCCAGTATCTAGCCCAGTTCTAGTCCAGTATCTAGCCCAGTTCTAGCCCAGTGCAAAGCATTAGTCTCACACGCTGTCT